>NZ_JAWXQV010000089.1:0-114984 GCF_033843325.1 Klebsiella sp. JN_Kp126 | reverse complement strand
GGATAACAAGCGCACTGCGAAGGTTAACGGCACCAAAGACGAGCAGCTGGATTCGCTGAACGTCGGCGGCATGTTTGAGGCGTGGTTCTAAGAGAGTGAAACCATCCCGGGTCGCGGCGTCAGAGCCCGATCCGGGCTATCAGATCGTAACCTGTAGCCCGGCTAAGCGCAGCGCGAGCCGGGAAGAAGCCGCATCGATATATTCATCCCGGCGCATTCCCCGGGTTGCGGCGTAACGCCTTACCCGGGCTACCGCACTGTAGCCCGGCTAAGCGCAGCGCGAGCCGGGAAGAAGCCGCATCGATATTCATCCCGACGCATTCCCCGGGTTGCGGCGTAACGCCTTACCCGGGCTACCACTGGCTTAGGTGGTTTGCAAAAGGAGCCGGAGATTACCTCTGGCTCATCCGGCGGGCGATGCGTTCAAGCTTAATCATCAGCAGCAGCGTGACGCCCACCAGCACGATGGTCAGCGCCGAACCATCGGCAATATTGCCGCGATCGGTCAGGCTAAAAATCGTCACCGGCAGCGTTGTCCAGCCCGGCGGGTAGATCATCACCGTCGCGCCCAGCTCCCCCATCGATAGCGACAGGCTTAACGCCAGTGCCGAAATCATCCATGGCGTCATCAGCGGCAGCGTGACGTGGCGCAGACGATACCACGGCGATGCCCCGAGGCTGGAGGCGACGTTTTCAATATCGGCGGAAATCCGCGCCAGACCGGTGGAAACGTTGCTGAAGGTAAACGCGGAAATCAGCACGAAGTGCGCCGCCAGAACGATCCAAAAGGTGCCGTTCATCTGCAGCGGTCCCTGGCTGAAGGCCACCAGAATGCCAAGACCCACCGAAACGGATGGGATGGCGCTTGGCAGATAGAACATCAGCCCAAGGTATTTTTGCAGCTTCGCACCGTACTGCCGCAGGGACAGCGCAGCCCACATGCCGCACAGCAGAGCGAACAGGCTGGCGCAAAACCCGACCATCAGACTGGAAAAGAGCGCATCCCACGCGGCGCCGCGAAACGCGTTAACAAAGTGTCCGAGGGTAAAGCCGGACGGCAGCAGGCCGTTCCACTGCTGGCTCAGGCTGGACATCAAAATCACCGCCAGCGGCAGGAAGAAAAACCCGGCAAACAGCGTCACCGCCAGCGCTCCTGCCGCCGTACGGCCTTTACGCGACCAAATCAACATCGTTAGCTCCTCACGCCGGTACGCGCGGCGGCCAGCCGATAGAGCATAAACAGCCCCAGCGACAGCAGAATATTAATCAGCGCAATCATGCAGGCGACGCTGTAGTCCGACTCGAGAATAGCCTTGCTGTAGACCATCATCGGTAGAGTATTTACCCCTTTGGCGCCGATAAACAGCACGATGCCGAACTCGTTGGTGGTCAACAGCAGACACAGGCTGCCGCCCGCCATTAGCGCCGGCAGCACCGCCGGAAAAATCACCTGGCCGATAACCCGCAGCGGATGCGCGCCGAGGATGCTCGCCGCTTCAAGCTGGCTTTTATCAATCTGCCGCAGCCCGGCCATCAGCGGGCGCATCACCAGAGGGGTGAAGACGGTCATTTCCGCCAGTATGACCCCCTGAATCGAATAGAGAAAATCCACCGGCGGCAGTTCAAAAGCAAACAGCGACATCAGCGTCCCGTTCAGCAGACCAGCGGAGCCGTAAATAAAGGTGAAAGCCAGGGTGATGAGAAAGGTCGGCAGCGCAATAAAGGTATCAATTATCCGGCTAATCAGCTGGCTACCGGGAAACGGGATAAACACCAGAATCAGCGCCAGTACGCTGCCGAGCAGCAGGCAGCCTGATGTCGCGATAACCGCGATTTGCAAGGTATTGAGCAATGCGCTGAGAAAGCGCCGGGACTCCACCACCTGCCAGAAGGTTTCGAGGCCCAGATGACCCTCGGTATCGCGCAGCGCCTGTTCGCCGATGAGCAGCAGCGGGTAGAAAAACAGGGTCGCCAGCACCAGCAGCGGCAGCAGCAGCCACAGTAAGGGCCGCAGATGAACAGAGCGACGCGGGAGCGTTAAGATCTGCGACATTATGACACCTCAATCAGGACCGCATCGTTGGGTTCAAAATAGAGCGCCAGCCTGTCGCCCGCACGCGGCAGCGGGTTCACGTGGGTCATCACGATACGCACCGCCTCCCCCGCCACGTCGCATAGCAGATGGGTCAAATCGCCCTGCCAGTGCACGGAGGTCAGGATGGCGTTCAGCCGGTTGCTGGTGGCCGATCGCGGCGCGAGACTCATATGCTGCGGGCGAATACAGAGCAGCTTATTGTTGCCATGCTGGCCGCCGCGGCTGAACGCGGCGATCAATCCGCCGCCGCAGCTGACGCTGACCAGGCCAGGTCCCGCGGTATCTGTCAGCGCCGTCGCCTGCAGGATATTGGCACGTCCGAGAAACTCAGCGCTAAAACGATTAGGCGGATAGTGGTAAAGCTGATGGGTTTCGCCGTGGGCAATGAGCGAGCCGTCTTTCATGATGCCAATCTTGTCCGCCAGGGTCAGGGCTTCAGTCTGATCGTGGGTGACGTAGAGAATGGTCAGCTCCGGCAGTTCGCGGTGCAGACGGGCAATTTCCTCCACCATGTTGTGACGGATTTGCGCATCCAGCGCCGAGAGCGGCTCATCAAGCAGCAATACCCGCGGACGCACGGCGATGGCGCGAGCAATTGCGACGCGCTGCTGCTGGCCGCCGGAAAGCTGGTGCGGATAGCGGCTGGCGTAATCCGCCATGCCGACGATTTTCAGGGCTTCCTGAACCCGTTCAGCGATCTGCGCTTTGGGCTGTTTCTGCGCCCGCAGGCCGAAGGCGACGTTATCTTCTACTTTCATGTGCGGAAACAGGGCGTAGTTTTGAACCACCATACCAAGGCCGCGTTGATACGGCGGCAGATGGGTGATATCCGTGTCGCCAAGCAAAATTCGACCACCGGCAGGCTGCACAAAACCGGCTATCGCCCGCAGCACCGTGGTTTTCCCGGAGCCCGAAGGGCCGATCAGCGCCAGCACCTCACCGGGTTCAATGGTTAATGTCAGCGGCTTCAGCACCACGTTGCCGTGATAAGAAACGCGCAGCGCGTCGAGAGTAATTCCGGACGTCCCCGCCAGCGACGGGGTGGGGGCAACGGTCGTTTTCATTAACATCACGCTTACTCGCTGTCCGTCACTTTATGCCAGCGGGCAATATCCGCCGACAGCGAAACCGCAACGTCGTCCCAGTTGGGTTCCCAGCTTTTCACGCCGTTAAGCGCCGCTTTCGCCGCTTTAAAGTTAGCGTCTTCCGGCGTCACGTCGCTGCGCACCGGCAGGCCCCAGGAGAGCGCGCTGACGCTGGACTGAGCGGATTTATCGAGCAGGAAGTTAATCAGCTTTTTACCGTTTTCGCCGTTCGGACCGTTCTGCACCAGGCCGATGGTATAGGGCAGCGCCAGCGCGCTGCGTTCGCCTTGCGCGTCCGCTGGCCAGAAGATTTGCACATTCGGATTACGCGCCATCTGCGACAGGTTCATTTGCAGATCGCCGTTAGCGATGTACAGCTCGCCTTTATTGACCAGCGCGGTCAACTTACCGGTGGAAGCAGACGGACCAACGTTATTGGCCTGGAGCTTACCGAGATAATCGAACCCCGCCTCTTTGCTCCCCATGCTGTGAAACGCCTGTAGCATGACCGCCGTACCGTCACCCGCCTGCCCCGGCGTCGAGTACTGCAGTTTGTTCCTGAAGCGGCTATCGAGCAACTCCTGCCAGCTGGCCGGTGCGGTTTTCAGCAGCTTACTGTTATAGATAAAGGTCAGATAGTTATTCACCAGCGGCGAGTAGCGGTCGTGTACGCCCGGGATCCGGGCGCTGTCCTGCGGCTGAAATTCGGCCAACAGCTGTTCTTTCGCGGCACGCTGGATAAACGGCGGCACCGTCACCAGCACATCGGCCTGAGGGTTGGTGCGCTCTTTTGCCAGGCGTTCAACAATCGCCCCGGAACCGCCTTCCACGTACTGCACCTTGATGCCCGTTGCTTTGGTGAAAGCGGCGAACTGGTGCTGGTACCAGCTGTTATCACCATCGTGCAGGCCGTCAGCGGAGTAAACCGTGACGATGCCATCTGCCCAGACCGGAGAGCTGGTCAGCGCGAACAGGGACAGCAGGGCAAGTCGGGAGAGTTTCATCGTATATGCCTCATCGGGTAGTTAGCCATTCTGGTGTAGACCAGATTGTTTTTCACGCTACCCGGGGTTTATGACAAAACGATGAATAAAGTGTGGCGAAAGGATGACGCCGGAGCAGAAGACTCCCTCCCGGAGGCGGCGCTTGACGCGCCTGTCCGGGCTACTCGTCCGCAGCCAGCGGTGAACCCGTAGCCCGGTCAGCGCAGCGCCACCGGGACGCCCGGCGCACAGGTATTTAATACCTGGGCTTATCCCGGAGGCGGCGTTTGACGCGCCTGTCCGGGCTACCCATCCGCAGACGGCGGTAAACCCGTAGCCCGAGCCGCAACCCGGGAAAACGCTCGGGCTGGACCAATAAAATCAATGGGTATCGACTTCAATACGCAGGCTGTCGTGGCGCCAGTACTCGATATCGTAATCGAGAATTCGCCCGTGCTGATCGTAGTTGAGGCGGCGCAAGAGCAGCGCCGGCCGCCCTTCCATCACCCCCAGGGCTTCCGCGGCCTGGGGCGGCATTGAGGTGGGCCAGAACGACAGATGCATACTGGTATATATCAGGTCATAGTGGGTCTGATAAATTTCGGTCAGGCTGCCGTTTAAATCATGGCGCAGCAGCTCCGGAACCCTGGCCGGCAGGCAGTGATTTTCACAGTAGCAGATTGCCCGCCCGTCAGCATGGCGCAGTCGGGTGAGCAGGTAGATCTGGTCGAACGGCTGCAGCGCCAGCGGCGCCATAACATCCAGCGGAACGGCGGCCAGACGCCCATCGAGCAGTACCGTTTTCGGCTCCCGCCCCTGTTCCAGGCACAGCTTGTGGAAGTTGGTATTCTGCGTCGGATCCAACCACAAGCGCTCCGGCGTAACAAACCAGCCGCGGCGGTCGGCGCGATAAATCACGCCGCTGGACTCAAGCTGCGCCAGGCTCTCACGCACCGTAATACGCGTGGTGTTGAACAGCGCGCACAGCTCGCGCTCGGACGGCAGCTTATCGCCGCTCTTCAACGCGCCGTTTTGAATACGCGCCTGAAGCTGCGCCTTGATCAGCAGATACTGTGGCGTCTCGCCAGAGGGTGATTTCATGTTCGCTCGCGGCCAAATTTGATGCGCTCATTATACATAACCAGATGAATTTTTTGTTGCAGCGCTACTTTCCCTTTGACCTTTTCGGGGCACGATCGTCATTATAAAAAACATCTGGTATAGACCAAATGGTGAAAACAATGACTTCGCGTAATTATCTGCTGCTGACGCCCGGACCGCTGACCACTTCCCGTACGGTAAAAGAGGCGATGCTGTTCGATAGCTGTACCTGGGACGACGACTACAATCTCGGCGTCGTTCAGGTCATTCGCCAACGGCTGGTGGAACTGGCGACGCCCGCTAACGGCTACACCTCAGTGCTGCTGCAAGGCAGCGGCAGCTACGCGGTTGAAGCGGTGCTCGGTAGCGCGATCGGCGCGCAGGGGAAAGTGCTGATTATCAGCAACGGCGCCTACGGCGCGCGCATGATCGAGATGGCGAAACTGATGTGCATTGCGCACCATCCCTACGACTGCGGCGAAGTGGCGCGGCCGGACGCGGCGGCGATCGAACGGATCCTGCAAACCGACCCGGCGATCACCCATATCGCCATGGTGCATAGCGAAACCACGACCGGCATGCTCAACCCGATCGAAGAGGTCGCCGCGCTGGCGAAACGGTACGACAAACGCTACATCGTCGATGCCATGAGCAGCTTCGGCGGCATTCCCATGGACGTCGCCGCCCTGAATATCGATTATCTGATAAGCTCCGCCAACAAATGCATTCAGGGTGTGCCGGGCTTTGCCTTCGTCATTGCCCGGGAGGCGGAACTGGCAAACTGCCAGGGCCGCTCGCGCTCGCTGTCGCTGGATCTGTACGCCCAGTGGCGCTGCATGGAGGATAACCACGGCAAGTGGCGCTTCACCTCACCGACCCATACCGTGCTGGCCTTTGCCCAGGCGCTGAAGGAGCTGGCGGAGGAAGGCGGCGTGCGCGCACGTCATCAGCGTTACAGCACGAACCAGCGGCGTCTGGTGGCGGGAATGCGTGCGCTAGGCTTTCAGCCGCTGCTCGACGATAGCCTGCACTCGCCGATCATCACCGCGTTTTACTCCCCGGATGCGCCGCAGTATCGCTTTAAGGATTTCTACCAGCGGCTTAAAGAGCAGGGTTTCGTGATCTATCCGGGCAAGGTGTCGCAAAGCGACTGCTTCCGTATCGGCAACATCGGCGAAGTGTACGACGCCGACATCACCGCCCTGCTGGCGGCCATCAAAAACGCCATGTACTGGCAATGCTAAGGAACCGTCATGAACCGTATTAACGCCGTTATTCTTGATTGGGCAGGCACCACCGTCGACTTTGGCTCCTTCGCGCCGACGCAGATTTTCGTTGAGGCCTTTCGTCAGGCTTTTGCCGTGGAGATTACGCTCGAAGAAGCCAGGGTGCCGATGGGTCTCGGCAAATGGCAGCATATTGAAGCGCTGGGGAAACTGCCCGCCGTGGACGCCCGCTGGCAGGCGAAGTTTGGCCGGGCGATGAACGCTGCCGATATCGACGCGATCTATGCTGCTTTTATGCCGCTGCAGATTGCCAAAGTTGTCGATTTTTCTGCGCCGATCGCCGGGGTTGTCGACACCATTGCCGCGCTGCGCGCCGAAGGCATAAAAATTGGCTCCTGTTCCGGCTATCCGCGTCCGGTGATGGAAAAGCTGGCGCCGGCCGCCGCCGCGCAGGGCTATGCGCCTGACCACTGGGTGGCGACGGACGACCTCGCCGTCGGGGGGCGGCCAGGCCCGTGGATGGCGTTACAGAACGTCATTGTCCTCGGCATCGACTCGGTAGCCCACTGCGTCAAGGTTGATGATTCCGCTCCCGGCATTACCGAAGGATTAAACGCCGGAATGTGGAGCGTGGGTCTGGCGGTTTCCGGTAACGAATTCGGCGCCAGCTGGGAGGAATATCAGCAGATGAGCGCCGAAGAGATCGCCGCCCGCCGCGAGCACGCCGCCGGGAAGCTGTACGCCGCCGGGGCGCACTATGTGGTAGATACGCTGGCGGATTTGCCGGGCGTGATTGCCGACATCAACCGTCGTCTGGCGCAGGGCGAACGCCCGTAGTTTTATTGACGATTCGCCTAACTGCGGCCCCATTACACTCGTACTTTCGTCGCCACCAGCAGGCCGGTCAGCAGCATCAACGTACCGGAGAGGACCAGCGGCGAGAGCAGACCAAGGTGATCCAGCGCCACGCCGCCAACCGCGGCGCCGCAGGTGTTGGCCAGCTGGATCACCGCCACCTGAATCGACCCGGCTTTCTCCGCCTGATCGGACAGGGAGCGGGTGATCCACGTTGACCAGCCAACCGGTATCAACGCGAAGGCAAAGCCCCAGATAACGGCAACCGTCGACGCCACGATTTTACTCTCCCCCCACAGTACCAGCACCGCCGCGCTGATGGCCAGCACCACCGGGGCAACCGCCAGCGCCGCTTTCACCGATCTTTTGAGCAGCATCGAAGAGAGCGAGGTGCCGACGAAGCTGGCGATGCCGAAGCTCAACAGCACCAGCGTCAGGCCGTCAACGTCAAAGCCCGCCAGCGTCATATACACCGGGCGAATATAGGTAAAGAAGGCGAACTGGCCGGCGAAGGCCATAAAAATGGCGCACATCCCGGCCATCACGCCGGGGCGCTTTAGCAGGCCGAACATATTTTGCTGCGCCGAGGTCGACTCGCCCGGCAGAGACGGCAGCGCCTTCAGCACCCAAATCGTACAGACCACCCCCATCACCGCGGCGCCGTTAAAGACGTTACGCCAGCCGATAATCCCACCGAGGAAGCTGCCCAGCGGCGCGGCGATCACCAGCGCTATCGATACCGCGCCAAAAATAACCGACAGGGCTTTGGGCACCACGCGCATCGGCACCAGCCGCATGGTGAGCGACGCCGACATCGCCCAAAAGCCGCCCAGCGCCAGCCCGAGGCAGGCGCGGCCGAGCAGCAATAACGCAAAGCTGTTAGCAAAAGAGACCAGCAGGCAGGAAAGGGTCAGCAGAACCGAAAACAGAATCACCACGTAGCGGCGATCGGTACTGCGGATAATCGAGGTGATAAACAGGCTGGCAAACATCGCCACGAACGCCGTGGTGGTGACCGACTGTCCGGCAACCCCTTCGGAGATGCCTAAATCCTGCGCCATCGGCGTGAGCAGGCTTACCGGCAGGAACTCAACGGTAATCAGGCAGGCCACGCAGAAGGCCACCGCAAAAACCGCCGACCAGTTGGGTCGCGCCGCCTGATGAGCCTGTGGCGTAGAGGCATTCGAAGGAGTCATAAGTTACCTGCATGGTTGAACACGGGGAAGCCGCGCAGTGTAACATTTTAAATGTGACGAATTTAACGTTTTGACAACTTTTCAGGCCTTGCAAAGCTCCTGCGTAGCTGCTCGCATAACCGGAAAATCACGTTCTTAGGTATTTCAGAACAGTAAGAGGAAGAAATAACATAGCACTTGGTGCTATATTTATGGTTACAGGATGTCAGCCAATGCGTGTTTTTAAAACGAAATGGTTTACCAGGGAAGCCCGGGCCCATGCGATTGATGATGGCGAACTCTGCAAAGCGATTGAAGCCACTCTCCAGGGAAAAGCAGATAACCTTGGTGGCGGCGTTTACAAAAAACGCCTCAATAAAAATCGCGATCGCGCAATTATTCTGGCAAAGGGCGCTGAGCATTGGTTTTACACATTTTTATACGCCAAACAGGATATCGCCAATATCGATAACCGAGAACTCGCGGCGTTCCGTGAGTTAGCCAGGCATTATTCCCTTCTCAGCGAGGAGAAAATGGCGGCATTGGTTAAGAGAAAAGAATTGGTGGAGATTTGTCATGACTGCAAAAACTAAATTCAAAAGCCCCGCCTTTGAAGCTATCCATAGCGCTGCAGCAGGTTTATACAGTGTTGATGCGATCGCGCAGGAGACAATGCGCAGCTTTGATGAAACATGCATCAGCCGCGTAAGCGATTTCCAACCTGGTGAAATTAAGGCTCTACGTGACCAACTCAACGTCAGTCAGCCGGTTTTTGCCCGCTATCTGAACACCAGCGTTTCCACGGTCCAAAAATGGGAAAGCGGGGCAAAACGCCCCGGTGGGCTGGCACTGAAATTACTCACCATCGTGCAAAAACATGGGTTAGAGGTACTGGCATGATGGCTTTGTTGCGATGACTTATGCACCGGTGGCCTCATCGGCGTGACGTTTAACGAAGCCAACAGTGCACCGGGAAGTGATATCAGTGCAGCCAGTGGACGCCATCCTCCGGCAAAAACAGCGCGTTATAGCGCTCCTGCAAAGCGTGCAGGTCGCTCACTTCCGGCTCCAGCTCGCGAAGAAAACCTTGTGCCAGGCGGATTTGCGCTTCGGTAATCGGCGCCGCGAGGCGGGACTTTTTCATCAGCCGATACCAGTAGTGCAGGTTCTGCTCGCTGCCGTCGACGATAGCGACCTGCCAGACCAGCAGCACCTGCGCGGCATTTTGCAAATGCGCTTCATTCGGCCGCTCCAGGTAGCGCAGATACTCGTTGCCGGCGGTTTTTCCCAGCTGATCGATCATCGATTCCAGCGGTACCGGCGTAATGCCTAATCGTTCGCTCAGACGGCGAATCGCACGGCGTGAATCAGAGGTAAGCACCCGAAATCCCACAACAAATACCACTATCAGCGTGGCCAGTCCTAACCAGATCATGCATCCTCTCATTCAATCGCAGCCCCACTATCATAATGGGAAATTGCCCGCTGTCGACTGCCGGAAGTACCATAATGTGACTTATCGCGACACCGTATCGCTATCATCAAACCGCCCGGCAAGAGGCATAAAAAAGCCCGGCGCAGGGGCCAGGCAACGTGACTCACACCCAATGACTCAGGCAGTCTGCAAAGTTTGCGTCTTTTTCTGACGGCGGATTTTACGTTCCTCAAACACCGCGACGATGGCCATCAGGCAGATGCAGCCAATCGCCGCCGCATCCAGCGCCGCAAAGGTCCCCGCCCAGCCGGTGAGGCCAAAAATCGGCGTTCCGTCGGCGATCATCCCGAGGCCCAGCTTGGCGAAGCTATCGCCGATCAGATAGGCAAAGGTGCCCTTGATCCCGTCGGCAGCGCCAATCGCCTTTTTCGGCACGAAACCTACCGCGGCAACGCCGATCAGCAGCTGCGGGCCAAACACCAGGAAGCCCAGCGCAAACAGAGAGGCGAGATAAACGTACTGGTTGCTGGCGTGCTGATAAACCCCCAGGGTGGCGATAATCAGCGCCAGCGCAATGCAGGCCACCAGCGCGCGACGACCGTTTGCCAGATCCGACAGCCAGCCCCACAGCAGCGTGCCGACCAGCGCGCCCACTTCAAACAGGGTAAAGCCCTGAATCGCCACCTCTTTGGAGAGCTTCAGCTCCTGGAAAGCGTAAACGGTGGACCACTGGTCGATACCGATGCGCACCACGTACAGGAAGATATTGGAGAAGCACAGCAGCCAGATGACTTTGTTCTTCAGTACGTACTCGACGAAGATCTGCCATTTGGTCATGGCGTTCTCTTCCGTCTCTTTATCCTCTTCGCTGATCTCTTCGCCAAACAGCTCTTCGGCGTTACCGAGGCCGTAGGATTCCGGGGAGTCGCTGCCGAAGCGCAGGCCGATAAAACCGACGATCAGCGCGATAATCGACGGGAAGATAAACATCCCGATCACGTGGCCGTCGAACAGGTAGTTGGCGCCAAACAGCGCTACGCCCGCCGCGCCGGCGCCGCCGAGGTTGTGAGAAATATTCCAGAAGCCGAGGAAGGTGCCGCGCTTACGGCGAGGCGTCCACTTGGTAATAGTCGAATAGCTGCATGAGCCGCCGGTGCTCTGGAAAAAGCCGCTCAGAGCGTAGAAGGCGATCATCAGGAACAGGCTGGTCGACCCTGCACCCATGCTGGCGCTGAAGCCAAGCATACAGATGGCCGAAAGGATCAGCATAAACGGTAGAAACTGCTTGGTGTTCTTACCGTCTGCGTAGTAAGAAACCAGCGTTTTACCCACGCCGTAGGTGATTGAGAATCCGAGACCGATCATCCCCAGCTGCGTCATGCTCAACCCGTAGGTGGAGATCATGTCGTTCTGCGCGATGTTAAAGTTTTTGCGGATCAGGTACATGGTCAGATAGCCGATGAAAACCACCAGATACGACTGCATGAACGGTTTGAACCACATTTTGCGCCGCGCTTCGAGCGGCAGGTCCAGGGTTGGCTTACGCACCTGGTTTAAGAAGGCCAGCATGATTGGGTGACTCCTGAGCTGATTTAGTACCTGCGAATGGCAGGCATTGTAAAAATCAGCCGGGAGACTCGCCTGAGACAGCGTCCAGGCGAAACCGGGAAAATTTCTTAGTTTTACGCCATTCGGCGAAGAAAGGTGAAGTGGGTCACGCTTCTCGCGGCGCCTGGGCGTTTAAAAACGGCAGCAGCAGCAGGGCGGAAATGCCGGCGGCAATGGCGATAACCACGAAAAAACCGCTCCAGTGCCAGATTTCCATCACCTGCGCCAGCGGCCAGCCGGAGAGCGATGCGCCAAGATAGGCAAACAGGCCAACAAAGCCGGTTGCCGCCCCCGCCGCCTCTTTGTGCGAGCACTCCGCCGCCGCCATGCCGATCAGCATCTGTGGGCCAAAAACGAAAAAGCCGGTCGTGAAGAAGCAGGCCGCCTGCATCACGTAGCTGGCGAACGGCATCAGCCAGAGGCCGCCGACCGACAGCAAAATACCGGCGGCGAAAATCAGGTTCATCGGCCCGCGGTTGCCGTTAAACAGTTTATCCGAGCCCCAGCCCGCCACCAGCGCGCCGATAAAGCCGCCCACCTCGAACATGGTGACCGCCGAATTCGCCGTGACCAGATCGACGCCGAGCGTTTCCGACATATACAGGTTGCCCCAGTCGTTAATCGCCGCGCGCACCACGTACACCAGCACGTAGCACAGCGAGAGCAGCCAGATATAGGGATTCAGCAGCACGTATTTGGTGAGGATCTCTTTACGGGTCAGGCCAGCCCCTTCCTGCTGCTGGGCAATCTCCAGTTCATCGTGCCGCCAGTCGCCCACGGCGGGCAGCCCTACCGCCTGCGGCCGGTCGCGCAGCCGCCAGCAGAGAAACAGTCCGGCGAGGATCGCCAGCATGCCGGCAATCATCATCCCCGTTCGCCAGCCGTAGTGCAGCGCCGCCGCGCCAACCACCATCGGGATCAGCGCCCCGCCGACGTTATGCGCCGTATTCCACAGCGCCCACCAGCCGCCGCGTTCGGTGCGCGAATACCAGGTCGTCAGCAGACGGGCGCACACCGGCGAGCCCCAGCCCTGGAAGAAGGCGTTCAGCGCCCACAGCAGCGCGAAGGCCCACAGCGAAGTGGAAAAGCCAAACAGAATATTCACCACGCCGGTAGCGACCAGACCAATGCCCATAAAATAGCGGGCGTTAGAGCGGTCGCTGACGATACCGGAGAAAAATTTCGACAGCCCGTAGGTGATGTAGAACAGCGTTGCCAGCAGGCCGATATCGCTGCGCGTCAGCACGTTGCTGGCGAGGATTTCCGGCACGGCGGCGTTAAAGCTTTTACGCGTAAAATAAAACAGCGCATAGCCCAGCCAGATGGTCAGCAGAATATGCCGACGCCAGTAGCGGTAGCGCGCGTCCAGCGCCGGTTTGTCGGTAATCGGCGGAGCATCGGGCGGGGATTTCAAAAAGGCAAACATCGTCGCTCCTCAGGCGTAGCGCAGCGGCAGGCTGACGCAAACGCGGGTGCCGTGGGTGCAGGAGATGGTTAAGGTGCCGCCCAGCGCGCTGACGCGCTCGCGCATGCCGGTCAGGCCGAAGCCCTGCTGGCCTGAGCCCGGCGGCAGGCCGCAGCCGTCGTCCTCCAGCACCAGCATCAGCCGCTGCTCCTGCTGCCAGCCCTGCAGCGTGACGGCGCTGGCGCTGGCGTGTTTGACGATATTATTCAGCCCTTCCTGGCAGACGCGGAACAGGGTGACGCGCTGGTTTTCGCTCAGCAGCGACTCATCAATGCGCCACGCAAGATGGCTGACCATACCGCGGTCCTCCAGCTCCATTTCGCGCATCAGCGAACGCACCGCCTGTTCAAGCGTCAGGTCGTCCAGCTGGCGCGGGCGCAGGCGGCCCAGCAGGCGGCGCACCGAATCATAGACGCCGAGCGAAAGCTGCTCAATCAGCTGGCCGCTCTGCCTGACGCTGGCGCTGTTAGGCGCCAGACGCTGGACGATCCCCGCCTGAGTACGGATGGCGGTGATGGTCTGCCCGATATCATCGTGCAGCTCGCGGGCCACCTCGCGGCGCACGCTCTCTTCGGTTTCCAGCAGGCGTTCCGCCAGCCGCTGGTTACGCACCAGCTCGTTTTGCAGCGACTGATTAAGCTCGCGCAGCCGCTGAATGCCTGCGCCCAGCAGCAGGCCCGTCAGGCTTTGCGCCAGCAGCGAAAGCAGCAAATCCACCGGATGATCGTGCCAGCTCTGGCTGGCAATCAGCGCGATGGCGTTCATCAGGGTCGCGATCAGCGCGCCCTGCCAGCCGTAGTGCCAGGCCAGGGCGATAATCGGCAGCGCCAGGCAGAAGGGCGTAAATCGCGAGAGCTCGGCGGGCAGCCCCAGCTGGAGCCAGAGGCTGACGCTGAACAGCAGCAGGTACCAGATAAGATGCCGCCCGCGCCAGTTTACCGGCTGCGAGACCAGCGATGGCCCCAGCGGCCGCCAGACGGTACTGGTAAGGTAGTGCCAGATAACCAGGCAGGTAGGCGCCAGCGTCAGGCCGCCGGTCAGGGTCAGCAGCAGCGCGTTCAGCCCCTCCTTGCCTTCCGGCAGCCACGGCAGCGACTGGAGCAGCGCAGCGGCGATCAGCGCCCCTCCCTGGCGCAGCAGGGTGAGCCAGTCGCGCTGCTGGCGATAGCGCGAGATCAGCGCCACCGGCAGCAGGGTCAACAGGCTTCCGGTCATCAATATTATCGGGTGCGCCAGCGCCACTTCCTGCGCCAGCCAGAAGATCAGCAGCCACTCAGCGCCCAGCAGAACCGGCCAGTAGCCGCGCGGACACTGCAGCATCAGGCCAAGACGCAGGCCAAAGGGGAAAAGCAGCACCGCCAGATCGGCACGCTCCACCAGGTGCAGGCTGATGCTCCACAGGCAAAACCACGCGGCGGAAAAGATAAAGCAACAACCGATAACCGAGAGCAGCCGGGAGAGAAAGGTGTTCATTGCCAGCTATCGAACATGCGGCGCGCCAGCTCGACGTCGTTGCTGACGCCCAGCTTTTCCAGCAGATTGGCGCGATGAACGTGCACGGTTTTTGGCGACAGGCCCAGCTCGGCGGCAATCTCTTTTACCGCCATCCCCTGCGCCAGCTTTTCCGCCACCTCGCGTTCGCGTTTGGTGAGCGGGTCCCGTCGCCCGGCCGCCAGCTTCATGGCGATATCCGGCGTCAGGTAGCAGCCGCCGGCCGCCACGGTGCGGACGGCGGCGATCAGCTCATCCGGGCTGCAGCGCTTGGAGAGAAAGCCGCGCGCGCCGGCGTTCAGCGCCTGCTCCACCAGCGCCGGGCTGTCGTGCACCGACAGCATCACGATCGCCATCCCTTTCGGCAGCTGGCTTAACAGCTCAAGCCCGGAGATATCCGGCATCGAGATATCGCAGATACAGACCTGCACGCCGCGGCCGGGCAGCCCCACCAGCGCTTCGCGACCGGAACCGAATTCGGCGACGACCTGAAAATCGGCTTCCAGCCCCAGCAGCTGGGCAAAGCCGGAGCGGACGATAAGATGATCGTCAATAAGGGCGATTGTGGTCATGGCGATTCCTGGGGAGGATAAAAAACGCGCTTACCTTAACGGTATAAACGTCATCCTTCAAGCTGCCTCTGTTCCCCCCAGTCACTGACTTCAGTCAGCTCCAGGGGGATTCTCAGAGTTGCCGCCCTGATGCGGCTTGAGTAATTTTGTTTATCGCGCGCAGCGGATCAAGCCGCGAGCGATTATTCGAAGAACACCGCGATTTTGCTGAACATGGAGGGATCGGACTGATTGCGCACCACCTTCTCAACGTCTTCCAGCTTTTCGATCTGGCTAATCATCTGCCCGAGGCGCTGATCGTCGTTGACCAGTAGCCAGATGCGGCTCTGGTTGCTGTCCGGGATCGGCAGACAAAGAATGCCTTCCACGTTAAATGCGCGGCGGGCAAACAGGCCGCAAACGTGGGTCATCACGCCAGGGTGGTTGCGCACGGTGAGCTGTAGAATAACGTTTTCATGAGTCGCTTGTTGCATGGCTTATTCCCCCACCATTTCAGTATTGGCCGCACCCGGCGGTACCATCGGATACACTTTTTCTTCGGCATCGATACGCACGTGGATCAGCGCCGGACCCGGGCGGTCGATAATCGCCTGCAGCGCCGCCTGCGGATCGGCTTCGTTATTTAAATCACAGGTTTGCAGACCAAAACCGGCGGCGATCTGCATAAAGTTGACCATGCCAGGATAGGTCGCGGCGAACACGCCCTGCTTATAGAACAGGCTCTGCTGCTGGTGAACCAGCCCCAGCGCTTCGTTATTCATCAGGATGATTTTTACGTCCAGCTGATTTTCCGCCGCGGTAGCCATTTCCTGAATGTTCATCATCAGGCTGCCGTCGCCGGAGAAGCAGATGACCTTGCGCTGCGGGTTAGCCAGCGCCGCGCCTACCGCGGCAGGCAGACCAAAGCCCATGGTGCCGAGGCCGCCGGAGGTCAGCCACTGGCGCGGACGGTTGAGCGGATACGCCTGTGCGACCCACATCTGGTGCTGGCCGACGTCGGTGGTCACGATTGCCTCATCGTCAACGCAGGCGGCAACGGCGTTAATCAGGCCATAGTGGGTAAGCGGGTCTTGCTCCTGCGGAATGGTGCAGGGGAACTCCCGCTGCAGATCGGCCACCAGCTGCAGCCATTCGCTGCGCGGCTGCGCCTCGACCTGCGGGATCAGCTGCGCCAGCACTTCGCCAACATCGCCCTGAATCGCCACGTGAGGCTGTTTGATTTTACCCAGCTCAGAGCGGTCGATATCAACGTGGATAATTTTCGCGTTCGGGCAGAACTGCTCGGTTTTACCAATCGCCCGGTCATCAAAACGGGCGCCTAAAACAACCAATAAATCAGCCTCTTGCAAAATAAAATTGGTGCTGCGCGCGCCGTGCATCCCCAGCATGCCCAGCGACAGCGGATGCGCTTTCGGCAGCATCCCCAGCGCCATCAGGGTCTGGGTGGTTGGCAGGTTGGCTTTTTCCGCCAGCTGGCGAATCTGCTCAGGCGCGTTGATCACCCCACCACCCAGATAGAGCACCGGACGCTGCGCGGCGTTAATCATCGCCGCCGCTTCGCGCACGCTGGCGCTATCGAATTCCGGGGCTGCCATGCGGGCGCCGGGTTCCGGCAGGGCGTCGAGCTCAATGGTCGCGGCCTGAACATCCTTAGGAATATCTATCCACACCGGCCCTGGTCGCCCGGACTGCGCGATGCGAAACGCGTCGCTTATCACCTGCGGCAGCTCAGCAATGTTGCGTACCAGATAGTTATGTTTCGTGATGGGGATAGAGATACCGTAGGTGTCGACTTCCTGGAAAGCGTCGGTGCCGATCATTGAGGCCGGAACCTGGCCGGTAATGCACACCAGCGGAATCGAATCCAGACGGGCGTCGGCGATAGCGGTGATCAGGTTAGTGGCTCCCGGGCCGCTACAGGCCATACACACCGCCGGTTTGCCCTCGGTGCGCGCCATACCCTGGGCAATAAACCCCGCGCCCTGCTCGTGACGCGCCAGAATATGGCGGATCTGCGTGCTTTGGCTTAACGCATCGTAAATGGGAAGGATGGAGCCGCCCGGAATGCCGCTGACCGTGGTGATCCCCTGACGCTCCAGTAAATGAACGACTAACTGTGCGCCAGTGAAGCGCATTTTTTGTGATGTTGTGCCCGAACTTGCCATGCTCCAGTCCTTTTATTCTGGGCCGACTTACCGGGGGGCATGAAACGAAAAACCCCGCTCGGTTTGCGCCGGCGGGGTTTGGAATTCGTGTTGTTCCGGACCCTACGGCGCGTTGCCGACGACGACCACCACAGACACGACGACCACCGCGGCAGGCGCGGTTAGTAGTAGGGTCGAAGTCAGCGTGGTAGCGTTCATGAGGGACCTGTTGTCTCAAAAAAGGGAATGAATTTATACAAACACAGCTTTTGTCATTTCACAATGGATTTATTTTCAACCAGGAGAAACTGCGCGGAAGATCACATTAATTTGCGGCGGGATAAAAAACAAAAAACCCCGCCGCGGCGAGGTTTTCTGTTCGGTGTTTTTACGGTTGGTAGCCGCAAGCACACTGTATTACGTCAACGAAAAAAGTATACGCGATCGGGGAAGAAGGCGCAATTTTCACGACGGTTTTTGCTGATTTAGAGTATGGATCGCGTATACAAATTTGTCCAAAAAATACTGTTCATATATACAGTATTCATTCTATACTGAGGGGGTACGCAGGGGGAATCTGGGGCCGCACTTTTACCGGCGCAAAAAAGTCCTGGCTGAAACGGGTGGTGCCGTCAGCGCCTTAACCCCAGAAGAGCACACTGTGTTACGTCAACAAATACCCCGAATTATTGAGTCCGCCACCGGCAGGTGGCGCCTGAATATGACGGGTATACCCTGGCTGGCAACAGGCGGCGGAAAGGTACGCCAGCCGGTTGTGCTCCTGAACCAGAGGAGACGCGTATGGGCGGAGTGGATATCGTTGTTCTGATCCTGAAACTCATGGTTGCCGTGTTGCAACTACTTGATGCAGTCCTGAAGCAGTTCCGCTGATTCAGGTTCAAGTCGCACCTGAGAGGGGCGGGAAACCGCCCCTCTACAGGCTAACCTGACGGAGAAAAATTATGGCACCGTTGTTGATCGCCGCTATCACCCCGGACGAACCCGGTTTTTCGGCACTCCGCGCCGAAAGCCTGGCGCAAAACCTGAACATGCTGCGTCGCCTGGCGGAGAACTGGCAGAACGGGGAAAACCGTTTTAACGCGCCGGGAGAAAAGCTGCTGGGGGCTTTTGCGCACGGGCAGCTGGTCGGCGTGTGCGGGCTTAACATCGACCCTTTTAGCCAGCAGCCGCGGGCCGGTCGCATCCGCCATTTGTATATCGCCGATCGCCATCGTCGGCAGGGGATCGGGCATCAGCTGCTGGTCTCGGTTATCACCCACTCCGGCAGCAGCTTTGATTTTCTCAACACCCATGCGCCGTCAACGGCCTGGTCGTTTTATGAAAATCTGGGATTTCGCCCGATATATGATGAACCCCGGGTCACCCATTGTCTGTTCTGTTCGCTCTAGCCGCCGCTGGCTGCTGAAGAGTGCGCATGTTACAGTCCGTTGACGATTTATTCCCCAGCGCCAGGCCGCAATGACCATTACCGTATTCTGTATTTTGCTGTTCGCCGCCCTGCTTCACGCCAGCTGGAACGCTATCGTTAAAGCCAGCGGCGATAAAATGTACGCAGCGGTAGGCGTTAGCGGCTCTGCCTCGCTCATCGCCCTGGTTCTGCTCCCTTTTGCCCCCCAACCCACGCTCGCCAGCGTGCCGTTTCTTGCCGTCTCCTGCGCGCTACAGGTGGTGTATACGGTGCTGGTGGCAAAAACCTATCAGGTCTCGGATATGAGCCAGACCTATCCGCTGATGCGCGGGACCGCCCCGCTACTGGTGGCGATAATCAGCGTCGCCTTTCTTGGCGACACTCTCTCCCCGCTGGCTTGGCTGGGCATCGGCGTCATCTGCCTGGCGATTCTGGCGATGGCCTTTAACGGGCGCGCCAGTTCGAGCCAGGGTATCGTACTGGCGCTGATCAACGCCTGCTTCATTGCGGGCTACACGCTGGTTGACGGAACCGGGGTGCGGCTTTCAGAAACCGCGCTGGGCTATACCCTGTGGACCTTTTTTATGAACGGCTTCTGTCTGCTGGGCTGGGCGATGATTGCCCGACGCCCGCAAGCCAGCCGCTATCTGCGCCAGCACTGGAAGAAAGGCATGGTCGGCGGCGTCGGTACCATGGGCTCCTATGGCCTGGCGCTGTGGGCCATGACCCAGGCGCCGCTGGCGGTGGTGGCCGCCCTGCGCGAAACCTCGATTCTTTTTGGCGCAGTTATCGCGTTTATCCTGTTGAAAGAGAAGGTAGTTCCATTGCGCATCGCCGCCGCCTGCGGCATTGCCGCCGGGGCGATTCTGCTGCGGCTGTCTTAATCCACACATGGCAACATTAGTTGCCGACTTTCGTTTACAAAACCTGCCTGAACATCCCCGACAATCCCCCCTTACAGGGTTGTTCTGTCATTTTTATGTGGTAGATTCCTCCATCGTTTAGCGGGTGTGCCAGTCACATATTCTTCATCTCCAACTTTATACAAAGTATTCATCGACATGAAACGGCATAAGAACTTCAATTTGTTGTTGATGCTGGTGCTGCTGGTGGCCGTAGGCCAGATGGCGCAGACCATTTATATTCCGGCGATTGCCGATATGGCGATATCGCTCAACGTTCGCGAAGGCGCGGTGCAGAGCGTGATGGCCGCTTATCTGCTGACGTACGGCGTCTCGCAGCTTTTCTACGGCCCGCTCTCCGATCGCGTTGGCCGCCGCCCGGTAATACTGGTGGGAATGTCCATTTTTATGCTGGCGACGCTGGTTGCCATTACCACCCATAGCCTGCCGGTGCTGATTGCCGCCAGCGCAATGCAGGGGATGGGTACCGGCGTCGGCGGCGTGATGGCGCGAACCCTGCCGCGCGATCTGTATGAAGGGGCGCAGCTCAGGCACGCCAATAGCCTGCTGAATATGGGGATTCTGGTTAGCCCGCTGCTCGCGCCGCTGATTGGCGGCATTCTCGATACCTTATGGAACTGGCGGGCCTGCTTCGTATTTCTGCTGGTACTTTGCGCCGGCGTCACCTTCAGCATGGCGCGCTGGATGCCGGAAACCCGGCCCACCGGCGCGCCGCGTACCCGGCTCATCACCAACTATAAAACGCTGTTCGGTACCGGCGCATTCAACTGCTATCTGCTGATGCTGATCGGCGGCCTGGCGGGCATTGCCGTGTTCGAAGCCTGTTCCGGCGTGCTGATGGGCGCGGTACTTGGTCTGAGCAGTATGTCGGTCAGCATTCTGTTTATTCTGCCGATCCCGGCGGCGTTCTTTGGCGCCTGGTTTGCCGGCCGGCCGAACAAACGCTTCCCGACGCTGATGTGGCAGTCGGTGATTTGCTGCCTGCTGGCGGGGGTGCTGATGTGGATCCCTGGCCTGCTGGGCGTGATGACCGTCTGGACCCTGCTGGTTCCCGCCGCGCTGTTCTTTTTTGGCGCGGGGATGCTGTTTCCGCTGGCGACCAGCGGCGCGATGGAGCCCTTCCCGTTCCTCGCCGGCACCGCCGGAGCGCTGGTGGGCGGGCTGCAGAATATCGGTTCCGGCGTGCTGGCGTGGCTGTCGGCGATGATGCCGCAAACCGGTCAGGGCAGCCTCGGCCTGCTGATGATGCTGATGGGATTGCTGATTCTGCTGTGCTGGCTGCCGCTGGCGTCGCGCTTTCATCAACACCAGCAGCCGGTTTAAGGCTTCATTGCGGGTTCCCCGGGTCGCGACGCGGGGCGTCTTACCCGGGCTACAAAATGACGGACGCCGATGAACCCGTAGCCCGGCTAAGCGCAGCGCAAGCCGGGAAGCGGTGGCGAATTATCAGCCCCGGCATATTTCCCGGAGGCGGCGCCTGACGCGCCTGTCCGGGCTACCGGCCCGCAAACGGAGGTAAACCCGTAGCCCGGTCAGCGCAGCGCCACCGGGATGAAACTAAGCCGGTCATCATAATTGCGCCTGACTCTGCAGCCAGTGGATAAAGGCGTCAATTTTCGGCCACTGACGGCCCGGCAGGGTCGTCACGTAGTAGTGCTGATGGCACTTCAGGGTCATCTCGCCGAACGGTGCGATCAGCTCGCCGCTCTCCAGGCGCTTTTGCACCAGCCGCTTACGCCCCATCGCCACGCCAACGTGATTCATCGCGGCAATCACCGCTAAATCCGAACGATCGAAGCCAATACCCGACGATTGCGGCAAATCTACGCAAAATTTCTGCGCCCAGCTGAACCACTCATCGGTGCCGGAATCGTTGCTCCACGCCTGACGATCGTGCAGCAGCGTACAGTGACGAAGATTGCCGGGGTTCTGCTGTAGCTGATGCTGGCGCGCGTAATCCGCCGTGCAGACCGGTACGATGGCCTCATCCATCAGAAAATGGTGGCTCAGCTGCGAGGAAGGCGCATCATCGAAGTAGATTGCCAGATCGATGCCCGCGCGCTGCATATTGACGTTATCGTTGCCGGTCAGCACGGTAAGCGAGATCGACGGATAGCGGCGGGTAAAATCACCGAGCGCGGGAACCAGCCAGCACTGGGCGATGGACGGGCGCGAATAGACCGTTAACGTCCCCGACAGCTCCTGGTTTTTAATATCCAGAATTTCCTGGTTCAGGCTATCCAGCGAGGACTTCAGCGCCCAGAACACCCGCTTACCTTCATGCGTCAGCTCTACTTTGCGGTGCGAACGCACAAACAACTGGATCCCCAGCTCTTCTTCCAGCTGATTGATACGGTGGCTCACCGCGCTGGGCGTCAGCGACAGCTCCTCCGCCGCCAGCGCAAACGACTCATGCCGGGCGGCGACTTCAAAGGTATACAGCTTCGATAGCTGCCAGCCGTTAA
Source organism: Klebsiella sp. JN_Kp126 (assembly GCF_033843325.1). Taxonomy (NCBI): domain Bacteria; kingdom Pseudomonadati; phylum Pseudomonadota; class Gammaproteobacteria; order Enterobacterales; family Enterobacteriaceae; genus Klebsiella; species Klebsiella sp. JN_Kp126. The sequence goes on along the minus strand of NZ_JAWXQV010000089.1, from coordinate 92,932 downwards.
GCAGGCGAGTGCCTAACTCTTTTAGCGTCTCCATCTCTTACTCCTTCACTATTCCCCGCCGAGTGTAAGAAATTTTTCGCGCCAGCTGCGCGTTAAAGATGAATAAAAGTGATGCATAGCACACATAACAGACAATTTTAGAGCAAAATCACCTTTTTGATTCAATCTGATTCACCTGAATGGCCGTTTATATCGTTTGTCAGCGCGTGCCGTTTTTCTGTTCAATACCCATAGATTATTCACAGGCGAGGTGGGGTATGGAATCTCAGATCTGGGTTGTGAGCACGCTGCTGATCAGCATCGTGTTGATTGTATTAACTATCGTCAAACTGAAGTTTCACCCGTTTCTGGCGCTACTGCTGGCAAGCTTTTTCGTCGGCGCCATGATGGGCATGAGCCCGCTGGATATGGTTAACGCCATTGAGAGCGGGATTGGCGGCACGCTGGGCTTCCTTGCGGCGGTGATTGGGCTGGGGACGATTCTCGGCAAAATGATGGAGGTCTCCGGCGCAGCGGAACGTATCGGCCTGACGCTCCAGCGCTGCCGCTGGCTGTCCGCCGACGTCATAATGGTGCTGGTGGGCCTGATTTGCGGGATCACCCTGTTCGTTGAAGTGGGCGTGGTGCTGCTGATTCCGCTGGCGTTTTCCATTGCCAAAAAGACCAACACGTCGCTGCTGAAGCTGGCCATCCCGCTGTGTACGGCGCTGATGGCGGTGCACTGCGTGGTGCCGCCGCATCCTGCTGCGCTGTTCGTCGCCAACAAACTGGGCGCGGATATCGGAACGGTGATCGTTTACGGTCTGCTGGTGGGCCTGCTGGCCTCGCTGGTCGGCGGCCCGCTGTTCCTGCGGCTGCTCGGCAACCGCCTGCCGTTTAAAGCGGTGCCGGCTGAGTTTGCCAACCTCGAAGTGCGCAAAGAAGAGACTCTGCCGTCGCTGGGCGCCACGCTGTTTACGGTGCTGCTGCCGATCGGCCTGATGCTGGTAAAAACCATCGCCGAACTGAATATGACCAAAGGCGGCACGCTGTATATGCTGCTGGAGTTTATCGGCAACCCGATCACCGCCATGTTTATCGCGGTCTTTGTGGCCTACTACGTGCTGGGTATCCGCCAGAATATGGGCATGAGCACCCTGCTGACGCATACGGAAAACTGTTTCGGTTCTATCGCCAATATCCTGCTGATTATCGGCGCAGGCGGGGCCTTTAACGCCATTCTGAAAACCAGCGGCCTGGCCGATACGCTGGCGGTGATTCTGTCGAACCTCGATATGCACCCGATTCTGCTGGCCTGGCTGGTGGCGCTGATTCTGCATGCCGCCGTCGGTTCCGCCACCGTCGCCATGATGGGCGCAACCGCCATCGTCGCGCCGATGCTGCCGCTCTATCCCGGCGTGAGCCCTGAAATCATCGCTATCGCTATCGGCTCCGGCGCGATTGGCTGCACTATCGTGACGGATTCCCTGTTCTGGCTGGTTAAGCAGTACTGCGGGGCAAGCCTTAACGAAACGTTCAAATACTATACCACGGCGACCTTTATCGCTTCGCTGCTTGCACTGGCCGGTACATTCCTGCTTTCTTTCATCATCTGAGCGCAAAGAGACGTAATATGAAAAACGCTGACATGACCACTTTACTCGCCCAGTTTCCTCTGCTGGAGGAGCTGATAGCCCTGAAAGAAACCACCTGGTTTAACCCGTCAACGACGTCGCTGGCGGAGGGGTTACCCTACGTTGGCCTGACGACAGAAGACGTTCAGGACGCCCACGCCCGCCTCGACCGTTTTGCGCCCTATCTGGCGGAAGCCTTTCCTGAAACCGCCGCCACCGGCGGTATTATCGAATCCGAGCTGGTGGCCATCCCGGCAATGAAGGCCCGGCTGGAAAAAACCTTTCGTCAGCCCATTGCTGGCGATCTGCTGCTGAAGAAAGACAGCCACCTGCCGATTTCCGGCTCGATTAAGGCCCGCGGCGGCATTTATGAAGTCCTGACCCACGCGGAAAAACTGGCGATCGACGCGGGATTGTTAAACACAGCCGACGACTACCGCAAGCTGCTGACCTCCGAGTTCAGGACGTTCTTCAGCCAGTACAGCATCGCCGTTGGCTCCACCGGCAACCTGGGGATGTCGATTGGCATAATGAGCGCGCGCATCGGTTTCAAGGTGGCGGTCCATATGTCCGCCGACGCCAGAGCGTGGAAAAAGGCCAAACTGCGCAGCCACGGCGTGACGGTGGTGGAGTATGAAGAGGATTACGGCGTGGCGGTTGAGCAGGGGCGTAAAGCCGCCGAGTCCGACCCGAACTGCTTCTTTATCGATGATGAGAACTCGCGCACCCTGTTCCTCGGCTACTCCGTGGCCGGCGAGCGGCTAAAAGCGCAGTTTGCCCGCGAAGGGCGCGTGGTGGACGCCAGTCATCCGCTGTTTGTTTATCTGCCGTGCGGCGTTGGCGGCGGCCCCGGCGGCGTGGCGTTTGGCCTGAAGCTGGCATTTGGCGATAACGTCCACTGCTTCTTCGCCGAACCGACCCACTCCCCTTGCATGCTGCTGGGGGTTTATACCGGCCTGCATGACCAGATTTCGGTTCAGGATCTGGGAATTGATAATCTGACCGCCGCGGACGGTCTGGCGGTAGGCCGCGCTTCCGGTTTCGTTGGCAGGGCAATGGAGCGCCTGCTGGATGGGTTCTACTCTCTCGATGACCAGACAATGTACGACATGCTGGGTTGGTTAGCCGAGGAAGAAGGTATTCGCCTGGAGCCGTCCGCGCTGGCCGGCATGGCCGGGCCGCAGCGGGTCTGCGCCAGCCAGGCGTATCAGCAGATGCACGGTTTCACCGCCGGGCAGATGCGCAATGCGACCCACCTTGTGTGGGCAACCGGCGGCGGCATGGTGCCGGAAGAGGAGATGGCGCAGTATCTGGCAAAAGGACGGTAAACCTCCCGTCAGGTCAACGCGATGGCGACGAAGCTTCTTTCGTCGCCATTTTTTAGCGCAGCAGATGCATAAGCTCAACCGGCGAACGGTGCTGATTGAGTAGATCGCGCAGAACGCGCATATAGGGGGCGCTCCAGCTATAAAACTGCCGGTAACCCTCGCATAGCGCATTGGAGCCATCCTCCAGACGCAGCTGCGGGCAGCCCCCACCGCATAATCTTAGCCAGGCGCAGCCCGCGCAGGCAGGCCCCGGCGGATTGTTGGCATACTGCACCGACTCGCCGCGCCAGGCGCGCAGCGTGGCCTCAAACAGCGGCACGACGATGCGGTTAGCATCTTCTTTAACCCAAATCGCAAACACCGCGCAGAGGAAATCCCCCCACAGCCGGGCGTCGGAAGGTTGCAGATGGGGAATAAACTTGATGGCCACGGCTCCCTGAGCGCTCAGTTGATGGTAGACACGCTCGGGGCGTTGGCACGCCTGACGATCGATAATGACTTCCTGTACCGGAAGATCGCTCGCCAGCGATTTGCAGTTACCGCAGTGCCGATCGTCACCGTAATCGGCCTGACATCCTGTCATGTCATATCCTTAATAAACAAAATCACCTGTCGTATATGGGTTACAGCAAACAACAATGACAGGGAAAGTACTGCGAATGCGATCAAAAATTTGTCACGAACCGCCTGCGGCTGAGCAAAATCGCTTTGCTCAACGTTCATCAGATTGCGGCTGCGGGTATAGCGCCAGAGGATGAGGGCGGCGAACGGCAATATGCACAGCGAAATCCAGAATGCGATCCCCGCCTGATGCCAGTGGTGCTTAATCGCCAGCGCCAGCAGCGCGCCATAGCCTAAAAGGGTGCGAAACCAGGCCAGCGACGTACGCTCCGGCTGCAGGCCCGGATCGCTCTCGCGACGCGCCCGGCGATTATCCGGCATAGAGCACCAGCGCCATCACCACCACGATGACGAGGGTCAGCAGAATACTGATCAGCAGCAGCGTGCGGGTGTAGGGAAGATCCTGTTTCAGCCGCATCGCCTTTTCGTTGCTCAGCCAGCGTATATAGCCGTAAATCGCCAGACCGCCGGCAAACAGGCACAGCAGCAGCGCCAGAATTTCGCGAATCAGCGGCGTAGCGAAATCCGGCGCCAGCTGGTCCAGGCCGACGCCACCGGCTAAAAAGCCAAGCGAAGTGCGGATCCACGCCAGAAAGGTACGTTCATTCGCCAGCGAGAAGCGGTAATCCGGCGCTTCACCAAGGCGGGATATTTTCATCATGACTCCTTGATGGATTCCCGGTTGCGTAAAATACCGCCGATTCTACCTGACTGCCAAAGCGGAGGGCATTAATAATCGCCCCGTTTCAGAGGAAGCTCAGGCCTGATAACCGTATAAAGTCGGGCTATCAGGCCGATAAATGAATAACCGGCACCCTGTGGCTGCCGGTCAGCAGGATTAATGCAGTTCCGGCCAGTACGCTTTATTGGCCGCAATCAGGTCATCAAGAATCGCTTTCGCAACGGATGCGCTCGGCACGGTTTTCGACAGCGCAATGGCCTGCCACAGCTTGTGATAAGAGCGCTGTTCCCAGGCATCCACCACCAGTTTTTCCACCGCAACCTGCTGGCTCATCATCCCTTTCTGGAAGTGGGGAATGTCGCCTACCGTCAACGGCTCCGGTCCATTGTGGCCAACCAGGCACGGAATTTCCACCATCGCATCGGCGTCAAAGTTATGAATCGCCCCGTTGTTTGGCACAATTAGCAGCATGCGTTCCTGAGTATTAAAGGCAATCGCCGCCGCCAGATCGACGATGTAGGACGCGTGTTCGTCAATTTCCAGATCGCCTGCGGACGAGTGGCCCGCAGCAATAATGGCCCGGCAGGCGCTAAAGACGTTTTTCTCACGGTGATCCATCACCTCGTTAGCGCGGGTGCGTTCCGGATTGGAGTGCGCCACGACGTAGTCCGGGAACAGATAATACTTAAGGTAAGTATTCGGCATCGTATCCGGATCCAGCGCCTGCACGTCCTTCGCCTTGGCGAAGGTGTCGTTCCAGCTCGCCTCGGTATGGGGATCGTTTGATGGCGGAACATAGCCGAATTTCGCCACATGTTCGCGCAGTTTCGGCATCAGATCGTTACCCTGCAGATCTTCAATCGAGGTCCACCAGCCGAAGTGGTTCAGCCCATAGTAGCGCACGCGCATCTGCTTGCGGTCCTTGAGGCCGACGATTTGCGCCATCCGCCCTTCGATACCGATCGGCATATCGCAAATGTTGAGAATTCTGGCGTTCGGACGCAGGCGACGGGTCGCTTCCGCCACAATGGCCGCCGGGTTGGAGTAGTTCAGCATCCAGGCGTTCGGCGAATATTTTTCCATATAGTCCACCAGCTCCAGGACGCCGCCGATGGAGCGCATACCGTAGGCGATACCGCCAGGGCCGCAGGTTTCCTGCCCCAGCACGCCGTGGCGCAGCGGAATTTTTTCATCTTTTTCACGCATCGGGTATTTGCCCACGCGGATATGCGCCATCACGAAATCAACGTCGGTAAAGGCCGCCTGCGGGTCGGTGGTATAGCTGAATTCAATCTCCGGCGCCTGCTCTTTGAGGATCACTTTGCACGCCTCGGCGATGGTCTCCTGACGCGCGCCGTCGTTGTCGTAAAATTTCAGCGACCGCAGCGGGAAGCGATCCTGGTTCGCTAACAGCATCAGCACGATGCCCGGGGTGAAGGTACTGCCGCCGCCTGCGATAACAACTGAGAATTTTTTCATGATACTGCCTCCGTCATGGTGGTTTGTTCGGTCTGTAGAGAATCTTTGATGAGGGTTTCCAGCTGGTCGCGGACCTGAGGGACGTGCAGGCCGACGATGACCTGAATTCCGTTGCCGCGGCGGACTACGCCGTGGGCGCCCAGCGCTTTAAAGACGTCGTCGCTTTGCGTCTTCGCCATATCGACCAGCGCGATGCGCAGTCGGGTGGCGCAGTTATTAATGCTTTCGATATTGCCCGCTCCGCCCAGCGCCTGCAGGAAGCCGGCGGCCTGGCCCAGTTTGGTATCCGCAGCCCCCGCGGCGCTGGTTTTGCCGCGCGCGGCCTGATAATCCGCTTTGCTATAGAGCTTAATTTCACTCTCTTCGCGGCCCGGCGTTTTCAGGTTCAGGCGCAGAATCAACGTGCGGAAGATGACGAAGTAGAGCGCGGTGAAGCACACGCCAACGCCTATCTGGATAAACATCATTGAGGCATGGTTGTGGAACATGGGGATCCAGTTTTGCGGCAGAAACTGGTCGAGCAGGCCGCCGCCAAAGTTGCCTACCACGCCGCAGATATACATCACCGTCGCCATAGTGGCCGCCAGCACCGCATGGACGGCAAACAGCAGCGGCGAGATAAACAGGAAGGTAAACTCTAACGGCTCGGTTATTCCCACCAGTACGGCGGTCAAGGTGGCGGGAATCAGCAGACCGGCGACTTTCACGCGATTTTCCGGCGCGGCGGTGTAGTAGAGCGCCAGCGCGATACCCACGGAACCAAAGACCTTCGAGTTACCGTGCAGCGCGAATCCGCCTTCCGGGAACAGAGTTTTCAGCGCCTCGGTACTCTGGCTGAACTCATGTAAATGCTGCGCCCAGTAAACCTGAATACCGCTTTCCACTACCGCCGGGCCGAAAATAAACGGTCCGTAGACAAAGTGATGTAAACCGGTCGGGATCAGAATGCGCTCAAGGAAAATATAGACCCAGACCCCCAGCGCCCCGGCCGAGCGTAAGAAGGCCTGCAGCGATTCAATGCCCATCTGCACTTTTGGCCAGCCCAGCAAGGTCAGCCAGGCGCAGGGGATCATCGCCAGGAAGGCGACAATCACCACAAACGAGGAGCCCTGGAAAATCCCCAGAAACACCGGCAGCGGTTTATCGAAGTAGCGGTTATGCAGGGCGGTCACCAGCCCGGAGATAACGATCGCGCCGATAATGCTGGTATCGAGCGTTTTAATCCCGGCCATCATCGTCAGGCCGCTGCCTGGCGTCGGCTCCACGGAAAAATCGACGCCGAAGAAGTGGCCCCAGGTCATCCCCATGGCGTTGATGAAGTAGTTCCAGGTGAGGAAGCTGACCAGTACCGCCAGGCAGGCCCGGCCCTGGGCCTGTCTCGCCAGGCCGATCGGCAGACCGACGGCGAAAATCAGCGGCATATTACGAAAGACGGTCCAGCCGCCCTCTTCAACAATATGAACGATCTGAGCAAATAAACTATCGGGTGCTGTGAGCGCTTCCCCGACGAACATCGGGTTGCGCAGCATAATGGCGATACCCACCACGATCCCGGCGAAAGGAAAGAGTAAAACCGGGGTAAACATGGCGCCGCCAAAGCGTTGTATTTGACTGAGCATTTGAAAATCCTCATATAACAACTCATAGGGTGAGTGGCCTTATCCATACCCGACATGCTTCACGTACCGCGGTGAATGATTCAGGGTAATTATTTGTACTGGCCTGAAACGAGAATAGAAATTTGCCCGGTCGACAACATGCGGAGCCGTTACGATTCGTGATCGCTTTCATGGTTTTAATTGCGCCAATGTTGTCTACTTTTTAAGTAAAAATTAGACATTCTGAATTGCGCTGATTACGCCTCTGTAACGAAGCGTATTTATCCATATGTATTAACTCTATTTTTAAAGCTAATAATCCGTGCATCATCGTTTTCAACTGAGTGAATAGAGGTCTACTGGTGATCTACAAATCCATCGCCGACAGATTACGTTTGCGCCTCAACTCCTCCGATTTCGAAGTCGGCAGCCCGCTTCCCGGGGAAAAAAAGCTGGCGGAAGAGTTCGGCGTCGCGCGCATGACTATCCGCAAAGCCATCGATCTGCTGGTCACCTGGGGACTGGTGGTGCGTCGGCACGGCTCCGGCACCTACGTCGCCCGCAAAGACCTGCATCATGAAACCAGCAATCTGACCGGGCTGGCCGAGGTGCTGCGCAAGCAGGGTAAAGAGGTGGTCAGCCGGGTATTGGTTTTTGAGGTGATGCCCGCCCCCCCGGCTATCGCCAGCCTGCTGCGGATACAAATTGATGAACGGATCTACTTCTCGCGCCGGGTGCGCTATGTCGATGGCAAGCCGCTAATGCTGGAGGACAGCTATATGCCGGTGAAGCTGTTTCGCAATCTGTCGCTGGTGCATCTGGAAGGGTCGAAGTTCGATTACATCGAGAAGGAGTGTGGCATAACCATTAGCGGCAACTATGAAACGCTGTCGCCGGTGCTGGCGGACAGGCAGCTGGCGCAGTCGATGAACGTGCCGGAGCAGACGCCGCTGCTGCGTATAACCTCCCTTTCCTACAGCGACAGCGGCGAGTTTCTTAACTATTCAGTGATGTTCCGTAACGCCAGCGAGTATCAGGTGGACTACCACCTGCGGCGCGTCCAGGCGGAGAATCCGTTAACCTATCCCCCAGAACAGCACCGCCAGTAGCTGCGGCGTAATAATACGTAAGAACATGACCAGCGGATAAACGGTCGCGTAAGAGAGCGCCGCCGCGCCGCTGGTGGCATGCAGATTATTGGCAAAGGCCAGCGCGGGCGGGTCGGTCATTGAACCGGCCAGCATCCCGCACAGGGTCAGGTAGTTCATCTTCGCCAGCATCCGCGCCAGAATACCGACAGCCAGCAGTGGGATAGCGGTGATAAAGATGCCGTAGACAATCCAGCTCATGCCATCACCGTCAATCAGCGTCGCCACAAAATCGCCGCCGGATTTCAGGCCAACCACCGCGAGAAACAGCACAATGCCCAGCTCGCGCAGCGCAAGGTTAGCGCTGGGCGGCATAAACCAGTAGAGCTTACCGATGCTGCCGATACGCCCGAGGATCAGCGCCATAATCAGCGGCCCCCCTGCCAGGCCCAGCTTCAGCGCCGCCGGGAACCCCGGAATAAACAGCGGAATGGAGCCCAGCAGCACGCCCAGGCCAATACCGATAAATACCGGCAGCATCTGCACCTGCTGCAGTTTTTGCTGGGCGTTGCCCAGCTCGGCGGCCACCGCGTCAATCGCCTCCGGACGGCCGACGAGGTTAAGAATATCGCCGAACTGCAGGCTGGCATGGCTGCTGGCGACCAGCTCAACCCCGGCGCGATTGAGTCGCGAGATCACCACGTCATAGCGCTGTTTAAAGTGCAGATCGCGTATGCGTTTACCCAATACTTTTTCGTTAGTGACCACCACGCGCTCGACTTTCAGATCGGTACCGCGCGTGGAGAGCGAAGTGGAAACCTCCTTGCCAATCACCAGCTGGGCATTGTGTAAATCCTCCGGTCGCCCGACCAGGTGCAGCAGGTCCCCGAGCTGAATCAGGGTATTCGGCGCGGGCACCATCAGCATCTCCTCGCGCTTGAGACGCGAGCAGATCAGCTTGTCGCTGTTAAGCATCGGCACATCCTGAATCGCCATATTGTTCAGGTTGGGGTTTTCAACCCGCACGTTGATGGTCTGGAGATGCGCATGGCCATTGCCGCTGTTTTCATCAAATTGCTGAGCCTCTTTCTCAACGTTGATGCGGAAGAACAGCCGGACCAGCCACATGGTCAGCAAAATGCCGCAGATGCCAAACGGATAGGCCATGGCGTAGCTCATACCCATCTGATCGACGGTATCAAGCGGCACGCCAAGGTCGCGCAGGATCTGCTGCCCGGCCCCCAGCGCAGGCGTGTTGGTTACCGCACCGGAAAAGATCCCGAGCACCACGGGGAGAGGGATATCAAACAGTTTATGCAGGACCGCGGTAACCAGACCGCCGAGAATCACAATCAGAATGGCGAACAGGTTAAGCCGCAGGCCAGAGACGCGCAGCGAAGCGAAGAAGCCCGGCCCCACCTGGATCCCGATGGTGTACACGAAGAGGATCAGGCCGAATTCCTGAATAAAGTGCAGCATTGGGCTACTGAGCGTAATGCCCGCCTGGTCCACAAAGTGGCCGACGATAATACCGCCAAACAGCACGCCTCCGATACCGAAGCCGACACCGCGCACTTTTACATTGCCGATCCACAATCCGACTACCGCCACCAGCGCCAATACGCTAACGGTCAATGCTATATCACTCATCGTCTCTTCCCTGTGTATAACATTACGCACAATGAGGATTATGACCGGTAGTCACCAGGCTGTATGCCGCCTGGCGCACAATAATCACGGGATCAGCCAACGACCATTTTGTTGAACACAGCAAGAAAGGACAAAGTAATGTGTATCACGCACAAAAAAGCCCCGAAAATCGGGGCCTTATAAGTGATTCGCTTAATTAGCTCTGTAACGCAGGGCGCTCGCTGATGGCGATGCGCTGCGGGGCGATCTGTTCCGGCTCGTTGCGGGTCAAATCGATATGCAGCAGGCCGTTAGTAAAGGTTGCCCCGGAGACTTCCATATTTTCGGCGAGCGTGAAGCTCAGGCTAAATGCCTGGTTAACCAGCCCCTGGTGCAGCCATTTGGTCTCTTTTTCCGGCTGCTGCGGCGCGCCTTTTACCGTCAGGCGCGTGCCTTCAAGCTGGATATCCAAATCTTCCTGACGGAAACCGGCCAGCGCAAGGGTAATGCGATAGTGGTTGTCGTCGCTTTTTTCGATGTTATAGGGCGGGAAGCTCTGGCTTTCACCGGCGGTTTGTAGCGCGTTGGCCAGTTTGTCAAAACCGATCCATTGACGCAGCAGCGGGGATAAATCGTAGTTACGCATAGTCTTTCTCCTTCTAAGAAGCGAGTGGATATCTGCAAATCCTGTGGATTCGCCTTTGCCCCCTGACGGCGGGCAGTTTTTTTGAATGAATACCGGGCCGCCTTCGCGGCCCAACAAATTAGTTGATCTCGATACGGCGCGGCTTATTCGCTTCAGGAATAACTCGCTCAAGGTCGATATACAGCAGACCGTTTACCAGGTTGGCGCCGCGAATATGAATATTTTCCGCAAGCTGGAATTTACGCTCAAAATTGCGTTCAGCGATGCCCTGATACAGGTAAGTGCGCTCTTTCTGCTCGGCGGCATGGGCGCCTTTTACGATAAGCAGATTATCCTGCGCGGTAATTTCCAGTTCGCTCTCGGCAAAACCGGCAACGGCAATCGCGATGCGGTAGTTGTTCTCGTCTACTAACTCAACGTTGTACGGAGGATAGCCGCCATTACTCTGGCTTTGATTATTTTCTAACAGATTGAAAAGGCGGTCGAAACCAATAGCAGAACGATACAGCGGGGAGAGATCGAAATTACGCATAATACATAGCTCCTGAAATCAGCGAGAATTATCTGACCTTCCATCATGGACAGGCCGTTATTACCCGGAATACCCATTCGGCGTATTCTCCGGGAGACACATTCCTAAAATGGGTATATCCATGACCTTTTCAAGGGGAAATGGGCAATTTTTTTTGCAGTTTGCGGTCTATTGCTTAGACTGGAGGGACAGCACAAAAGGCAAAGTGCGACGCCTGCCACAGTGCGGCGCAATGGCACTATGCATCCATGGAATGGCCCGATATAACCGATATGTACGCCATTCTTCAGGCCGCGGCTCTGTTGGCTGCGCCCTGCATGATTTTGTACATAGAAGGTTCTATCAACGCCCGTAACGATGACGGAAAAATGATGAAAAACGGTCTGTTAAAGCTGGTCCTGTTTAGCGGGATGATAAGTTTAGGCGGTTGCTCCAGCGTGATGTCACATACCGGCGGTAAGGAAGGAACCTATCCGGGAACGCGCGCCAGCGCGCAAATGCTGGGAGATAGCGATGCCAACTGGGGTACGAAATCCCTGGTGGCGCTGGATATGCCGCTCACGGCCGTTATGGACACGCTGCTGCTACCGTGGGATATGTTCCGCACCGATAGCTCGGTTAAATCGCGCGTGGAAAAGAGCGAGAAAGAGACGCTGGCGACCAACGCAGTGATCCCGCCAGCGCCAATGCCGACCCCCTGATTTAGCGCGCCGTTGCGGTTACCCACAGCTGGCGGTAACCGTCCACCTCCTCCATCCAGGCAAGCCGTGTGCCGTCTGGCGAAAAGACGACCGCGTCGGCCGAAGGCGGATTGGCATGCTCATCAGTCAAAAAGTCGATTTCCCCGCTTCGCGCATCACAAAGCGCGATGCGGTTTTCCAGCACAAAGCCCAGCCATTTTCCTGACGGATGCCAGTTAAACGCCGACTGGATATCGGATCGGCTGTTGGTCAGCTGCCGCAGCTTGTCTCCCTGCGCCGAGATAAGCCACATTTGCACCACGCCGGCCTCGTCGCGCATCAGAAAAGCGATGTCCGTTGCCGACGGATTAGCGCGCACCCAATGACGCGGCGTATTCACCAGTCCCGGGTAACGGCGTTGGTGGGTAAACGTTAAGCGACGCTGAACAACGCCGGCAGGGGGAGCCGGCATCGTGGTTTCCGTTCCTGCCAATGGCGCATCGCCAGGCTGCTTCCAGCCCTGTTCGCTCTCCGGCAGCTCGACAATAAATAGCTCCGGCACTTTGTCGCCATTTACCGCCAGCGTATCGCCAATAAACGCCAGCGCCCGGTTGCCCACCCAGCCCTCTTCATAGGCGCGATTAATCTCGTCGCTGCCCGGCGCGGGGGTCGGCGTTGTGCGGCTGACCAGCACGCACCAGTGGCTGCCGCCGTATTCTCGTGGATGATCCCCACGCGGTACTACCGGGCCATAGGGAACCGCCACGCCAACGTTGCGCAAATCCAGCGCCGGATCGCGTTCATGCAGCACGTGGTCGTTATAGGTAAAGCTGACAAATTCGCCGCTCGGGCTGAAGACATGCACATGGCTGCCGCCGCGCAGCGCGCCGGGTGTATAGGGGGCGGAAATATCCATCGCATCGAGGTTATGCGTATCTCCCTGCCAGGACACCACGCCGCGACGATGGTGGAAATCGTAATGCCAGCGCTCGTCAGGGTTTTCCGGGCCGTGGATAAAGACATATTTATCTATCGATGGATGAACGGTCACCACGCCAACGTACGCGCCCTGTCCGGCACGGTAGAGGATCTCAACCTCTCCCGTCTCGACATTCACCCGCTCGATGGTTTCGCCGGTAAAAGAGGCGCCAGAGGGACGAACGTCGAAAACCAGCCACCGGCTGTCCGCCGTCCAGGCGCGCGTGTTGGTAAGCTGATGATGACGGGGAGCAAAGGTGACTTGTTTCATAAACATACCCTGATGCGAGACTTTCGCATCAGGGTATCGTATCGGAAAGAATTAGCCTACTCGTTTGACATCCCCCACCAGCAGGATGTAAGAGAGCGCGCCCACCAGCGCAATAACGGAAATATAAACCAGCGCAGGGGCAAAACCATAATCCTGGGCCAGATAGCCCACCACCAGCGGAACGGTGATACCGCCCAGCCCGCCGACGAAATTAAACATCCCACCGGTCAACCCGATAAGCCGCATCGGCGCAAGCGAAGAGACCAGCGACCAGGTAATGGAAGCGAAGCCGTTACCGAAGAAGGCCAGCGCCATCAGGACCATAATCCACACCGGATCGTTGGTATAGTTTGCGCCCATGATGCAGGTCGAGATCAGCAGGCCGCAGATAATCGGGGTTTTACGCGCGGCGCCTAATGAGAAACCTTTTCTCACCAGCCTGTCCGCCAGCCAGCCGGAGAGCAGCACGCCAACAAAGGCGGCAAGGAACGGAACCGTGGTCATAAAGCCCGCTTTCAGCGCCGTAATCCCCTTTTCCTGGGTCAGATAGTTGGGGAACCAGGTCAGGAAGAACCACAGCGTCGAGGTCACGGCAAACTGTCCAAGGTAAACGCCAATCAGTTTGCGATGGAATACCAGCTTCCAGTCGGCTTTGGTCAGCGGCTGCCGCGCCTCTTTTTTAACGGGCGCATCGCCGTCCACCAGACCACCGCCGTCGCGAATATAATCCAGCTCGGCTTTGCTGATGCTTTTCGTCAGACGCGGTGGCTGATAAACCTTAATCCAAATCAGTGACCATACGATCCCGATAGCGCCGGTAACGATAAATACCCAGTGCCAGCTCAGCATTTCCTGAATCCAGATTAATAGCGGGGTCAGGAATGCCAGCCCGACAAACTGGCCTGAGGTGTAAAAACCGACGGCTGATGCGCGCTCGTGCTCCGGAAACCAGCTGGTCACCATGCGATTATTGGTGGGAAACGCCGGCGCTTCAAATATCCCGGTAATCGCGCGCAGGCCAATCAACGACATCAGCCCCGTGGCAAATCCCTGCAGTAGCGTCGCCACCGACCAGCCAAAAATAGCGATAAAGTAGGTCAGCCTCGAGCCCACGCGGTCAAGGAACCAACCGCCGGGAATCTGGCAAAGCGTATACAGCCACGCGAAGGCGGAAAATACATATCCCATTTCCGCTTTGGTAATACCAAACTCTTCCTGAATATGCGCCGATGCCACCGCAAGGTTGGCGCGATCAACATAACAAATCACCACGGTAATAAAGATCATAATCAGCGTCAAATAACGACGACGCCCGGGTTTTGCAGCTGTAACTGAAATATCCATCGCAATCTGTCTCCAGATTTTGGGCATAGCGAGGCCGCTCACCATGCCCGGTAATTTACAGAGGGTTTATTTAAATTTTTTATTAATAACTTAACCGTAATGCGCTAAATAATTTGTGCTGGGGAAAGGCGGCAAATTTTCGCATTCCCAGGAGCATACATTAGTATGTGACTGGGATAAGAAAATGCAGCCAACGCATCAGCAGCGCAAAGTATGACGCGCATTTACCATTCGGCGACGCTACCATCCTCATGCCGCCACAACGGATTACGCCAGTCCGGCGCATTCTGACTTAATTCAATGACCCGCGCTTCATCGACTTCTACGCCAAGCCCGGGCTTCATTAATGGTTTAAAGAAACCGCCTTCCATATTGAAGTCGTCTTTATTTTTCACAAAGTCGAGTAATTCCGCGCCCTTGTTATAGTGAATGCCCATACTTTGCTCCTGGAAGACGGCGTTATAGGAGACAAAATCGACGTGCAGGCAGGCGGCAAGCGCAACAGGCCCCAGCGGGCAGTGCGGCGCCAGCGCCACGTCGTAGGCTTCGGCCATTCCGGCGATTTTATAGCACTCGGTAATACCGCCCGCGTGCGACAGATCGGGTTGGAGAATGGCCAGCCCACCGGCTTCCAGCACGCGTTTAAACTCGAAGCGCGAGAACATGCGTTCGCCCGCCGCGATAGGAATCGAGGTTTGCGCCGCCAGTCGCGGATAATATTCCGCCTGCTCGGCAAGAACCGGCTCTTCAATAAACAGCGGGCGATATTGCTCCAGCTCTTTAATCAGCACCTTCGCCATTGGCGCGCTAACGCGGCCGTGAAAATCGAGACCGAACTCAATTTCATTGCCGAACGCTTCGCGAATTTGCGCGACGGTATTCACCGCCGCATCCACCGCGCGAGAATTATCGATCAGCCCCAGCTCTTCGCAGCCGTTTAATTTGAAGGTATCAAAACCAATACCGCGCAGCTTCTTGATGCCATCAATCACCTCTGCCGGACGGTCGCCGCCAACCCAGCTGTAGGCTTTGATTTTGTCACGCACCAGGCCGCCCATTAGCTGCCAGACCGGCGCGTTCAGCACTTTGCCTTTAATATCCCACAGCGCCTGGTCGATACCGGCGATGGCGCTCATTAAAATCGGGCCGCCGCGGTAAAAGCCCGCGCGGTACATCACCTGCCACAGGTCGTTAATCCGCGCCGGATCCTGGCCTATGAGATATTCGCCGAGCTCATGCACCGCCGCCTCTACGGTGCGCGCGCGCCCTTCAATCACGGGCTCGCCCCAGCCAACCACGCCTTCGTCGGTTTCAATTTTTAGAAACATCCAGCGCGGGGGTAAACGATACGTGGTGAGTTTGGTTATTTTCATTGCACTGCCTCTCGATACGCTTTAACAAATGCTGCCGCCTGCCGTTGGGTACGCTCTACGGATTGGCCAGCGCGATAGAGATCGCTGCCCAGCCCGGCACCGGTACAGCCTGCTTTTATCCACTGCGCCAGATTTTCCGGCGTCACGCCGCCCACCGCAAAAACGGGCACCTCCGGTGGCAAAACGGCCTTTAGCGCTTTGATGTAGTCAGGGCCAAAAGCCGAAGATGGGAAGACTTTCAACGCCTGAGCCCCGGCGTCCAGCGCGGCGAACGCTTCCGTCGCCGTCGCGCATCCGGGACAAACCGTCATGCCGTAGCTCACCGCACGGCGAATGACCTCGGGCTGAATATTGGGCGTGACGATAAGCCTGCAGCCCATTCGGGCAAGCTGGTCCACCCGCTCTGCATTAAGCACGGTGCCCGCGCCAATCAGCGCCTTATCACCATAAGCCTCAACAACGGCGGGAATACTCTTTTCCCACTGCGGTGAGTTGAGCGGAATTTCAACGGCGTCGAAGCCGGCGTCGATCGCCGCCCCCACGTGCGCCAGCGCCTCTTCCGGCGTAATCCCGCGCAGGATAGCGATAAGCGGTAAGTTAGTTTGCCACTGCATGGATGATGCTCCTTATTCCTGTCTGAAATGCGTTGTCGCCCGACACCACGGTGGTCTGACGGCCAATGGCGCTCAGTGCCTGCTGATAGCGGTTCGCCAGCGTCTCGCCGGCGACAATGGTGACCTGCTGGTCGCGAAAGCGTTGGCTCAGGGTGGCGACTTCCGCGCCAATCAGCAGTCCCGACAGAAACTCGCCAACATGCGCGCGCGGCAGCGAACCCAGCACGTGTGAAGCGCGAACCTCAAAAAGCTGCGGCAGGATGTCTGGCGAATGCAGGCCGCGCTCAAGCCCGGCGTTAAACGCGTCAGGAGCGGAGACCTGCTCCGGTAACCCGGCGCCGACCAGCGAGTGGCGCAGCAGCAGATGATGCAGTTCACCGGTCATCACCGTGCGAAAGTCGTTAATTTGTTGGCGGTCTGCCTGCACCCATTTGCAGTGGGTGCCGGGCATCACGTAGACGGAAGAAGGGGCTATCGCCCGCGCGCCGAGGAGCTGAGTCTCTTCGCCGCGCATCACATTATGGTTATCGTCGCGAGAGACGCTGAGTCCGGGAATAATCCAGACGTTGTCGCTAACGGCAGTTAATTGTTCACCAATGGCGGAGAAATGAACGGGAACCGGCAAGTAGGGTACCGCCTGCCAGCCGACGTTACTGCCGACCATTCCGGCCATCACCGCCGGGGTCGCGCCGTCGCGCCAGCCCCGGGTTATTTCGCTAAACACCGCGGCGGGGGAGTGTCCGTTCAGACGCGTGACGCCTGCTTCCGATTGCCTGCTCTCCAGACACCGTTCGCCCTGATAGAGCCAGGCGCGCAGGTTGGTCGATCCCCAGTCAATTGCGATGTAGCGAGATGTCATGTGATTTCCTTTAACCTTCGTGTCGAGCTGGCGATCATGGTGAGCGCCGCCTGCTCCGCCGCTTCGCTGTCCTGATGCCGGATGGCGTCAAACAGCGCCTTATGTTCCTGGAGCGTTTTCGGCATGTTGGCCTCATCGCCCATCCACGTTCTTTCAAATACCGCCCGCTGTAGCGAGCTGATCGCCACGTTGAGCTGCTGCAGAACCGGGTTATGCACCGACTGCAGCACCGCCTCGTGATAGCGAATATCCGCTTCGTTAAACGCTTCCCTGTCCTGGTTATTGGCGATCATGTCGTTGAGCGCGTCTTCTATTTGCGCCAGGTCGCTCGACGTCGCGCGCTCTGCCGCCCAGCGGGCGATCGCGGGTTCAACCAGGTTACGTACCTCGCTCATCGCGCTAATCAGCCGCGGGTCGTAATCACTCTCCAGCACCCACTGTAAAACGTCGGTGTCGAGATAATTCCACTGGTTGCGCGGGGTAACGAACGCGCCGCGATAGCGCTTCATTTCAATCAGCCGCTTAGCCATCAACGAACGGAACACTTCGCGAATGATATTGCGCGAGGTGGCAAACTCCTCACACAGGTCGGCTTCAGCGGGCAGCGCAGAGCCGGGAACGTATTTGCCGCTGACAATCTGCTTGCCCAGCGTGATGACGATGCGATCGGTTTTATTGAGAGTCATGGAAAGTCCTTGTGCTCTGGATGTCTCTCTACTTTACCGCGACAGGCGGTTTTAACCGCAACTTTGTAGTACTAACGTGATGTCACTCGTCATCGCCATGGACACAATGTAGTACAACACAAACATGTTGTACTACAATTTAGATCACAAAAACGACAATTCGGTTTGGGGATTTTGCGGCGGGTTAAACTCAGGGCATAAAAAAACCCGCGATAAACGCGGGTTTTTCAGAAAGAGATTTTTAGTTTAAGACATATTTTTCAATAGCATATGCCACACCGTCTTCCAGATTGGATTTGGTGATAAAGTTTGCCGCTTCTTTGACGGCCGGAATCGCGTTATCCATCGCCACGCCGACGCCAGCGTATTCAATCATCGCGATGTCGTTTTCCTGATCGCCAATCGCCATCACCTCTTCCGGCTGGATGCCCAGCGCATCGGCCAGCGATTTCACGCCGGTACCTTTGGTGACGCGTTTATCAAGAATTTCAAGGAAGTACGGCGCGCTTTTCAGCACGGTGTACTTCTCTTTCACTTCAGCCGGAATGCGGGCGATAGCCTTGTCCAGAATCGCCGGCTCATCGATCATCATCACTTTCAGCAGCTGGATATTCGGATCCATATTTTCTGCTTCACAGAAGACCAACGGGATCGTCGCCACGTAGGATTCATGTACCGTGTAATAGCTCACATCGCGGTTCGCGGTATACAGGGTATTGCGGTCGAGCGCGTGGAAGTGGGAGCCGACATCGCGGGCCAGCTGTTCCAGATAGCGGTAGTCGTCGTAGCCCAGCGCGGTTTGCGCAACGGTACTGCCGTCGCTCGCCTTCTGCACTAAAGCACCGTTATAGGTGATGCAGTAATCTCCAGGCTGCTCCATATGCAGTTCTTTCAGATAGCTGTGCACGCCAGCGTAAGGACGGCCGGTGGTCAGCACCACGTTGACGCCGCGTTCACGGGCTGCGGCAATCGCGGTTTTCACCGCAGGAGAGATAGTATGGTCAGGCAGCAGCAGCGTGCCGTCCATATCGATTGCAATCAGTTTAATAGCCATGAAATCCCCGGGTAAGATGAGTCCTTACTCATGCTAACGCGATTAAGCCCACAAAAATAGAGCTACATTGCGCAGCAGAACCCCCCCTTTTAGGCAAGATCCGGGGAACGGGGTCTTACTCGCGGGTGAGCACGATTTTGCCAAACGCACCGCGATCGAGGTGTTCAAGCGCCTGTGCAAGCTGGTTAAAGCGGTAACGGTGCTCAATCACCGGTTTCAGCCTGGTCACGTCAACGGCGCGGACAAAATCTTCCAGTGCGCGACGGTGCCCCACGCCAATACCTTGAATCACCGGGGATTTCAGCAACAGTTCGCCCGCGGGCAGCGAGATTTCACTGCCGGCCAGCACGCCGATGACCGAAATACGCCCATGAACCGCCACGGCGCGCAGGGAATGCCTCAGGTTCTCCCCGCCAACGGTTTCAATGATGTGGTCGATGCCGCGATCGTTCGTCAGTTCGTATATCCCTTCAGCCCAGTCGCCTTTAAGCCGGTTGATGCCATAATCGGCGCCGAGTTGTTTGGCCCGCGCCAGTTTTTCATCGCTCCCGGACGTGACAAAAACCTCTGCCCCCTGCGCTTTGGCAATTTGCAAAGCGAATATCGCCACACCGCCCGTGCCCTGCACCAGTACCGATTGCCCGGCGCGTAAATGACCGCGCTCCACCAGCGCGAACCATGCGGTAAGCCCGGCGCACGGTAACGTGCTGGCCTCTGCGTCATCCAGGGTTTCCGGGGCGGCCACCAGCCCGTTTTCATTCACAATCACGTACTCAGACAGCATGCCCTGGAAGTAACCGCCGGTCGTTTTATAGGGCAAAGTGCGGGCGTCCGCTGTTGGCCTACCGTCGATCCACTCCGGGAAAAAGGTCGAGATGACGCGAGCGCCGGGTGTGAAACGCGTGACGCCCTCACCCGTACTTTCCACCACGCCCGCCATATCGGACGCCGGCGTAAACGGGAAGGAAAGCGCAATCGGCATGGTGCCTTCAATGACCATTTTATCGCGATAGTTGAGCGCAACGGCATTCACCCGTACGCGGACTTCACCCGGCCCTGGCTGCGGAACAGGCGCCTGGATGAGTTTGAGGTTGTCGCGCCCGAGGGCGTCCATGGACCAGCGTTGCATTGTCTCAGTCATTTTTTCTCTCCTGCCATTAAATAAGCTTCAGGAGCGACAGTCTACCGTTGACTCAGGGTCGCCAGTGGCGATAAGTTTTCCCATTATTGATGAAAGAAAAGATACAATCCATGACCGATACGCTGAAGGATATTCCGGTTTTTGTGGCCGCCGTTGAGGCGGGGAGTTTTGCTCAGGCCGCAATCCGTTTGCATTTGTCGCGTTCGGCGGTGGGAAAGAGCATCGCTCGCCTTGAGGAGCGACTGGGGGTACGTCTGTTTCAACGTACCACCCGCAGCCAGAGCCTGACCGACAACGGCGCCCTTTTTTATGAACACTGCCTGCGCGCGCTGGAGGAAATTCGGGGCGCAGAATCGCTGCTGGAAACGGGGAAACAGCAGGTCAGTGGCCGCCTGCGCGTGGCCATGCCGGTGCTGTTTGGCCGCCAGTGCGTCGCCCCGCTGCTGATCGCGCTGGCGCAGGAACATCCAGGCCTTGAGCTGGAGATGTCATTCAGCGATCGCGTGGTGGATCTCGTCGAGGAAGGGTTTGATATGGCGGTGCGTAACGGCACGCTTCAGAACAGCAGCGTTCTGGTCGCCCGAAGGCTGGGAGAACACCGCATGGTGCTGTGCGCCGCGCCGGATTATCTGCTGAAGAAGGGCACGCCGCAAAGCGTTGATGATTTACCCCATCATGCGGCCATTAACTATCTGCAGGCCGGCAGAGTGCTCTCCTGGCAGCTGATGGATAGCGAAGGTGCCTCGCACACCTTCACTCCCCGTTCATCGCTCAATATGGATGATTTGCAGGCGATCTGCGACGCTGCACTGGCCGGACACGGCATTGCATGGCTGCCCTGCTGGATGGTCAGCAAAGAAATTCATCAGGGAAAACTCGTTCCGCTGTTAAAGCAGGCGCCGGATGTGCGCTTCGACGTTCACGCGGTCTGGCAACAGACGCCGCATCTACCGCTGAGGGTGAGAATTGCCGTCGATACGCTCGCCAGCCGCTTACCGTCCGTGATGTCGCTGGACAGGCCTGCGCCCACAAAAAAGCCGCGCTAAACGCGCGGCCTGAGTATGGCGGTGTACGACGATTAAATATCGATGTTTGCCGCTTTGAGGGCGTTCTCTTCGATAAAGGCGCGACGCGGTTCAACGGCGTCCCCCATCAGGGTCGTGAACAGCTGGTCAGCGGCAATCGCGTCCTTGACGGTCACGCGCAGCATGCGGCGGCTGTCCGGATCCATGGTAGTTTCCCACAGCTGATCCGGGTTCATCTCACCAAGACCTTTATAGCGCTGGATAGAGAGTCCGCGACGGGACTCTTTCACCAGCCAGTCCAGCGCCTGTTCGAAGCTGGCCACCGGCTGACGACGTTCGCCGCGCTCAATAAAGGCATCGTCTTCAATCAGACCGCGCAGCGTTTCGCCCAGCGCGCAGATACGGTGGTATTCCGGCCCGGTGACAAACTCGTGATCCAGCGGGTAGTCGGTATCCACGCCGTGGGTACGCACGCGAACGATCGGCTCAAACTGCTGCAGCTCGGCGTTCTCGCGGACATCAAATTTCCACTGGCTGCCGTGCTGCTCTTTCTCGTTCAGCTCGCTCACCAGGGCGTTGATCCAGCGCGTTACGGTCTGCTCGTTCGCCAGGTCGGCCTCCGCCAGCGTCGGCTGATAGATAAGCTCTTTCAGCAGGGCTTTAGGATAACGACGTTCCATACGCGTAATCATTTTCTGCGTGGCGTTATACTCGGCAACCAGTCTCTCCAGCGGCTCGCCGGCTAAGGCCGGCGCGTTGGCGTTGGTATGCAAAGTGGCGCCATCCAGCGCGATGGAGATTTGGTACTGATCCATCGCTTCGTCGTCTTTAATGTACTGTTCCTGCTTGCCTTTCTTCACTTTGTACAGCGGCGGCTGGGCAATGTAGACGTGTCCGCGCTCAACGATTTCCGGCATCTGGCGATAGAAGAAGGTCAGCAGCAGCGTACGAATGTGCGAGCCGTCGACGTCCGCATCGGTCATGATGATGATGCTGTGGTAGCGCAGTTTGTCCGGGTTGTACTCATCGCGGCCAATGCCGCAGCCCAGCGCGGTAATCAGCGTCGCCACTTCCTGAGACGCGAGCATTTTGTCAAAGCGCGCTTTCTCAACGTTAAGGATTTTACCTTTCAGCGGCAGAATCGCCTGGTTCTTACGGTTACGCCCCTGTTTCGCAGAGCCGCCCGCAGAGTCCCCTTCCACTAAGTACAGTTCAGAGTGCGCGGGGTCGCGTTCCTGACAGTCCGCCAGCTTGCCCGGCAGGCCAGCCAGATCCAGCGCGCCTTTACGGCGAGTCATTTCACGCGCGCGACGTGCGGCTTCGCGCGCGCGCGCCGCGTCGATGATTTTACCGACCACGATTTTGGCGTCAGACGGGTTTTCCAGCAGGTATTCGTTCAGCAGTTCGTTCATCTGCTGTTCGACCGCCGATTTCACCTCGGAAGAGACCAGCTTGTCTTTGGTCTGCGAGGAGAATTTCGGATCCGGCACCTTCACGGAGACCACGGCAATCAGGCCTTCACGGGCATCGTCGCCAGTGGCGCTGACTTTCGCTTTTTTGCTATAGCCTTCTTTATCCATGTAGGCGTTCAGGGTACGGGTCATTGCCGCACGGAAGCCTGCAAGGTGGGTACCGCCGTCGCGCTGCGGAATGTTGTTGGTAAAGCAGTAGATGTTTTCCTGGAAACCATCGTTCCACTGCAGCGCAACTTCAACGCCGATGCCGTCTTTTTCGGTGGAGAAATAGAAGATATTCGGGTGGATCGGCGTTTTGTTTTTGTTCAGATATTCGACGAACGCTTTGATACCGCCTTCGTAGTGGAAATGATCTTCTTTACCGTCGCGCTTGTCGCGCAGGCGAATCGACACCCCGGAGTTCAGGAACGACAGCTCGCGCAGGCGTTTTGCCAGAATCTCGTATTCGAATTCGACCACGTTGGTAAAGGTTTCGTAGCTCGGCCAGAAGCGAACCATGGTGCCGGTTTTTTCGGTTTCGCCGGTAACCGCCAGCGGCGCCTGCGGCACGCCGTGGGCATAAATCTGACGGTGAATTTTGTTATCGCGCTGAATGACCAGCTCCAGCTTCTGCGACAGGGCGTTAACAACGGAAACGCCTACGCCATGCAGACCACCGGAAACTTTATACGAGTTATCATCGAATTTACCGCCCGCGTGCAGAACGGTCATGATCACTTCCGCCGCCGACACGCCCTCTTCCGGGTGAATACCGGTCGGAATACCGCGGCCGTCATCCTGTACGGAGACGGAGTTGTCGCTGTGGATAGTAACAACGATGTCTTTACAGTAACCTGCGAGCGCTTCGTCGATAGCGTTATCCACAACCTCGAATACCATGTGGTGCAGACCGGTGCCGTCATCCGTGTCGCCGATATACATACCCGGGCGCTTACGCACCGCATCCAGCCCTTTCAGGACTTTGATACTGGAGGAGTCATAAGAATTCGACATCAACGTTTCTCGCTCATTTTATCTTAGGTTAATCCGCTATTTTACCCTTTTCCACGGTAAACATCTTCGAATTTTCGTCCGACATGTCCATAACGTGTTCAGCGCTAATGGCGCTGACGAAAACCTGCGACTGCGTGGCTTTTAAGCGGCTGGCCAGCAGCCCGCGCCGCGCGTCGTCAAGTTCCGAGGCAAAATCATCTATCAGGTACAGGCAGCGCCGCCCGCTTTCACGGGTCAGAAACTCGCCTTGCGCCAGTCGTAGGGCGCACATCAGCAGCTTAAGCTGCCCGCGTGACAATGTATCCTCTACCGGCGCGCCGTCGGCACGAATGCGGAAATCCGCTTTGTGCGGGCCGTGGGCGGTATAGGTTAGCATGCGGTCGCGTTCGAAATTTCGCTCCAGCACCTCGGCATAATCCGTTTCTTTCTCCCAGCCGCGCTGGAAAGAGAAGGTGAGAGCAAACTCCGGTAAAAACTGCCGACAGGTATCCGCCATGTCTTCGACGATAGCGGCACTGTATTCGGCCCGCCAGCGGCTGATTTGCTCCGCCAGCGGTATCAGCTCCAGATCCCAGGGCCGCAGCTGCGCATAGCGGCTGACCTGACGCAGCGCGGCGTTGCGCTGCTTCACCAGGCGCTTCAGGTTGCTCCAGGCGGTAAAGAATCCGGCTTCGTTGTGGAAGCATCCCCAGTCAAGGAACGCTCTTCTGTATTTGGGGCCGCCGTTGAGTAAAGTAAACCCCTCGGGCGTAATCAGCTGCATCGGCATCAGGTGCGCCAGCTCCGCCACTTTATGCCCGTCGGTACCATCGATACGCACCTTGCTGTCGCCCTGCTTATCTTTTGTCAGGCCGACAGATACTTCTCGCTCTTCGCCCTGCAGGCGACCGTGCAGGACAAAGGACTCCTGCTCGTGACGAATCACGCGGCCAATCTGCAAACTACGAAACGCCCGACCGTGGCCAAGCGTGTAGATAGCTTCAAGCACGCTGGTTTTGCCGCTGCCGTTGGCGCCAACCAGGAAGTTAAAGCCGGGGGATAGGGCGAGATCCGCATTTTCAATATTGCGGAAGTCTTTGATTAGAAGTCGGGATAGCGACATATCAGCTCGTCATCATTCAAGGGGCGTGGGTGTCGCAGCCAGTTCGTCTACCGCCAGCGCGCAGAAAGCGGAGCGTACACGAAGTACGTGAGCATTTCGAGCACTGCCGGAAGGCGAAATGGCAAGTAAACCAGCCCCTTTGCAGATTCTACAATCGCATGGGCATGACGACGTAGGCTGCGGATTGCGAAGCCGCATCCTCAATCTGCACGCTCGACACGGAATCGGTCAGCAGGATACGCACATTCTCGCACTTCAGCGCGTTAAGCACATCCAGTACGTAGCTGACGTTAAAACCGATTTCCATCTCAGTCCCGGCATAGGTGACGTCCAGAATCTCTTCCGCTTCTTCCTGTTCCGGGTTATTGGCGGTGATTTTCAGCTGATTTTCACTGACGTAAAGGCGCACGCCGCGGAATTTTTCGTTAGAAAGAATCGCCGCGCGGGCAAAGGCCTGCTTGAGAATATCGCAGCCGGCATCCAGGTGCTTATCCGGGTTTTTCGGTAGTACGCGGCGATAGTCAGGGAAACGACCATCCACCAGCTTTGAAGTGAAGATAAAGTCGCCAACGTGAGCGCGGATATTGTTGCTGCCGATCTGCACGCGCAGCGGGGTATCGCCGCCGTCGAGCATACGCATCAGCTCAATCACGCCTTTACGCGGTACGATCACCGAATGATTGGGCAGGGACTCTTCCAGCGGCATCGAGCAAACCGCCAGGCGGTGGCCGTCGGTCGCCACGGTGCGCAGTTCGCTGCCTTCGGTTTCAAACAGCATGCCGTTCAAGTAATAGCGAACGTCCTGGTGAGCCATCGAAAACTGCGTCGCCTCGATCAGGCGCTTCATGGTCGCCTGCGGCAGGGTAAATTCAACTTCGCTCTGCCAGTCATCAAGGTTGGGGAAATCCGCTGCAGGCAGCGTAGAGAGCGAGAAGCGGCTGCGACCGGAACGCACCAGCATACGCTCGCCTTCCAGCTGTACCGCAATCTCCGCGCCTTCAGGCAGGCCGCGGCAGATATCAAAAAATTTACGCGCCGGAACGGTTGTTGCTCCCGCTTCGTGCGGCTGAATCAGCGCAACGCGCGCGACCATTTCCATTTCCAGATCGGTACCGGTCAGCGACAGCGCGCCATCGGTAACCTGAAGGAGCAGGTTGCCAAGAATCGGTAGCGTCGGACGACCACCTAAAGGACCGCTCACCTGTTGCAGCGGTTTTAATAAATGTTCACGTTCTACGGTAAATTTCATAGCGTCACGAGGATAATGTTCTGATTAAATTGGAAAAATCTTCTTTGATATCGTGGCTTTCTTCACGCAGTTGCTCAATCTTACGGCAAGCGTGCAGGACGGTGGTATGGTCGCGGCCGCCAAACGCATCGCCGATTTCCGGCAGACTGTGGTTGGTCAGCTCTTTTGCCAGCGCCATCGCCATCTGGCGGGGGCGCGCCACCGAACGGGAGCGGCGTTTAGACAGCAGGTCCGCTACCTTAATTTTGTAATACTCCGCCACCGTCTTTTGAATATTGTCGATGGTGACCAGTTTTTCCTGTAAAGCCAACAGATCGCGCAGCGCTTCGCGTACGAAATCGATGGTGATCGCCCGGCCGGTAAAGTTGGCGTTGGCGATAACGCGGTTCAGCGCCCCTTCCAGCTCACGTACGTTAGAGCGCAGGCGCTTGGCAATGAAGAACGCCACTTCGCCCGGCAGGCGGATGTCGTTTTCATCGGCTTTTTTCATCAGGATCGCCACGCGGGTTTCCAGCTCAGGCGGCTCGATCGCAACCGTCAGCCCCCAGCCGAAGCGTGATTTCAGACGATCTTCAACCCCGTTGATCTCCTTCGGATAGCGATCCGACGTCAGGATGATCTGCTGATTGCCTTCCAGCAGGGCGTTAAAGGTGTGGAAAAACTCTTCCTGCGAGCGCTCTTTATTAGCAAAAAACTGAATGTCATCGATCAGCAGTGCGTCAACGGAGCGGTAATAGCGCTTAAATTCTTCAATGGCGTTGTTTTGCAGGGCTTTTACCATGTCCTGTACAAAACGCTCGGAGTGCATGTAAACCACTTTTGCATTGGGTTTACGCGCCACAATTCCGTTACCCACCGCATGTAAAAGGTGCGTTTTACCCAAGCCGGTGCCGCCATAAAGAAACAGCGGGTTGTACGCGCCGCCGGGATTATCCGCAACCTGACGCGCCGCCGCGCGAGCCAGCTGGTTGGATTTACCTTCGACGAAGTTATCAAACGTATGTTTGACGTTGACGTTAGAGCGGTAGGTCGGTTCTGCCGGCGCCGGAACGTTATCCCAGCCCGGACGCACGATAGTGGGCGCAACGCGCGCCGTCTGGATCTGCTGCGCAGGTGCTGCGGCCGCAACGCTTACCGTACCTCTCTGCATCTGAACGGCAGGCTTAGCGCCCACCTCAAACCGCAGCTGTGGGGCATCCGCACCGCAAAAATCATTGAGGAGTCCATTGATATTATTGAGGTATTTATCCCTTACCCAATCGAGCACAAAACGGTTTGGCGCATACAGTGCCAGCGTGTTATCGCTCAATTCCGCCTGCAAAGGGCGTATCCACATGCTGAATTCTGTGGCTGGTAACTCATCCTGCAATCGGGCAAGACACTGCTGCCAAAGCGAAAGTGACACGGCGGACTCCACTCGAACAAAAATCGATATATAAAGAGAAACTGAAACAATCGTGATTGTTGGCACACGTCGACAAGACCCTGCATAGCCGAAAAGCCCCTGCACAAAAGGGGTGACGTGCGAACCGCTATCTGCGGTTATTACCCGATGCGGATCTCTGGATCCCGATCGGGACCGGGGATCATAGCCTAAACTGAGAAAGAGATCTTGTGTTTCTCAACAGATTCTTCCCGATTTATCCACAGGAAGGATCGAAGCTGGGTAAGTGTAATCGATCCTGGCTGGAGTGGGGCACGATTTCAGCCGCATATTGGAAAAATTAATGAACTATCCTGGTTTTGGGCTTAATCGATCTAACAAAGATCCTTTGCGATCCTTGCGCTTTATCCACCAGGTCGTATAATCCACCACCCGGCGCGTAAAGCCCGTTTTCCGCAGCGTGCCATCGCCTGTTTTTTGTGCGGCAAGGTGCGAGAAATAAGGAAAGAGAATTGACTCCGGAGTGTACAATTATTACAATCCGGCCTCTTTAATCACCCACGCTGAGGCGTAGGCCGTTCGAAATTCGTTCGGATTTACGCGAAAGTCAGTGAAATTATTCAAGTTTAGGTAGAAATCGCCATGAAACGCACTTTTCAACCGTCTGTACTGAAGCGCAACCGTTCTCACGGCTTCCGTGCTCGTATGGCTACTAAAAATGGTCGTCAGGTTCTGGCACGTCGTCGTGCTAAAAGCCGCGCTCGTCTGACCGTTTCCAAGTAATAAAGCTAACCCTGAGTGGTTAAGCTCGCATTTCCCAGGGAGTTACGCTTGTTAACTCCCAGTCATTTCACTTTCGTCTTCCAGCAGCCATTACGGGCTGGCACGCCGCAAATCACCATCCTCGGCCGCCAAAATTCGCTGGGGCATCCCCGCATCGGTCTTACCGTCGCCAAGAAAAACGTCAAGCGCGCGCATGAACGCAATCGGATTAAACGTCTGACGCGTGAAAGCTTCCGTTTACGTCAACATGAACTCCCGCCAATGGATTTCGTGGTGGTGGCGAAGAAAGGGGTTGCCGACCTCGATAACCGTGCTCTCTCGGAAGCGTTGGAAAAATTATGGCGCCGCCACTGTCGCCTGGCTCGCGGGTCCTGATAGGCCTGATTCGGGTCTATCAGCGCCTGATTAGTCCGCTACTCGGGCCGCACTGTCGTTTCACGCCGACCTGTTCTCAATACGGAATTGAGGCATTGCGCAGGTTTGGATTGATAAAAGGCAGTTGGTTGACGGTGAAACGCGTATTAAAATGCCACCCTTTACACCCTGGTGGTGACGATCCCGTCCCGCCTGGACCATTTGATACCAGAGAACACTAACGATGGATTCGCAACGCAATCTTCTTATCATCGCTTTGTTGTTCGTGTCTTTCATGATCTGGCAAGCCTGGGAGCAGGATAACAATCCTCAACCCCAGCAGCAGACCACGCAGACAACGACCACAGCAACGGGTAGCGCCGCCGACCAGGGCGTACCGGCCAGTGGCCAGGGGAAACTGATTACGGTAAAAACCGATGTGCTTGACCTGACCATCAACACCCGCGGTGGTGATGTTGAGCAAGCGCTGCTTCTGGATTATCCGAAAGAGCTGAAGTCAACTGAGCCGTTCCAGCTTCTGGAAACCACGCCGCAGTTTACCTATCAGGCGCAGAGCGGCCTGACCGGTCGTGATGGCCCGGACAACCCGGCTAACGGACCGCGTCCGTTGTATAACGTCGATAAAGATGCGTTTGTGATGGCTGATGGCCAGAACGAAATCGTCATTCCTCTGACGTACACCGATAAAGCAGGCAACGTATTCACTAAAACTTTCACCCTGAAGCGCGGTGAATATGCGGTGAACGTCGGCTATAGCGTGCAGAACGCCAGCGAAAAACCGCTGGAACTGTCGACCTTTGGCCAGCTGAAGCAAACCGCCAACCTGCCGACGCATCGCGACACGCAGACCGGCGGTCTGACGACGATGCACACCTTCCGTGGCGCGGCGTACTCAACGTCTGAAACGAAGTACGAAAAATATAAATTCGATACTATCGTCGATAACGAAAACCTGAACGTCAGCACCAAAAACGGCTGGGTTGCCATGCTGCAGCAGTACTTTACTACCGCATGGGTTCCGCAGAACACCGGTACTAACAACTTCTACACCGCGAATCTCGGCAACGGTATTGTGGCAATCGGCTACAAATCTCAGCCGGTTCTGGTGCAGCCGGGTCAAACCGATAAGCTGGAAAGCACCCTGTGGGTCGGCCCGGCTATTCAGGACAAAATGGCCGCCGTTGCGCCGCATCTTGACCTGACCGTCGACTACGGCTGGCTGTGGTTTATCTCTCAGCCGCTGTTCAAACTGCTGAAATGGATCCATAGCTTCCTGGGCAACTGGGGCTTCTCCATCATCGTCATCACCTTTATCGTTCGTGGCATCATGTACCCGCTGACTAAAGCGCAGTACACCTCCATGGCGAAGATGCGTATGCTGCAGCCGAAGATTCAGGCAATGCGCGAGCGTCTGGGCGACGACAAGCAGCGTCAAAGCCAGGAAATGATGGCCCTGTATAAAGCTGAGAAGGTTAACCCGCTGGGTGGCTGCTTCCCGCTGATTATCCAGATGCCAATCTTCCTTGCGCTGTACTACATGCTGAGCGCCTCGGTTGAACTGCGTCATGCGCCGTTTATCCTGTGGATCCACGACCTGTCTGCGCAAGACCCGTACTACATCCTGCCGATCATCATGGGCGCGACGATGTTCTTCATCCAGAAGATGTCTCCGACCACCGTGACCGACCCGATGCAGCAGAAGATCATGACCTTTATGCCGGTCATCTTTACGGTGTTCTTCCTGTGGTTCCCGTCAGGTCTGGTGGTTTACTATATCGTCAGCAACCTGGTCACCATTATTCAGCAGCAGCTGATTTACCGTGGTCTGGAGAAGCGTGGCCTGCATAGCCGCGAGAAGAAAAAATCCTGATTCTCTTCATTCTTCAAGCCGCAGATGCGTTGGCTTCGTTAGTTCGCCCCGGTCACTTACTTCAGTAAGCTCCAGGGGCCTCTCTAACTTGCCGCCTTCCTGCAACTTGAACTATTTCGAGAATCTACGGTAAAGTTAATGCCAGAGAAGGCGGTCAATAGACCGCCTTTTTTACATCTACATAGAGAGTCACCATGAGCCATAACGACACTATCGTCGCCCAGGCAACCCCACCGGGACGCGGTGGTGTGGGCATTCTGCGCATCTCTGGCCTGAAGGCGCGCGACGTTGCGCAGGCGGTGCTGGGCAAGCTGCCGAAGCCGCGCTATGCCGACTACCTGCCGTTTAAAGACAGCGACGGCAGCGCGCTGGATCAGGGGATTGCGCTGTGGTTCCCCGGCCCGAACTCCTTTACCGGCGAAGACGTGCTGGAGCTTCAGGGCCACGGCGGCCCCGTTATCCTCGACCTGCTTCTGAAACGCATTCTGACGCTGCCGGGCGTGCGCATCGCCAGGCCCGGCGAGTTCTCCGAGCGCGCGTTTTTAAACGACAAGCTCGACCTGGCACAGGCAGAAGCCATTGCCGACCTGATCGACGCCAGCTCCGAGCAGGCGGCGCGTTCTGCGCTGAATTCGCTGCAGGGCGCATTCTCCACTCGCGTAAACCATCTTGTGGAAGCGCTGACGCACCTGCGCATCTACGTGGAAGCGGCCATTGATTTCCCGGACGAAGAGATCGACTTCCTCTCCGATGGCAAAATCGAAGCCCAGCTAAACGACGTTATCGCCGATCTTGACGCCGTGCGCGCCGAAGCGCGCCAGGGTAGCCTGCTGCGCGAAGGGATGAAGGTCGTCATTGCCGGGCGGCCGAACGCCGGGAAATCAAGCCTGCTGAACGCGCTGGCGGGCCGGGAGGCGGCTATCGTCACCGATATTGCCGGTACCACCCGCGACGTGCTGCGCGAGCATATCCATATCGACGGTATGCCGCTGCACATCATTGATACCGCCGGCCTGCGCGATGCGAACGATGAGGTCGAACGTATCGGCATCGAACGCGCCTGGCAGGAGATTGAACAAGCCGATCGCGTGCTGTTTATGGTCGATGGTACCACCACCGATGCGACCGATCCGGCAGATATCTGGCCAGATTTTATCGCCCGTCTGCCGAAAAACCTGCCGATTACCGTGGTGCGCAACAAGGCGGATATCACCGGCGAAACGCTGGGGCTGAGCGAAGTGAATGACCACTCACTTGTTCGCCTTTCGGCGCGTACCGGCGAGGGCGTAGACGTGCTGCGTAATCATCTCAAGCAGAGCATGGGCTTTGAAACCAATATGGAAGGCGGCTTTCTGGCGCGCCGCCGCCATTTGCAGGCGCTGTCCGACGCCGCAGAGCATCTTCAGCAGGGTAAAGCGCAGCTGCTGGGCGCCTGGGCTGGCGAGCTGCTGGCGGAAGAGCTGCGCCTGGCCCAGCAAAGCCTGAGCGAAATCACCGGCGAGTTTACCTCCGACGACCTGCTGGGACGCATTTTCTCAAGTTTCTGTATTGGTAAATAAGCTCAGTATGTGAGCATTGACTAACCCGCATTAACTGATTGTTAATGCGGGTTTTTATTGTTTGTACTGGTGCGTAGTCGTGCGGGGCTATCCGCGATTTTGTATTCTGAATTAAAAACGCTGTGTCATTGCTCACTTTTTACGCTAAAAATCACATCAAATGTTTAGCGGCAAGCAAAAGAACTCACGAACTGCACCTGCATAAATCATATCGAGATTTCATTACTGACCGCCTGCGGTCTGATGAAAGCACAGCGCGATAACCTGACAGGGCAGAAAAATATCTACCCTGTCATTTTCATTCATATGAGAGGGTATAAGTCGCCGTCGCATTCACCGTTCCGGGAACCACATCGCCTGTTCTGTAGAATCTGGCGCCAAGAGTAATCACTTCGCTGGTCTGTGAATTTTCGATAATTGTCCAGGAACTCCCGAGTGGGACAGGCCTGTTGTTATTGTTGGGCTCCAGTAATTGCGTACCGACCCCCTCCGCGGTACCGGTATTTACCATGACCGTGTTATTGTCACTTACGCTGGTGCCGTCAATCTGTATTATTACTTTCGTACCGCTGATACAACTTAGCGGGATATTGAGTCCAACCTGATTAGCCGTTGAACCCACAGAAGGTAAATCCGCCCGGTCAACCGTACCCAAAGAAAGCGTGAAATCTGTAGCGCCATCTACTGTGCAGGATTGAGCCGTCAAATTTCCCGTAATATGAATATTGCCTCCGTCAGCCTCAGCCAGTGACGCTATCGCTAGCAGTAACAAAGGGAGAAAAAATAAACGCAGAAACATATTCATTCTCCTTAATCATAGTCAAGCGTGTAGGTGGCGCTGGCGTCAACGGAGCCCGGGGTTAAGTCGCCCGTGCGAATATAACGCGCGGCGAGCGGTATTTTTGCCGTCGTCCCTGAACTGGTAATCGGCGACCAGCGGTAATTCAGATTGACCGGGTGATTACCGCCGCCATGCAGATCCATCACCTGCACGGAAAGTCCTTTAGCGGTGCCATTATTCTTTAATATACTGGTATCACTGGTGCCAGGTTCCTGTGTGCCGCTAAGGGTAAAATAGACATTCGTTCCGGCAGTACAGCTCAGCGATATATCTTTTTCACTGCTCTCTCCCCAGGTGCTCCCGACCGAAGGCAGTTCGCTTTTTTGCACATCATCAAGCGTAAAACTCAGATCCGAGCCGCCGGAGAGGGTACAGCCGCTGGCCGACAACGTGCCAGTGAAATTAATATCGATATTTGCCGACCCCTGGTTGCCGTTCGCCTGACCGTAACCAACCTTTCCGGAGAGCGTACCGCCGCTTACCGAATCGGCGATTTTAATTAAATTAAGCTTTGGGGTAATCGACATATAAATCATCGCCCCCCAACCGATACTGTCATCGGTTAACAGCTTTATTGACGAGCCGCTGGTTATCCAGCCGTTGCCCGAGGCCCCTTTCGTATCCGACATGCTGGCGCCAAGCTGAACGCCAACGCCGGACAAATTGGTTTTAAAAGTCAGTCGGCCGTTATAGGTTCCCGCCGAAGCCAACGACGAATAGAGATAACCATAAAAGTATTTCTCTACCGTAAATGAGGATTCACATGACGCAAACTGAACCGAATCAAACGTTTTATCGCCGCCGGTAATCGATTGTCCAACGGCCAGATCCGGCGACACCGATATCGTTTTCAGATCAACGCTCGTTGAGGCAACACTCGAGTAACACTCTGAAGCCCAGACATTCAGCGATAGCGTGCAAGCGCATCCAGCCATTACCGCCTGGCGAAAAAACCGTGTGTTTGCCTCGCGCTGCCCTGTCAACGGCGGCCTGCATGTTGTTCTGTTTTTCATTTCACCACCTTTTCTCTACTGACATTGCGCATCAAGATTAATTACGCCAGTTTTTTCACCCTCTTGCGGCAGCTGATAATGGGCATGGCACTGCGCATTTTTTCCTTTGCCCCACTGTGCCAGGATGTCGCCCTGCTGCGGCATCCCGGTCAGATACACTGAACCGCCGTCGCTAACGATGCTATTGACGCTGTCGTCCTCTGCCAGCGTGACGGTGGCGCCGAAAGGAACGTCCGTACTCGCGTGATGCAGATGCATCAACACCCTCGCACCGATATGCGTTTTAAACCCCGCCAGTACAATCGCCCCTTCCGTCGGCACCACCTGCGCCGTGGAGCTATCGACTTCCGCATTGTCGGCCAGGGTGCTGGTATCAAGCCTTACCGTCGTGCGGCGATACGGCGTCAGATAAGGTACGATGGCATAACCGCGCCAGTCGGTG
Organism: Klebsiella sp. JN_Kp126; assembly: GCF_033843325.1. NCBI lineage: Bacteria > Pseudomonadati > Pseudomonadota > Gammaproteobacteria > Enterobacterales > Enterobacteriaceae > Klebsiella > Klebsiella sp. JN_Kp126. The sequence goes on along the minus strand of NZ_JAWXQV010000089.1, from coordinate 58,605 downwards.
CTGACCCCGGTGCCGTTTTCCACGGTCACATCGCTGACCCCCGGCGAGCGCACCAGCGCCAGCGACTGGATATCCTCACTCAGCGACTGCGAAAAGGTGACGCCGTAAGGGTGCACCACCACTCCGCCCTGCACGCCATAGTTCACCTGCCTGCTGTCCGGATCGTAGTTGTAACCCATGTTCGCTTCGCCCGCGCGACCGGTATAATCGACGGATAGCGTGCCGTTATTGCCGGAATTTTCATGGTTGCTGTAGCCTTCCATCACGCTATAGCTAAGGTTCGAATCCTTCAAAGCCGTACCGTACAAGCTGACCTGCTGGGTGGTGTCTCCGTGGCGGTTAGTGTTGAGGCTGTATCCGGCATAGGCTTTCGGCAGCCATTTACTCAGCGGGATACTGATATTCAACGCGCCCTGATGGTCGTCCTCTGTTCCCGGCATGCTGCTGAAGGTGTAGTTCAGGCCCAACGTCATGCCATCCCAGCTGGTGTCGTAGCCGAGGGACAGGTTTCGCTCATATCCACCTTCGTCCCAGTAATCCTGCTGGTAGCCGCTCGCATAAAGCGATCCCCAGCCCTCTGGTAGCGACTGACTGAGTGACAGCTGCCAGCGGGAACGTTTGTTATGGCTTAAGTCAAATTCATCCTGGTCGTTCAGGTCGTCATCGTGAGAATCATCGACGATTAGATCCGCCGCATCCTGAAAGCTGTAGTAGCCCTTAGTGGAATAACGGTATGCCGCCAGCGTGATCGTTGAGCCGGTGCTGAGCATACTTTTTGAGTACTGGGCGCGTATGGACTGCCCCTCTTTGTGCTCGTCATTGCTCAAATCGGCCGAGGAATAGGCCCCGTCAAAGGAGATGGAGCCCAGTTCACCGAGGGTGAATCCCATCCCCAACAGCCCGTTCTGGTAGCTATCCGCCAGCTGCGTACCGCCGTATATCGTCATATCGTACGGTAGGCCGTAGATCAGCGTCATCTGGGCGAACTTCGGCTCCTGACCATCGCTGTTGCTGCGGTATTTACCGCCGGTGAAGTCATACTTAAGATGCCCTTCGCGCTGCATGATTGCCACGCTGGAGAACGGCTGGACGAAGCTGCGTTCGCTGCCGTCTGACTCTTTAATCGTTACCAGCAGGTCGCCGTTTGTGGAGTTTGGGTAGAGATCGTCGATCTTAAACGGCCCCGGCGGTACCTGCTTCTGGTAAATCACGCTATTATTCTGGCGAATGGTGACCGTCGCGTTGCTGGTTGCAATGCCATGTACCGTTGGCGCAAAGTTGCGCAGACTGTCAGGCAGCATGTCATCGTCTGAAGAAAGCTGGACGCCGCGGAACGTAAAACCGTCGTAAACATCGGAAGGAGTGGTCGCATCGCCCAGCGTTAACAGCCCCTGTACGGCCTGCACGTCGCGTTGTAAAAAGGTGTTGATGGAGCTCCAGTCGCTTTCGCTGCTCCCGCCGCTGCTAACGTCTTCGCCGCTTGTGGTGTCGTGATATTCCGGCGATTTGCTGTAGGTCCAGGTGCTGTAGTTTCGCAGCCGCCACGCGCCCAGGTTAATGCCGCTGTGCAGGTTCAGAAAATAGCTATCTTCCCTTCCAGAATCGTTCTCGTCGCGCCAGGTGTTTGAACCGTTAAAGTCATAGCCCAGCAGCAGCGCCGGCACTCCTTCATCCCACAGCGTCGGGCTGACGGAATCCTGCGCCGCGCTGTTGACGTCAGCCTGCGGTATGGTGAGATCCAGACGCATCTGGCTGTAATCGAGTCTGATCTGGCTATCCGGGACGGTTGCAGCCAGATCGTTGATACTGTTCTTGTTCCGCAGCGCATCGATATCACCAATCTTAATACCCCACTGCGCCAACAGCGCGGGGGTCACCACAGGCGTAAGCTGCCCATGTTTATCCTGCACAAAGTCCAGCGTTTGCGTGTCAACCTGCTCATGGTTCACATAAACGTCTACGTGGTAGCGACCCGGTAGCTGTGAACCGGGTTGGGAAAACTGGCTGAGATCAACGTTAAGTTTGGGTCCACTGGTCTCCAGCGCCGCCATATCGAACTCATCCTGAGCCAGCGCGCCCTGCGTTCCATACAGCGCTAAAATAATAATGCAGGCAAGCGGTTGTAATAAAAAAGCGCTGCTTTTGCCCGCTACGTCTATGGATGGTTGAGACATGATTACCCTTTCCCGTCCAGAACCAACGATCCTGCGCCATAATCATTGATATATTGCCAGGTGATTTTCCCGCCTGCCCCTGCCGGAATGGTGTAATCAGTCGAACCGTGCGGCGCGACCATGGTAAACGCCGTATCGACCACTTTGTCACCGACGTTCAGCTTAAAGAAGCTCAGATACCAGGGGGTTGGATTGGTGACGGTCAGCTTGTTGCCCGTCCTGTGAAAACCGATCGCCTCCATTGCCTCACTGGTGGGATCGGCAACGCCTTTGGGACGATAAAAAAGTTTGATTCGGTTTTTCAGCGAAAAGCGCAGCACGTTCTTGCCCTTATCCGCCGGATTGTTTGCCGGTATCGCCTTCACATCCAGCCAGTAAACGCTTTCCCGATCTGCCGGGAAATTCCCCCCTGTTCTGACAACGCGAATCGTATTTTCTGAACCAGCATCCAGTCGAAACAGCGGTGGCGTAACGGTAAAGGGCAGCGAACCGGTGGTACCAGGACGATCTCCTTTCGGGCCTTTGTCATCGACAAAACTTTGAATAAGGTAGGGAATCTGACCGTTAGCGCTGTTCATCACCTGAATGGACGCTTCCTTATCGCCGCCGTGATAAACCAGTCTCGTACCGCCGATAACGACCCCTGCGTGCGCAGATGTTACGGCGCACATCGCAGCCGCCAGCAGACCGTAAATAACTGACTTTCTCATGAACCGTTGCATCCTCTTTCCTAATCGTTTGAAAACAAGGGCCTCCGTGCCCTGGCGTTCTCCCTGATACGGAGGGTTACTGGTAGCTGATGGTGTAGTCAGCGTGAGAAACCAGCGTACCGGCAGTTGCGGTATCAGCCACAGCAACCATACGAGCGGTGAAGGGAATATGTGCTTCGGTCGTGGTAGCGTCCGCCGTCAGGAAAGAGCTAACGTCGACAGCAGAAGACGGGCTGACTTTGGCTGCAGATGCGTCGTACAGCTGAACGCCAACATTAGTAGCCGCGCCGCTGTCGCTGGACTCATTTTTGAACGCCGTGTTCATAGAGCCATCGGCATTACCAGTAAAAGTCACGCTTGCTGCGGTAACCGTATTCGGGCAAGCGGTGAGATCCAGCGTAAAGTTCGTTGCCGGACCGGTGTCGCCAGCTTTCGCCAGATCAACCGTGTTCACGGTACCCAGGTTCAGGGTTGGGTTTGTCTGATCGTTGATATCCACGGTGCAACTGTCGGCAGTAACGGTACCGACGAAGTTGATCGTTCCATCAACCGCATGAGCCACACCCATCCCTACGCTGAACAATGCTGCCACAGCAGTCATTACAAATTGCTTTTTCATTATTTAATCCTTAATAAAAATATAATCATTACTCATTCATTCTTTTAAAATAGAACCATACAACGGTTCATTCAGGGAAGAATGACCCCCTAATACATTATTTAAGATGAAAAACAGCGGAGTAAAATATTGAAAAAGAAAGCCCATGGCGCATTTCAATCAGCACCCTAATGCTTACACGCCAACTTCCTTATGTAATATTAATCTGCAAAAGATTATGAAATAGAACCCCCAACCATCTCAACAGAATATTTCATCCATTATTGGACTTCGCTCAACACCCCGAAAAAAACATCAAAACCACCAAAACATTTTTTAAAAAACAACAAGATATATAAAGGCACTCAACTATCATTTTAAAAGCCCCCTGGTTATCCCAGTTCTAATATGTTCAGGTACTTGCTCGCTTTCTCTTAACACACTACAAAATAACGCTTCACAACATTGCCTTTTTATACAGCCGAGCATCGAGATTCCAGCATCGATCATGGCTGCTCTTTAAATAAAAATTTGAATGCAGGCGGCTCTCAACCATCGCCTATTTATGGGGTCAGGATAAATGCAAAAAAAATATTATACGAGCCTCCAAAGCAGGGGTTCATAACACTCGGGGAGTCACTACTCGTATGCCATATGACGGTAGGTGCTTGTGCCTTGAACAGCGCTTGCTCTGTTCCCGTAGGGGCGAGGTCTTAGGCCGAGTAACAAAGCCAACGCACATGCAACTTGAAGTATGATGGGCATAAACAGATAGTTGCGGAAAAAACACACCCTATCAGCAGGACATCAGGAATGAGATTAAATAAAGCGTACTCACTCGCCTTAACGTCCTGTTAAAGCGGGTTAATTATTTTCCTTTAGCGTCTTCACGGCGTATCGCTTTGTCTATTACCCTTATCGGTACTCCCACTTACCGGATACGACAATGATGGCTGATTACACGTTTATTGATACCGTCCCTACGGCGGAAGATTTTTGTCGCCTGCGCGTCATATCAGGTATGTCGCCACGTCCGCTGGAAGGCGCCCGCGCGGGTCTGCCGCGTAGCTGCTACGGCGTGCATGTCCTCTATGCGGACGTGCCCGTTGGTATGGGACGCATCGTCGGCGACGGCGCGCTGAACTTTGAAATCGTCGACGTCGCCGTGGACCCGGCCCATCAGGGAAAAGGTCTCGGTCGCCAGATCATGCAGAAAATCGTCTCCTGGCTGGATGAAAACGCGGTTAAAGGGGCATACGTCTCGCTGGTGGCGGATGTTCCCGAACTGTACGCCAAATTTGGGTTTTCCTGCGTCAGGCCAGAAAGTGAAGGTATGGCAAAGATCTGGAAATAACTTCGCTGGTAAAGAAGCATCCGGGGATGCGGTATCCCGCGGATGCCAGTCGATGCACTTAGCGATTAAATAAAATCGGCAGCGCGAAAAGCATCCAGAGCGACGCGCTTTTGCTCGCTGGTCATCGGGCGCAGCGGGCGGCGCGGATCGCCGACGTCAATACCGTGCAGCTGCATCGCCAGCTTCCCGGCCGCAACGCCGCCGTACTGAACCAGAACGCGAATAATTGCGATGACCTTATCCATACAGGCAGCAACATCCTGATGGTCTCCCCGGTTAAAGCTGTCGATCAGACGATGATAGAGCGGCGCCGCATAGTTATAAGTACTGCCAACCGCGCCGACGGCGCCGCAGGCCAAGCCTGCGGGTAAAAACTCATCCACGCCGAACGGAATATCGAACTGGCGATTGTTGACGCGCAGGCAGCGCTGGAACTCATACATATCCGCGGAGTTAAACTTCATACCGGACAGGTTCGGGATTTTATCCGCTGCAGCGATCAGGAACTGCTCCATATCCAGGCTCAAACCCGACATGCCGGAGTGGTAGTAATAGAAGCCTTTTGACGGCGCGGCGGCGGCGATAATACGGCAATATTCCACCAGATCGTCGACGGTTGACGGTTTGAAGAAGCACGGTCCGATGACCGAGGTGGCAAAAATATCCAGGGTTTCAGCATGACGGCTGAGCTCCAGCGCATCGGCGATGCTGAGAGCCCCGGTGTGTAGCGTTATGCTTAATTGTCCCTGGCTTGCCGCGACCCAGCGCTCGGCAATTTTTTTACGCTCTTCTACGGAACAGTGGATGCCTTCTCCGGTCGTCCCGCAGACGTAAGCACCTTTAACGCCCTGCGCAATCAGATGCTCGGCAATCCGATCGATAACGGGATAGTTGACTTCGCCGTTGGCATCAAAAGGCGTATGGGGGGCGGCAATAAGACCTGTTAACTTTGTCATGTAATCCTCGAATGGTGTTTTTCTTCTTAACTTAATTAATTTTGAAGTATTACTCCATCCTAGGGGCTAACGATGCCGGTTGCAACAGGATACCGGCAGGGGGAAAAACGGGAGTATCAGATTGTGACGAATCGCACTAAATTCGCTCTACTTGAGCATGGACAGAGCATCCATCGTCCGCAGTTTATTCGCGCGGGCGGCTTCCGGGTCTCTTTGCACCAGCAGCGTATAAATGAGATCCAGTACGAAGAGCTGCGCCGTTTTAGTCCCTATGGAGTCACCCTGCAGGCGTCCCTGTCGGTTGCCGTTAATGAGCGTAATATCAGCGACTTTACTCAATGGCGATCCGAGATTATGCGTTAAGGCGACGGTGGTGGCTCCAGCCTGCCTTGCCAGATCGAGGGCGTGCGCGGTTTCCGGCGAATGTCCGGAGTGGCTGATGCCGATGGCGACATCACCGGCCTTGAGCAGCGCGGCCTGCATATACATAAAGTGATTATTTGTTAAGGCATCGACGCGCAGCCCGATTCGCATCAGCTTATGCTTCATCTCCTCGGCGGTCAGCCCGGAAGCGCCAACGCCAAAGATATAGGCGCAATTACAGGTATGCAGCGCCTCCACGACCCGTTCCACCTGCTCCATATCCAGCAGATTTAGCGTTTCCGAAAGCACGGTCGAGATGGCGCCCTGGAGCTTCAGGCCGATGGTGTGCGCATCGTCGGTTTTCTGAATTTCAGCCTCCAGCAGCGTGCTATTGTCATCGCTATCGTTCATGGCCAGCTCAATGGCCAGCTCCATTTTGAAGTTCTGAAAACCTTTATAGCCCAGCTGTCGACAGAAACGGATCACCGATGCTTCGCCCGCGTTCACTTCCTCTGAGAGATCGGCAATCGAAAGCTGAGTCACCTTATGCGGGGAAGCGATTACATACTGCGCGATGCTTTTCCCGACGCGGGTCATACTGCTTTGCATCGCCCCCAGGGTATCAAGTATTTTCCCGGCTTTGACCGGCGAAATCGGAGTCGTCATCTCTTCCCTACTGTTTACGCGATTATCAGGCGCTCATGATGGAGGACAGTTCAGCGCCAGGCAATATGGTTTTTTAAAAAACGCCGTGGTGACGCGGCTATCCCCGGCGCGGCAAAAACATATTACGTCTCATCGCGTGAGTCAGATCGCCTTTTTTCATTCCCCCTCGCCTGTGACCATGATCTTGTTCACATATCTCATGCAAAGCCCTTGTGGTGTTTAACTTCTAAAAAATACATTAATTGGAGTTTAACTTCATTTGGGTGCGCGACACCCTGCTTTTTTTTGGCCCTACAGCATAAAAACGTTGCTCATCACAGGAGAGCATATGAGTGAAATAATAAGTACCAAACCATGGTATAAGCACCTCAATAAATCGCAGTGGCGGGCGTTTTCCGCAGCCTGGCTGGGCTATTTACTGGATGGTTTTGATTTCGTTTTAATTGCTTTGGTGCTTACCGAAGTACAAAGCGAATTCCAGCTCACCACGGTACAGGCGGCGAGTATTATCTCGGCGGCGTTTATCTCCCGCTGGTTCGGCGGCTTACTGCTGGGGGCGATGGGTGACCGCTATGGCCGCCGCCTCGCGATGGTCAGCAGTATTATTCTTTTCTCCGTCGGTACGCTGGCCTGCGGCTTTGCGCCCGGATACACCTCCATGTTTATCGCCCGTATGGTGATTGGAATGGGAATGGCCGGAGAGTACGGCTCCAGTGCCACCTATGTGATTGAAAGCTGGCCAAAACACTTGCGAAATAAAGCCAGCGGCTTCCTGATTTCCGGCTTTTCCGTCGGCGCCGTCGTGGCGGCGCAGGTTTACAGTCTGGTGGTCCCCTTATGGGGCTGGCGCGCGTTGTTCTTCCTCGGCATTCTGCCGATTATTTTCGCGCTGTGGCTGCGTAAAAATATACCGGAAACGGAAGACTGGACAGAGCGCCAGACGAAGAAAACGCCGGTGCGGACGATGGTGGATATCCTCTATCGCGGTAAATATCGCGCCATGAATATGTTGATGACGCTGGCCGCAACGGCGGCGCTATGGTTCTGCTTCGCCGGAAACCTGCACAATCCGCTCGTGGTGATTGCGCTGGCGCTCGTCTGCACCGTTATTTTCATCAGCTTTATGGTACAGAGCAGCGGAAAACGTTGGCCGACCGGCGTGATGCTGATGGTTGTCGTTCTGTTCGCCTTTCTCTACTCCTGGCCTATCCAGGCGCTGTTGCCGACCTATCTGAAAACCGAGCTGGCATACGATCCGTCGACGGTCGCGAAGGTGCTCTTCTTTAGCGGATTCGGCGCAGCCGTCGGCTGCATCGTCGGCGGTTTCCTCGGCGACTGGCTGGGCACGCGAAAAGCCTACGTTTACAGCCTGCTGGCATCGCAGGTCCTGATTATTCCGGTCTTCGCCATCGGCGGCTCCAGCATCTGGGGTCTGGGCATCCTTCTCTTCTTCCAGCAGATGCTGGGTCAGGGGATTGCCGGGATCTTACCGAAACTGATCGGCGGCTACTTCGACACCGACCAGCGCGCTGCCGGTCTGGGTTTCACCTATAACGTAGGCGCCCTGGGCGGGGCGGCTGCGCCGGTCCTCGGCGCGCTGGTCGCGCAGCACATGCATCTGGGTACGGCGCTGGGGTCGCTCTCTTTCGGACTGACGTTTGTGGTGATCCTACTGATTGGCCTGGATATGCCGTCCCGCGTACAGCGCTGGATTCGCCCGGAAGCGCTGCGAACCCATGACGCTATCGATGGTAAACCGTTCAGCGGCGCACTGGTTGGTCATGACAAAGCGAACGCTCCGCTTTGCGATAAACACTAAATTCATGCGCCCGCCGCTGTCGGGCGCAAACGGAAGTAAGGGATAGTGCTATGTCTTTATTTGATGTTCTGGATATTAACGTTAAACAATTGGGTGGCCTCATTGTCTCCTGCCAGCCGGTACCGGGTAGCCCGTTAGATAAACCTGAAATCGTCGCGGCTATGGCGCTGGCGGCGGTCAATACGGGGGCGGTCGCAGTACGAATTGAAGGCCTTAACAACCTGAAGGCGACCCGCGAACTGATTTCAGTACCGATTATTGGCATCATCAAACGCGATCTGCCGGACTCGCCGGTGCGCATTACACCATTTCTGGAAGATGTAGACGCGCTGGCGCAGGCGGGGGCGGATATTATCGCCTTCGACGGTACGGATCGCCCGCGTCCGGTTGGCGTTAAGGCAATGATTGACCGAATTCATCAGCGTGGCTGCGCGGCGATGGCAGACTGCTCCAGCCTGGAGGACGGGACTGAGTGCCACAATCTTGGCGCAGACATTATCGGGACAACGATGTCCGGGTATACCACGGATGCGGTACCTACCGAACCGGATTTCCCGCTAGTGCAGGCGCTGAGCGCCAAAGGATACCGGGTTATTGCCGAAGGCCGATTTAACTCCCCGGCGCTGGCGGCGCTGGCGATAAAGCACGGCGCATGGGCGGTGACCGTCGGCTCAGCCATTACGCGTCTGGAACACATCTGCCAGTGGTACCGCGATGCGCTGACTGAGGCTACGCTATGACCACGCTGGCAATTGATATCGGCGGCACCAAGCTGGCAGCCGCGCTGATTGATACTCAGCATCGCGTGCTGGAGAAACAGACGCTGCCAACGCCAGTCAGCAAAACGCCGGCGGCGCTAACGGAAGCGTTACGCGAGCTGGTTGCGCCTTTCGCAGGCCGGCCCCGGCAGGTAGCAGTCGCCTCCACGGGCATTATTGGTCACGGCATACTAACGGCGTTAAACCCGGATAACCTGGGCGGGCTGGCGCAGTTTCCTCTTAGGGACACGCTGGCGCAGCTAACGGGGCTGCCGTGCCTGGCGGTGAACGATGCGCAGGCGGCGGCCTGGGCTGAATATCACGCTCTGGCTGTCGATGCGTGCGAGATGGTCTTCATCACCATCTCTACCGGCGTGGGCGGCGGTATCGTCTGCCACGGTAAGCTCTTGTCCGGCAAGGAGGGGCTGGCCGGACATATCGGCCATACGCTGGCTGACCCGCGCGGCCCGCGCTGCGGCTGCGGGCGTATTGGCTGCGTAGAGGCTATTGCCTCCGGCAGAGGGATCGCCGCGCTGGCGACGGACGATCTGCAGGGGATGACGGCCAAATCCATTTTTACTCTTGCGCAGAGCGGCCATCCGCAGGCAACGTCGTTAGTCCACCGTTCGGCGCAAACCATCGCCCGGCTGATTGCCGACATGAAGGCCAGCTATAACTGCCAGTATGCCGTCCTGGGCGGCAGCATCGGGCTGGCGCCCGGCTATATTCCCCTGGTTGAAAGATATCTGGCGCAGGAGCCTGCGGTATATCACACCCCTATTGTAGCCGCACACTATCAGCATGATGCCGGGCTGATCGGCGCGGCGTTGTTAGCAGAGGACAAAGCATTATGATTATCGGCGATATCCATCACCCGGAATGCGCAGGACTATCACCCGTTCTGCTTGAGGCCGTGAGGCTGGCCGTTAAGGCCCAGCCGCAGCAGTGTGAACCGGGGAGTTATGATTTGCAGGGCTATGATATTTATATGAACGTCATGCGCTTCGCCACGCAGCCGGCTGAAAGTAAAAAAGCAGAGCTGCACGAAAAATTTATTGATATTCAAATCCTGCTGGAAGGCGAAGAAACCATCCATTACGGCGTGGCCGATAGCGCCCGAGAGTGCGAAACATGGCACCACGAGGAGGACTACCGGCTATGTTCAACCATTGCCAACCAGCAGCAGGTAGTGCTGAAACCCGGTATGTTCGCCATTTTCTTGCCGGGCGAGCCGCATAAGCCGGGCGTGCAGGCCGCAGCGAGCATGGAGATAAAAAAAGCAGTAATTAAAGTTAACCGCGCGCTGCTTGTCTGAGTCACTTCCTTCGTCCGCCAGGTATGCGTCCTGGCGGGATGGCCTCCCGACGCCAAAGCGACGCTTGCTTCGTCACTTTTCCTCCCAGGAAATCGTTGTTGTCCAAATGGCAACTCGTACTCCCGCACGAACCCCACTATTCTGTACCGCATTCTTATGCGAGGGGTTCTATGGCACGCTTTCTTATCTGCAGTTTTGCGCTGGTTCTGCTTTATCCATCCGGCATCGATATGTATCTGGTCGGTCTACCGCGCATTGCGCAGGATCTGGGGGCCAGTGAAGCGCAGCTGCATATCGCCTTTTCGGTTTATCTGGCGGGAATGGCCGCGGCGATGCTGTTTGCGGGTCGTATCGCCGATAAATCAGGGCGCAAGCCGGTGGCGATTTTCGGTGCCGTTGTCTTCATACTGGCCTCCCTTCTCTGCTCGCAGGCGCAGGTCAGCGCCCACTTCCTGGCTGGGCGTTTTATTCAGGGGATTGGCGCGGGCAGCTGCTACGTCGTCGCCTTTGCGGTGCTGCGCGATACCCTCGACGATCGCCGCCGGGCGAAGGTGCTTTCCCTCCTTAACGGTATCACCTGCATTATTCCGGTACTGGCGCCGGTACTCGGCCACCTGATTATGCTGAAATACCCGTGGCAGAGCCTGTTCTATACCATGACAGGCATGGGCGTTCTGGTGGGACTGCTCTCGGTCTTTATCTTGCGGGAAACGCGTCCCACAGCCGCGCCACATGCGGCGATGCAGCAAAATAATGTCCCCGAGTCGCTGCTTAACCGCTTTTTTCTCAGCCGAATTATCATAACCACCCTGAGCGTGACGGCTATCCTGACTTACGTTAACGTCTCCCCGGTGATCATGATGGAAGTGATGGGCTTCGATCGCGGCACCTATTCCATGGCGATGGCGCTAATGGCGCTTGTTAGCATGGTGGTGTCGTTCTCAACGCCGTTCGCTTTGACGCTATTTAAGCCCCGCACCCTGATGCTGACCTCGCAGGTGCTGTTCTTTATCGCCGGCGTGCTGCTGAGCCTCTCCACCAGCCAGACGATGACGATGCTGGGTCTGGGGCTGATTTGCGCCGGGTTCTCCGCCGGCTTTGGCGTAGCAATGAGTCAGGCCCTTGGACCATTCACCCTGCGCGCCGGCGTGGCGAGTTCTGTTTTGGGAATTGCTCAGGTCTGCGGCTCTTCACTGTGGATTTGGCTGGCGGCTATCATCGGACTCAGCGCGATGAATATGCTGATCGGGATACTTATTGCCTGTAGCATAGTGAGCATTGTTCTGATTATGGTCACCTCTCCGGCGCGGGCCGCGCAACGCTATGAAGAAACCCCTGTCGAGTCTCGATCTTAACCTGCTGCTGTGCCTGCAGCTCTTAACCCAGGAGCTCAGCGTCACCCGCACGGCGAAACGGATGAACGTTTCGCCGTCGGCAGTGAGTAAATCGCTGGCCAAACTGCGCGCCTGGTTTGACGATCCGCTGTTTGTCAAAACGCCTCTGGGGCTGTCACCCACGCCGCTGATGAGCAGTATGGAGCAGGATCTGGCGGACTGGATGCAGATGGGTAATCAGATCCTCGATAAGCCTCATCACACCATGCCGAGCGGGTTAAAGTTTGAGCTGGCGGCAGAGTCGCCGCTGCTGATGATCCTGCTGAATACGCTTTCACAGCGGATCTACCAGCGCTATCCGCAGGCGCTGATCCGCCTGCGTAACTGGGATTATGATTCGCTGGATGCGATTATTCGCGGTGAAGTCGACATCGGTTTTTGCGGCCGGGAAACCCATCCTCGCTCCCGTGAACAGCTCAGCCTGCTGCCCTGGTATATCGATTTTGAAATCCTGTTTACCGATCTCCCGCAGGTATGGCTGCGCGCCGATCATCCCGCGCTGAACGAGGAGTGGAATCTGGACACTTTCCTGCGTTATCCGCATATCAATATCTGTTGGGAACAAAGCGATACCTGGGCGCTGGATGATGTTCTGCACGATCTGGGGCATAAACGCACCGTGGCGTTGACCGTCCCGGGTTTTGAGCAGTCGCTGTTTATGGCGGCCCAGCCTCATCATACGATGTTGGCCACCGCCCCGCGCTATTGCCAGCGTTACAATCAACAGCACCATCTGCCGCTGGTTTCACTCCCGTTGCCGCTGGAGCCGTCCCAGCTGGAGAAAATACGCGTCCCCTTCACCCTCCTGTGGCATAAGCGCAACAGCTACAATCCGAAGATCGTCTGGCTGCGAGAAACGCTCAGGCAGCTCTATACTGAACCGCTCTAGCGTTGGATTAGCCCGTCTTGCGCAATAAATTGTAAAATTTATGCAATTTATTGCGCAAGGGGTGATTTCCGCATTAAAACCTGGCAATTCTGAGCGATAATATAATTCGCAATTTCTATCATTGACCATTAATCACGGAGCGACGAATGGCAACGCATTTTGCAAGAGGGATACTCAACACCCGGGAACCGCTATCAACACGCCTGTCAGCGGCCTGTCATCAATCCGCCTGCCGCCTGCCTGAGTACCGACAAAGCCGCTATCGCGCATCACGGTCACTCCTCGCAGAACTCCTCTTTATGCTGTACGGCATCAGCGAACTTCCTGAAATTATTGACGAAGAGAATGGAAAACCCGCTTTCCGCGACGAAAATCTCCCGCGTTTTTCCATCTCCTATGCCGGGAATATTGTCGGCGTCGCGTTATCCACCGAAGGTGATTGCGGCCTGGATATGGAATTACCGCACGCCTCCCGCAGTTTACATGCCTCGCCCGACGCCGACCGCTACGTCTTTAACAGTAATGAGCGGGTATGGATTAGCAACCAGCACGATCCTGATGAAGCGCGCGCTCAGCTTGACGCACTCCGCAAAAGCGTCATGAAACTGACCGGTGAAAACGCCGTTAACCTCCAGCTTCTTCCGGGCTCCGGACGATTACGGACAAGCGGGACGCAGTCAATCGAAGCAGTATGCGATGCCGAAACGGTGCTGGTCTGGTCCATCGCCGCCAGTCCGGATATCGGCCAGCTGAAAGTCTGGGAATATAATGGTAAAGAGGGCTGGCGTAGCCTGCCCGACGCGCAGGCTCGCGCCAGAGAGCCGTCCGCCCGGCTGATGCGTTTCACCCATTTACCGGTAGAAAAAGCCTTCTCCCTCAACTGACCGGATAACCCGGCCATCATGATGCAAAGGAGCAATCATGTCTGATACGTTGAAAGTTGTTACGTTACTCGGAAGTCTGCGCAAAGGCTCTTTTAATGCCATGGTCGCGCGTACCCTCCCCGGCATCGCGCCCGCAGGAATGGCGATTTCCGCGTTACCGTCCATTGGCGATATTCCTCTCTATGATGCCGACGTCCAGCAGGAAGAGGGATTCCCACAAAGCGTTCAGGATATCGCTCAGCAAATTCGCGAGGCTGATGGCGTGGTTATCGTTACACCGGAATACAACTACTCGGTGCCCGGCGGCCTGAAAAACGCCATCGACTGGCTATCTCGCCTGCCGGAACAGCCGCTGGCCGGTAAGCCGGTACTGATTCAAACCAGTTCGATGGGGGCTATTGGCGGTGCGCGCTGTCAGTATCACCTGCGTCAGATTCTGGTATTCCTCGACGCTATGGTGATGAATAAGCCCGAATTTATGGGCGGCGTGATTCAGAACAAAGTGGATCCGCAGGAGGGGAAAGTCGTCGATCAGAGCACGCTCGATCATCTGAGCGGACAGCTTAGCGCTTTTGCCGAATATATTCAGCGGGTTAAAGCCTGATAGACGCCGTCACACTCGCCAGAACGGCTGAGTGTGACGGCGCGGGTATTAATGCGCGTCGATAAACACAATCTTCAGCACAAACAGCAGCGAAACCACAATCACGCATGGGCTGAGATCGCGCAGTCGACCGGTACCGATCTTCATTACGCAGTAAGAGATAAAGCCTAAGGCAATACCTTCCGTAATGGAGAAGCTAAACGGCATCATCACGGCGGTAATAAACGCCGGCACTGATTCGGTTAAATCATCCCACTTCACGCGCGCCAGGCTAGAGGTCATCAGGACGCCAACGTAAATCAGCGCGCCGGCTGCGGCATAGGCCGGGACCATACCCGCCAGCGGCGACAGGAAGATCACCAGCAGGAACAAGAGACCAACGACCACGGCGGTTAAGCCGGTACGTCCGCCTACGGAAACGCCCGAGGAAGATTCAATATAGGCGGTTACGGAAGAGGTGCCGATAAAGGAGCCCGCAACGGACGAGACGCTATCGACAAACAGCGCCTGCTTCATCCGCGGGAACTTACCCTGCGCATCGGCCAGACCAGCTTTATCGGTCACGCCGATCAGGGTACCGGAGGAGTCGAACAGGTTCACCAGCATAAACGAGAAGATCACGCCCGCCAGGCCGAGATTCAGCGAGCCTGCCAGGTCAACATGCCCAATGACCGTCGTGACGCTCGGCGGCATGGATACGATGCCGGTGTAGTGAACGTCGCCCAGCAGCCAGCCCAGCAGCGTGGTAACCACGATAGAAACCAGCACCGCGGCGTGGATGTTGCGGGAAGCCAGAATCGCAATAATAAAGAAGCCAAGAATGCCCAGCAGTACGCTGTGGGACGTCAGGTTGCCGATGCTCACCAGGGTTTCCGGGTTGGCGACGATCACGCCGGCGTTCTTCAGGCCCATCATACCGATGAACAGGCCAATACCGCTGGTGATACCGATACGCAGGCTAACCGGGATATTGGCGATCATCCAGTAGCGTACGCGGAAAATCGTCAACAGCAGCAGGCCAACCGCCCCCCAGAAAATCGCGCCCATCCCGACCTGCCACGGCAGGCCCATTGCCTGTACCACGACAAAAGCAAAGAAGGCGTTCAGTCCCATCGCCGGCGCCAGGGCCACCGGAAGGTTAGCGAACAGGCCCATCATGATGCTGCCGAACGCGGCGATCAGACAGGTTGTGACGAACACGGCGCTGGTATCCATACCCGCCACGCCGAGGATCTGTGGGTTAACAAAAACGATGTACACCATTGTCAGAAAAGTGGTGAAACCTGCAATCGCTTCGGTGCGTGCCGTCGTGCCGTGTTCACGTAGTTTGAACACGCGCTCCAGCAGACCCGGGCCAGATGACTGGCTGGTTTGTTGTTGACTCATTATCGGTTTCCGAACAAAGGAGGGAAAATTCGTCGCTATCCTATACCAAAATGCGACAATAAGGGCGGTTGTGAGATACTTTTTTTCATCGATTTTGCTTATACGGCAACGATTGCGTCTCACTAATCAGCAAGACGAAAACGTTAACTTATTAAAATGGAAACGACATGACCCAACCAGAAGCAGTATTTTTCGACTGTGACGGCACGCTGGTCGACAGCGAGGTGATCTGCTCCCGCGCCTACGTTCACATGTTCAGGGAATTCGGCATTACGCTGGATTTAGACGAGATTTTTAAGCGCTTCAAAGGCGTTAAGCTGTACGAGATTATCGACACCATTAACGCGGAGTACGGCGTTAATCTGGACAAGGCGACCCTTGAGCCGGTGTACCGCGATGAAGTCGCGCGCCTGTTTGATACTGAACTGGAAGTCATTTCTGGCGCACAGGCGCTGCTGGACGCGGTCAGCGTGCCGATGTGCGTGGTCTCCAACGGCCCGGTGAGCAAAATGCAGCACTCTCTCGGTAAAACCGCAATGCTGCACCATTTCCCGGAGCGTCTGTACAGCGGCTACGATATCCAGCGCTGGAAGCCCGATCCGGCCCTGATGCTGCATGCCGCAAAAGCGATGAACGTTAACGTCGAGAACTGCATTCTTGTCGACGACTCCAGCGCAGGCGCGCAGTCGGGGATCGCCGCCGGCATGGAAGTGTTCTACTTCTGCGCCGATCCGCATAATAAGCCGATCGAACATCCGAAGGTGACGACGTTTACCCGCCTCGAAGAGCTACCTGAGCTATGGCAGGCGCGCGGCTGGAATATAACGCGATAAACCTGGAGCGTAGCGCTATCAGGGCGCGTCCCGCCTGCGCTACGCTGAAAGTGGATTACGGTTGACTCAATTCCGCAGCCGCCGCTTTATCAGCCACAATCACCAGGGAAGGATGTAATTTCAGCACCGAAGCCGGAACCCGCTCGCTGACTTCGCCTTCAATCACCTGCCTTAGCGCCTGCGCTTTTGCCGCGCCGCTGACGATAAGCAGCAGGTTTTTCGCCGCCATGACGCTTTTTGGCCCCATCGTGACGTAGCTATCCGGCACCGCAGAGAAGTCGCCGTCCATCTCGCCGTGAGCGACAAGATCCACCATATCGCCGACGATAGAGACTTCCACCGTCGCATCGTGGAAGCGCGTGGTATTCGGCAAATTACCGCAAAAATGGCCGTCAGCGCCGAGGCCCATCACTATCAGATCGAGGCCCCCTTCGTCCTGTAACCGCTGGTCGTGATGCCTGAAGTTTTCATGGCTGAGCGGGTGGATATTCTCTTCAGAGATTTGCGCGGGGGTGAAAAACAGGCTGCGCAGATTGGAAATGGTCACGCCTTCACGATCCTGTCCGCGGAACGGAATCTCGTCAAAGTTGTAATAATGGACCTGAGAATAGAACGATTTACCTTTAACCGCGGCCGTCAGATGTTCATACATTTTCTTCGGCGTACTGCCTGCCGTTATCGCCAGGTTCACCCTGCGCGGCGCGGTGATGTAGCCCAGAACGTGATGGCTGGCGACCAGGCTCATCTCTGCATAATCTTCCGTCACGATTAATTTCATATTGTCTCCCTCAAGGTATTGAAGATAAGGAGCCAGCGAACTGGCTCCTTCATGCTATTTGAACAACTTCTGTACAAATTCGGCGTAGGCGGGACGCCAGACGTCCATTTCATGGTTCAGGCCCGGATACTCATGGTAATCAAAGTTGATTTTCTGCTTCTCCAGCTCCGCTTTCAGCCCGGCGATATCCTTGCCGGTAACCACGTCTTTCTCGCCCACGACGACGGTAAAGTTACGCAGCTGCTTGTTGATCGCCTGTGGGTTGTGTAGCTGCGCCTCGACGCCGGCATCCGGTACCGTGGTTGTCGTTACGCCGCTGAACGTCGCCAGCCAGCCGAAGCTCTCCAGATGGTTCATTCCGGAGACCAGCGCCTGATAACCGCCCTGCGACAGCCCGGCAAGCGCCCGGCCGTCCGCGTCTTTACGCACGTTAAAGCGCGCATCAATCAGCGGCATAATATCGTTCATCAGCTCTTTATCAGCCGCTTTCGCATTCAGCGGATAGAAGGTTTTACGCCGCTCCTGCGGCGGGAAGTTTTCCGCAACCGCGTCAGGAATATCGGTTTCGGTATCCGGCACCACCACCAGCATGGGCTTGATTTTGCCTTCCGCCAGCAGGTTATCCATGATTTGCGGAATACGGCCCTGGTCGATGGCCGACAGTCCGCTGTCGCCAAAACCGTGATAGAAATAGAGCACCGGCAGCGGTTCGCCGGTACCGGTATAGCCTGGCGGCGTCCACACGTAGACGCGACGCTCAGCGTTCAGCGCCTTTGAATGATAGGTCAGGGTTCGTAGCTCGCCGTGAGCGACCGCGCGATCGTCAAGAATGCTGCCGGGGACCAGGATCAGGCTGGTATTCACCTGACGCTGTGGCTTCTGATAGCGGCTACCGGTATCGATGGAACGGAATCCGTCGACATCAAAATAGTATTCGTAGAGATTGGGAGCCAGCGCATCGCTTTTCCATGTCCAGACCCCCTGCTCATCTTTGCTCATATCATGCGAGACAAAGGTATCCGGCGTTGCCCCCGTTACCACGGACACCCGTTTTGCATCCGGGGCAAACAGGCGGAAGGTGATACTCTTATCGGCGTTAACCTGGGTAATATACTGGCTGACCGGGATCGCCGCGCTCGGCGTGGCCGGAAACGGCGCGGCATGAGCGGTAAACGCCGCGCCCGCCAGCGCCAGAGCGAAGTAAATAGCATGTCGTTTCATCGTTAATCCTCTTTAGAATTTTGTCCTGACCGTTGCCAGCCTTACCACCAGATTTCAGCCTGAGCGCCAACGGCAAACTGATCGTTCTTACCATCTTCAAAAATGCTGCTGGTATTGCTGTTAGCCGCCTTATCCAGGTCGATATCCTTCGCTTTAATATAAGTCGCATAGAAACGAATTTCCGGGCGGGAGGTCAGCATACTGGTATTCACTTTAAAGGTATGGAACAGGGTAGTTTTGTAGCCGGATTCGTTATATTTCTTGCCGGTACTATCTTTGTTCTGCTGCTTGAAATAGCCCAATTCAACGCCGGTCTGATTATATTTATCCCAGATCCAGGCCGGGCGCACGACGGCGCGAAGAGACTCAAAATCGGAGTGCGCGCCGGTCTCGTAGCTGTAGACATCATTACCAAAGGAGTAAACGATGGCGTTCGCCATAATGATGTCATCACTCAAATAGGTTTCCCCCTGCGAGGTCAAGCGAACGGCGGTGCCGTTGGTATGATCGCCATAGTATCTGCCGTTGAATGTGGTATACGGGCTGGATCCCGCGTAGCGCGAGAAGCTGCTGGCGATGGAGTTATTTGCCAGCAGGAAGGAAAATTCGTTAAATCCGCCGTTATCAAATTTCTGCGTTAACGACGTCCCCGCCATCCAGGTATCTTTCCATTCATAATATCCATTATTACCTTCATTATATTTCTCGGATGAGCTCTGATTTGCCGCGACATACCGGCCGCTGACCATCAATGACGCCTTATCCCAAAGCGGGATCTCTTTATAACGAATATCAATAGTATTGGTGTTAATTTGCTGGCTTTTGGTCAACGTACGGTTGTAGTCATCAACATCCTCACGCACCAGCGCGATATCAAATTTACCCGCGCCCACTTTCCAGTTTTCAAGGCCAACGCCGGCTGCGGCATCGGTTCTTTGCGTTTTCCAGTCCAGCATCTGGATTTCAATTTTCGGCGCACCGTGCTTACCCACCCAGAAATCCGCTTCCGGCGCGAATGGCAGGAAACCTTTGGTGTTGACGTACATATCAGAGAACTGCATATAGTTCTCGCCGCCAGCGTTATCGCCAAACCAGCCGGAGGAATACTGCTGCCCGACGTTGCCGTCAAGCATCACGATCGCATCAACCCGCTTATTGCCTTCCTGATAGACCCGCTGCTTAAGTTGTAAATCAAACCAGCCCGAATATTCATTACCAAAGCGACCCAGCGAGCCAATCGCCCAGGACTTAGGTGAACCAT
Organism: Klebsiella sp. JN_Kp126; assembly: GCF_033843325.1. Taxonomy (NCBI): domain Bacteria; kingdom Pseudomonadati; phylum Pseudomonadota; class Gammaproteobacteria; order Enterobacterales; family Enterobacteriaceae; genus Klebsiella; species Klebsiella sp. JN_Kp126. The sequence goes on along the minus strand of NZ_JAWXQV010000089.1, from coordinate 38,642 downwards.
GGGATGCGGTCCCCCAGCCGGAACGGTAATAGCCGTTATAGCTGAAGCCAATTTCATCCTTCACAAACTTGCTGAAATCCTTCATTGTCATCGAGCTATAAATGGACTCACCGTTAGCCGCGGGCTGTTCGTTTTTCACCAGAACCGCCGCCGGTTTTGCAGCGCCGCCGGCCGGTGCGGGCGCACTCTGCTCAGGTGCGCCAGGCTGCGTACTGGCAATCCAGAGTCGATTTCTGGCCTTCTCTTCATCTTGATATTTTTTTAGTTCGCTCTGCGTATCCTTAAGCGCCTTCTCCAGAAGCTCAAGACGCTGTTCAACGGTTAGCGATTCCGCCATAGCATGGGTTGTATAAGCGAGCGGCGCCATAATAAGTATGGCCGAGGTAATCAGATTTCTTTTAAACATAAGTTCCCTTTATATAAAAACAGGTGCAACTGAATATCGCGATAAAATGTCAACTAACGCGAAGGCGTATTTTTATTTTTCTATCGAATGAAGCTTGTTACCGAAAAGGTGCTTCCCCTTAAGGAAAAAATAACGTTATTAAAACCAGCACTATTATTTATTCGGTTAATACCATCCTGGTTTACCCACAAACAGCCTTGCATCAAATCAAAAAAAACCTGAAGCAATCCCCCTGCAGAAAACAGAGGAGGCTTGCTTCAGGTTTTGCCCGCGCTGCGGTAACAATCCCTTTCATCGGCTGATGGCGGATTATCTGGCAAAAAAAAACCTGACATCACCAGGTTAACGGTGATGTCAGGTTTTGCCTGCTTGCGCAGTAACAATCCAGAGTTTTATTCGAGCCTTGCCGCAACAAGTCACCCGATTAATGTACCGTATTGTTACGCTATTAAAATCAAACCACAATTGATGAAATTATTATTTGTGACGACAATCGCACCAATTTTGTTAATTAAAAACAGGAGTAACATTAATCATAACTAATTCTGATAAATCCTTTATCAGAATTAGTCTCTGTGATTTATTACTCTTTAGGATCTTTCCCTGCCAGCAGTTTATCCAGCTCGTCGCCGCCAACATGACGGAAATCCTGACCTTTGACGAAGTAGAAAATATATTCGCAGATGTTCTGACAACGGTCGCCGATACGCTCAATCGAGCGGGCGCAGAACAGGGCGGTCAGGACGCTTGGAATGGTGCGCGAATCTTCCATCATATAGGTCATCAGCTGGCGCACGATGCCTTCATATTCCTGGTCGACTTTCTTATCTTCGCGATAAATACGCACCGCTTCATCAAGGTCCATACGCGCAAAGGCGTCCAGCACATCATGCAGCATCTGCACGGTGTGGCGCCCCAGCGATTCCAGGCTCACCAGCAGCGGCTGATGCTGCTGGGAGAATTTTTCCAGCGCGGTGCGGCAGATTTTATCCGCGACGTCGCCGATGCGTTCCAGCTCGGCGATGGTTTTAATAATCGCCATCACCAGACGCAGGTCGCTGGCGGTCGGCTGACGCTTGGCGATGATGCGCACGCAGGCCTCATCGATCGCCACTTCCATCATATTGACCTGCTTGTCGCCGTCAATAACGCGCTTTGCCAGTTCGCTGTCCTGGTTATGCATCGCGGTGATCGCATCAGAAAGCTGCTGCTCCACCAGCCCACCCATGGTCATGACCTGGGTGCGGATGTACTCCAGTTCAGCATTGAACTGGCCGGAAATATGTTTGTTAAGATTTAGGTTATCCATAGTATCTCCTGATTGCCCAATAGGTTAGAGCCTGGTAGCAGAAGGGCAATCAACCGTAGCGGCCAGTAATATAATCTTCAGTTTGCTTCTTAGCGGGCTTGGTAAACAGATCGTCCGTGTTGCTGAATTCAATCAGCTCGCCAAGATACATAAATGCCGTATGGTCGGAGCAACGCGCGGCCTGCTGCATGTTGTGGGTCACGATAACGACGGTGTAATCCTGTTTCAGTTCAGTGATCAGCTCTTCAATACGCCCGGTAGAGATCGGGTCCAGCGCCGAGCAGGGCTCATCCAGCAGCAGAACTTCCGGACGAATAGCGATACCGCGCGCGATGCACAGACGCTGCTGCTGGCCACCGGAGAGAGAATATCCGCTCTGATGCAGTTTATCTTTGGTTTCATTCCACAATGCGGCTTTGGTCAATGCCCACTGCACGCGCTCATCCATATCCGTGCGGGAAAGCTTCTCAAACAGGCGCACGCCAAAGGCGATGTTGTCATAAATCGACATCGGGAACGGCGTCGGCTTCTGGAACACCATCCCCACTTTGGCGCGCAGCAGGGCGATATCCTGGGTGTTGGTCAGAATATTATCACCATCGAGCAGAATTTCGCCTTCCGCACGCTGCTCCGGGTACAGCTCAAACATTTTGTTGAACGTACGCAGCAGCGTGGATTTACCGCATCCTGACGGTCCGATAAACGCCGTAACCTGGTTTTTGGTAATATCCAGGTTGATGTTTTTCAGGGCATGGAATTTTCCGTAGTAGAAATTCAGGTTACGAACTGAAAGTTTACCCGGGGTCGCATTCACCATACTCATCTCGTTCTTTTCCTCATTCGGCGCCGCGTTTCGCCGCGCCGCAAAAATTAACCGTGTTTATTCTTCGCGAAAACAACGCGCGCCAGAATGTTCAGCAGCAATACGCACAGGGTGATAATCAAGACCCCGGCCCATGCCAGTTGCTGCCACTCCGCAAAGGGACTCATGGCAAATTTGAAAATCGTCACCGGCAGGTTCGCAATCGGCTGCATCATGTCGGTGCTCCAGAACTGGTTGGAGAGCGCGGTAAACAGCAGCGGCGCCGTTTCCCCGGCGATACGAGCGATGGCCAGCAGAATACCGGTCATAATGCCCGATACCGATGCTTTCAGGGTGATCGCAGAGATCATGCGCCACTTCGGCGTACCCAACGCATATGCCGCCTCACGCAGGCTGTCCGGAACCAGCTTCAGCATGTTTTCAGTAGTACGAATAACGATAGGCACCTGCAGCAGCGCCAGCGCAATCACGCCCGCCCAGCCGGAAAAGTGCTGCATCTGCGCAACGACGATGGTGTAAACAAACAGACCGACGACAATCGACGGCGCGGAAAGCAGGATATCGTTAATAAAACGAATCACTTCGGCCAGCAAGGATTTACGGCCATATTCCGCCAGATAAATCCCCGCCAGAATCCCCAGCGGGGTACCGATAACCGTCGACCAGAGGATCAGCAATCCGCTGCCCGCCAGGGCGTTTGCCAGACCACCGCCCGCCGTATTTGGCGGCGGCGTCATTTCAGTAAACAGCGCCAGGCTCATGCCGTCGATGCCGCGGGTGACGGTGGACATCAGGATCCAGATCAGCCAGAACAGACCAAACGCCATGGTCGCCATCGATAGCGTCAGGGCGAGACGGTTTTTCATGCGGCGTTTTGCCTGCATTTTGCGACGGGATTCCGCCAGCTCCGCGGTTGTTTGTAATTCAATCATCGCCATTAGCGAGCCCCCTCATTCTTAGCCAGGCGCATGATCATAAACTTCGATGCGGCCAGAACAATAAAGGTGATAACGAACAGAATCAGGCCCAGCTCCATCAATGCGGCAACGTGCAGTCCGGTTTCCGCTTCGGCAAACTCATTCGCCAGCGCGGAGGTAATGCTGTTGCCCGGCATATATAACGAAGCGCTATCAAGCTGGTAGGTGTTGCCGATAATAAAGGTCACCGCCATGGTTTCCCCCAGCGCGCGCCCCAGACCGAGCATTACCCCGCCGATCACGCCGTTTTTGGTGAAAGGCAGAACGATACGCCAGATAACTTCCCACGTTGTGCAGCCGATACCGTAGGCGGACTCTTTCATCATCACCGGCGTCTGTTCAAAGACGTCACGCATAACGGCCGCTATGTAAGGAATGATCATGATGGCCAGAATCACGCCCGCCGCCAGAATACCGATACCAAATGCCGGGCCCGCAAAGAGCGCGCCAACGAACGGAATGGTCGACAGAACGTTGCCAACCGGCTCCTGAAAATAGGTCGCAAACAGCGGGGCGAAAATAAACAGGCCCCACATGCCGTAAACGATACTGGGGATCGCAGCCAGCAGCTCAATAGCGATACCCAGCGGGCGCTTCAGCCAGGCGGGTGACAGTTCCGTCAGGAACAGCGCGATACCGAAGCTCACCGGTACGGCGATCAGCAGCGCGATAAATGAGGTGACCAGCGTCCCGTAAATGGGTACCAGGGCGCCGAAAATCTGGTTCGGTGCATCCCACTCTTTGGTCCACAGAAAGGCAAAGCCAAATTTCTCAATGCTTGGCCAGGACGAAATGATAAGGGAGACGATGATGCCGCCAAGCATCAATAGCACAATCAGCGCCGCCAGTTTTACCAGCACGCTGAAAATTATGTCACCCTTTTTCCCCGGAGGGTTAAATGCCGGCTTGGTTGCAGCCATAAGTTACTCTTCAGTTTCGGGCCAGAAAAAATCGTAGTTTACTGATCTTTCTGGCAAAGGTAATGCCATACCCTAAATAATTCGAGCTGCAGGCAGGCAGCTGGCTTGTGGATCCCCGGGAACATAGATGGGCTATGTGACCGGGGTGAACAAGCGCTGCCAACGCACCTGTAGCTCGAAGGCTGACGGGTATTAGTACAGCGCTTTACCGCTGCTGTCCTTTACGTTGGTCTTCCATGCCGCGCGAACTTGCTCAACCACGCTTTCCGGCAGGGTAGCATAGTCCAGCGCGTTGGCTTCTTTACCGCCGTTTTTATACGCCCAGTCGAAGAACTTCAGCACTTCGGCGGTCTGCTCTGGCTTGTTGGAAGCCTTGTGGACCAGAATGAAGGTGGTTGAAGTGATCGGCCATGCGTTGTCGCCTTTCTGATTCGTCAGATCCTGTGCAAAGGATTTGCTCCAGTCGATTTCTTTCGCCGCGTTAGCGAAGTTATCTTCAGTCGGGCTCACCGGCTTGCCATCGGCGGACAGCAGTTTGGTGTAAGCGAGGTTGTTCTGTTTTGCGTAGGCATATTCTACGTAGCCGATAGAGCCCGGCAGACGCTGAACGAACGCGGCGATGCCGTCGTTGCCTTTACCGCCCAGACCGGTCGGCCAGTTAACGGTTGAGCCCGCGCCGATTTTAGATTTCCACTCTTCGTTCACCTTCGCCAGATAGCTGGTAAAAACGAAGGAAGTACCGGAACCATCAGCACGACGAACCACCGCGATGTTCTGAGAAGGCAGCTTCATGCCCGGGTTGAGCTTAGCAATCGCCGCGTCATCCCATTTTTTGATTTTGCCCAGGTAGATATCACCCAGCGTTTTACCGTCAAGCACCAGCTCACCGGATTTCACGCCAGGCAGGTTAATTGCCAGCACTACGCCGCCGATAACGGTCGGAAACTGGAACAGACCTTCCTGAGCCAGCTTGTCATCAGCAAGAGGGGCATCAGAAGCACCGAAGTCTACGGTGTTGGCCGTAATTTGTTTTACGCCGCCAGAGGAGCCGATACCCTGGTAATTGACTTTATTACCCGTTTCCTTGTTATAGGTATCTGCCCATTTGGCATACACCGGCGCGGGGAAAGTTGCACCTGCGCCAGTCAGGCTTGCTGCTGCAAAAACAGAGAAAGCGCTCATCGATAAGGTCGCGGCGACAACTGTTGCGACGGTGGTACGCATAACGTTCATAATGTCTCCTGCTGGATTCGTAAACCATTGTTTCGAAGCTATGGTGAGCAAAATAGGACAAACAGGTGACAGTAAAATGTACGAATTATTACAGTTTTATGACAAGCAAAAAGACGGGAATTTACGTTAAATAAAAACAATACAAATCATATTGTTACTATGGTTAATGATAGAAAGATTAGCGGAAAATTTTATTTTTATGACAGCGCAAAAGCGTCTCAAAAATGACAGGCTGTCATAAAGCGGGTGGGATCTCGCTGTTCGCCGCAAATAAAAAGGGCCGCCGGACGGCAACCCTTTCAGCGCTGTAAAATCGTTATTCCACGGTAACTGATTTCGCCAGGTTACGCGGCTGGTCAACGTCAGTCCCTTTGATCAGCGCGACGTGATACGCCAGCAGCTGCAGCGGTACGGTATAGAAGATTGGCGCGATCGCCTCTTCAACATGCGGCATCTCAATGATGTGCATATTGTCGCTGCCGGTGAAACCCGCATCGCCGTCAGCAAAAACGTACAGCTGGCCGCCGCGAGCGCGAACCTCTTCAATGTTGGATTTCAATTTTTCCAGCAGTTCGTTGTTCGGCGCGACCACCACCACCGGCATTTCAGCGTCAATCAGCGCCAGCGGACCATGCTTCAGCTCGCCGGCAGCATAGGCTTCCGCATGAATATAGGAGATCTCTTTCAGCTTCAGCGCCCCTTCCAGGGCAATGGGATACTGATCGCCGCGGCCAAGGAACAGCGCGTGGTGTTTGTCAGAGAAGTTCTCAGCCAGCGCCTCAATACGCTTGTCCTGCGAAAGCACCTGCTCAATGCGGCTCGGCAGCGCCTGCAGGCCATGCACGATATCATGTTCAATCGACGCATCCTGGCCTTTGAGTCGCGCCAGTTTCGCCACCAGCATCAGCAGAACGGTCAGCTGCGTCGTGAAGGCTTTAGTCGAGGCGACGCCGATTTCCGTCCCGGCGTTGGTCATCATCGCCAGATCGGACTCACGCACCAGGGATGATCCAGGCACGTTACAAATCGCCAGCGACCCCAGATAGCCCAGCTCTTTCGACAGGCGCAGGCCGGCGAGGGTGTCCGCCGTCTCGCCGGACTGAGAGAGGGTGATCATCAGGCTGTTGCGACGTACGGCCGATTTGCGATAGCGGAACTCGGAGGCGATTTCAACATCGCACGGCACCCCTGCCAGCGACTCAAACCAGTAGCGGGACACCATACCTGAGTTGTAGGAGGTGCCGCAGGCGATGATCTGAATATGCTCGACCTTAGACAGCAGCTCGTTAGCCTGCGGGCCCAGCTCGCTTAAATCAACCTCGCCGTGGCTAATGCGCCCGGAGAGGGTATTTTTGATAGCGTTCGGCTGCTCGTAGATCTCTTTCTGCATATAGTGACGATAGATACCTTTATCGCCCGCGTCGTACTGCAGACTGGATTCAATATCCGGGCGCTGCACTTCGGCGCCGGATTTATCAAAGAGAGTCACGGAACGGCGGGTGACTTCCGCAATATCGCCCTCTTCGAGGAAGATAAAGCGGCGGGTAACCGGCAGCAGCGCCAGCTGATCGGAGGCAATGAAGTTTTCCCCCATCCCCAGGCCAATCACCAGCGGGCTTCCTGAACGAGCGGCCAGCAGCGTACCCGGATCGCGGGAATCCATGATCACGGTGCCATAAGCGCCGCGCAGCTGCGGGATAGTCCGCAGAACCGCATCACGCAGAGTACCGCCCTGTTCCAGCTCCCAGTGAACCAGGTGCGCAATAACCTCCGTGTCAGTCTCGGAGGCGAAAACGTAGCCCCTCGACTGCAACAGCTCGCGCAGCGGCTCATGGTTTTCGATAATCCCGTTATGCACCACCACAATATGGTCAGAAACATGCGGATGCGCGTTACCTTCAGACGGTTCGCCGTGCGTCGCCCAACGGGTATGGGCAATCCCGGTACCGCCGTGCAACGGATGTTCTTCCAGCGCCTGGGCCAGCATCTGTACTTTCCCGAGGCGGCGAACGCGGTTCATATGACCTTCGTTATCGACGACGGCCAGACCGGCGGAGTCATAACCGCGGTATTCCAGACGACGTAAACCTTCGAGAAGGATTTCAGCAATATCACGCTGCGCGACTGCGCCAACAATTCCACACATAGTTTTTAATTCCGATTTTGGCTGTATGCCATACGTTGTCGGTCAACCTGTTTACCCGTATTTTCGGGCGCCCCGAGCCTTGTAGAGAGTGGGGTTATTTTTATGGGTACTGCCGTGGGGGGAGGATTATTTTATCCCCTCACCCCGCTCTTTCCCCGAAAAGGGCGAAAGAGAAATAGCGTTACTTTTTCTTCACCGGGCGCTGCCAGCCCTGTTTATGAACCTGCGGCACGCGGCTTAACACTAATTCATTATCGGCAACGTTACGCGTTACCGTTGTTCCTGCGGCAATGGTGACCCCCTTGCCGACGGTCACCGGAGCGACCAGCTGGCTGTCTGAGCCAACAAACACGTCATCGCCGATCACCGTTTTATGCTTATTTGCGCCATCATAGTTACAGGTGATGGTGCCCGCGCCGATATTCACGTTATCGCCTATCTCGGCGTCTCCGAGATAGGAGAGATGCCCGGCCTTCGTGCCTTTACCCAGACGCGCCTTTTTAATTTCAACAAAGTTGCCGACGTGCGCGCCTTCGAGAAGCTCAGCGCCTGGGCGCAGCCGCGCGAACGGCCCAATGGTACAGGCGGCTGCCAGATGAGCATCCTCTACCACGGTATAGGGGCTGATCTCGCAATCATCACCAATGATGCTGTTCTTGATGACGCAGCCGGTGCCAATCTTTACCCGATCCCCCAGCACCACGTCACCTTCGAAGATAACGTTAGTATCAATTTCGACATCGCGCCCGTGTTTCAGCACGCCGCGCAGATCAAAACGCGCCGGATCGCGCAGCATAACGCCCGCGAGCAGCAGTTCTTCAGCCTTTTCAAACTGCCAGACGCGCTCAAGCCGGGAGAGCTGCAGGCGGTTATTCACGCCTTCCACTTCGCTTAGACGCTGAGGATGAACAGCGGCAATTTCACGACCTTCTTCATAGGCCATGGCGATAATATCGGTGATGTAGTATTCACCCTGAACGTTGTTGTTGGTGAGCTTAGCCAGCCAGCGTTTAAGATCCGCGCCATTGGCGACCAGAATCCCGGTATTAATTTCCTGAATCCGGCGCTGCTCGTCGCTGGCGTCTTTATGCTCGACAATGCCCGTCACCGCGCCGTTATCGCGCGTGATGCGGCCGTAGCCGGTCGGATCATCAAGCTTCACCGTCAACAGACCGATGCCGCCCTGCGGTTTCGCTTCCCGCAGACGCTTCAATGTTTCGACGGAAATGAGCGGCACGTCGCCGTACAGCATCAGGATATCTTCATCATCGCTGAAGAACGGCGCCGCCTGCTGCATGGCGTGGCCGGTGCCTAGCTGTTCGGCCTGCAGGACCCAGTTGAGGTTATCTTCGTGCAGCGTCTGGCGAAGCAGATCGCCGCCGTGCCCGTACACCAGATGTACGGCGGAAGCGCCTAATTCTTTAGCTGCATCAATAACATGCTGCACCATTGGCTTCCCGGCCAGCGAATGCAACACCTTAGGAAGATCGGAATACATGCGGGTACCTTTGCCAGCGGCAAGAATAACCACGCTCATCGGACTGTTTGACATACGCATCCTGACTGCTGTTGGAACGAAAAGTAAAAGCCTTTCACGTTGAAATATCTACATATTTTTCATCATGAAACGAGACGAAGATAAAATGCACAAGCGTAACGCTATACACCATTTTAGGTGGGTATTTTTAGTCAGCGCAAACCCGTTTAGCGCAAAAAAAGCATTTTAATGAGTGGCAATGCCGGCTATCCCTCTGCTTTTGCTGTTTTTTTGGCGGGTAAATAAAGAAAACCCATAAAATAAAACACAGTTTTAATATTCATTAATTGTGACGTGATAAATAGAAACACCATTTCATTTTCCTGATAATGCCGGTTAATAATTACCCAGGAGAAAAGAATGAATAACAAAATACCTTTGGCATTAACCCTTTGCAGTACGATGATCGCGCTACCGCTGCAGGCCAACGATGGTCATCAGTGGCGGGCAATCGCCTTTGGGCAATCTACCGACAGCAATTTTTCCTCGAATGTTCTGCCGGAAAAAATTGGCGTCAACGATGTCACCATCGCCGGAAAAAAACTGACGCCGCAGGACGTCGCCGACCTCAGCCAGCCCATTACCATCGAGAGCCGGGGAGGTAAAATAGCCAATTCTCACGACGGACTGACCTTCTTTTACACCCGGCTACCGACCAGCCAGAATTTTATCCTGCAGGCTACGGTGACCGTCAATCAGTTTGGCCCGGAAAATGGCGCGCGTCCTGCGGCACAGGAAGGTGCGGGACTGCTGGTCCGCGATGTAATAGGAGTTCCGCGTCAACAGCCGCTGAAGGTCGGCTACGAAGAGTTTCCGGCGGCATCCAATATGGTGATGAACGCCATTATGACGCAGGATAAAAAAGATGGCTCACATATCAAATTGCAGGCTATCAGCCGGGAAGGGATAACCCAACCGTGGGGCAATGCGGGCGCATCAATAAAGCGTCAGAGCTATAAAGAGAAAATCGATATCCAGCAAACGCCGACGTTCCAGCTCAGACTGGAACGCACCAACGACGGGTTTATTACCTCATGGGCAGCAACGGGCAGTAATGAATGGGTAAGCCAGCAGGTTCCTCACGCCGATCTGGTTGCCCGGCAGGATAAAGAACATTACTACGTCGGCTTCTTCGCCTCACGTAATGCAAAAATCACCGTCAGCAACGCCTCGCTCACCACCTCAGCGGCACATACGGTTCCCTCCGCGCCGTATATCGCTAAAGGCTGGCCGCCGGTTATGCAAATTGCTTCGGGAACAGTAAGCCAGAGCAAAGCTTACATCCTACAGGCGCGCACCAACAGCGATGGGCGCATCACCGTTCGTCAGGATGAAGTGGTGATCGGGCAGGATAAAACCGTGAAGGCCGGGGAAATGTTTACCCAGCCTGCCGTACTGAAAGATAAAAGCACGTTCGAAATCCGCTTCACTCCGGCTACCGGCGCGGAAACGCTGACCCAGACGCTGACGGTTGAACAGAGTCCCCAAGTGACAGGCAATACGCTCTACGCCGCGCCAGAGGGACAATCTCAGGCAAAAGGGACGGCGGACTCGCCGCTGGATTTCGTCTCCGCTATCAAACTCGTCCCGCCCGGCGGGCAAATTGTATTAGCCGCCGGAGATTACCCGCAAACGGCCATTCCTGTCAGCGCCAGCGGCCTGAAGGACAAAATCAAAACGCTAAAAGCCGACGGAAAAGCGGTGATTCACGGGCTGCTGCTGGATGCCAGCTACTGGCATATCGATGGGATTGAGATTACGGACAAGAGCCTGCGCGTACAGGGCAGCCATAACCTGATCGAGAACGTCACCGCGTATCGTAACGATGATACCGGCATTCAAATTTCCTCTCCGGCGGATGTTGGACGCCCGCTGTGGGCCAGCTTTAACCGGGTAGTGAATTCTGAATCCTTTAGTAACGAGGATCCGGGCAAAATTAACGCCGACGGCTTCGCGGTGAAAATGCGCGTAGGAGAGGGTAACCGGCTGGAGGGCTGTTACTCGCACGATAATATCGACGACGGTTTCGACCTGTTTAATAAAATTGAGGACGGTGCAAACGGCGTTGTGGCGATCGAGAACTCTATTGCCCGCAATAATACCAGTAACGGGTTTAAGCTCGGTGGGGAAGGGCAGCCGGTCGCCCACGAGGTACGTAACAGCATCGCCATCGATAACCATCTGGACGGTTTTACCGACAACTTTAACCCCGGCAAGCTGGTGGTGGTTAACAACGTCGCGGTAGATAACCAGCGCTTTAACTACCTGTTCCGCCCGAGTCCGTACGGTGCGCCGGAAACGCAGGGCACCTTCAGCGAGAACCTTTCCCTGCGCAGCCAGCCTGGGAAATATGACGATGCCGTTGTCGGGAATGTTGACGATAGCAACTATTTTATCCACGGCGGCAGAAGCATCAACGCTCAGGGCAAGCGCATTAACAGCGCCGATTATCAGACGCTGGCGCTGCCGGACCCGCTGACGCGTGAGGCCGACGGCAGCTTCAACACCGGTAACTTCCTCAGCCGCAACTAACCCGCTATACGTGAAAAACATAAAGGTCGCCCTGGGGCGACCTTTTCACTTTCTGTCTGTTTCACACCGCATGTGTTGTCGTTTTAGTTAGCGGTACAGCGCAAAAACAGTCTGGAAAGTTGACTTCTTAGTGGTTGAACGTACCGAAGGTTACGTTCATAGCACTGAAGAAAGCGACGATTTTATTAAGCAGTTTCATGATCTCTTCCTGGATAGCGATTACGTTTTTGATGAATTTTTTTGTGACTCACATCACAAAAACAAGTCTACGCTTCATCTTTTAAACGATCAACAAAAATGAGATATGCATCACAAAATTTTTAAACCCGCTTTTTAGTTTTGTTTTTTCTGAAACGAAGCCATAAAAAAAGCCAGCCTGGAAACCAGACTGGCTTTTAGCGTTCAAGCCGGTGTTACATCGCTTTTTTGGTCAACTCGATAACGCGCAGTTTAGCGATCGCTTTGGCCAGTTCCGCAGACGCCTGAGCGTAGTCCACGTCACCATGAGAGCTCTTAATGTGCTCTTCAGCCTTACGTTTCGCTTCCAGGGCTCGCGCTTCGTCGAGATCCTGGCCACGAATTGCCGTATCAGCCAGAACGGTCGTGCTACCCGGCTGCACTTCAAGAATGCCGCCTGACAGGTAGATAAATTCTTCGTGACCGTGCTGCTTAACGATGCGAATCATACCAGGCTTAATGGCGGTGAGCAGCGGCGCGTGCCCCGGGTAAATACCCAGTTCACCTTCGCTACCCGTTACCTGGATTTTCTCGACCAGACCAGAGAACATTTGTTTCTCTGCGCTGACGACGTCCAGGTGGTAAGTCATTGCCATATCACCCTCCGATTAAGGCGTTAAAGTTTTTTGGCTTTTTCCACGGCTTCGTCGATAGAACCGACCATGTAGAACGCCTGCTCCGGCAGGTGATCGTATTCGCCTTCCATGATGCCTTTAAAGCCACGGATGGTGTCTTTCAGGGAGACGTATTTGCCCGGAGAACCGGTAAATACTTCTGCCACGAAGAACGGCTGGGACAGGAAGCGCTGAATCTTACGCGCACGAGCTACCACCAGTTTATCTTCTTCAGACAGTTCATCCATACCCAGGATGGCGATGATGTCTTTCAGTTCCTGATAACGCTGCAGGATGGACTGAACGCCACGAGCGGTGTCGTAGTGCTCCTGACCAACAACCAGCGGATCCAGCTGACGGCTGGTGGAGTCCAGCGGGTCAACTGCCGGATAGATACCCAGAGAAGCGATCTGACGGCTCAGTACCACAGTTGCGTCAAGGTGCGCAAAGGTGGTGGCTGGAGACGGGTCAGTCAAGTCATCCGCAGGTACGTATACCGCCTGTACGGAAGTGATAGAGCCGGTTTTGGTGGAGGTGATACGTTCCTGCAGAACGCCCATCTCTTCCGCCAGAGTCGGCTGGTAACCTACCGCTGAAGGCATACGACCCAGCAGTGCGGATACTTCAGTACCGGCCAGGGTGTAACGATAGATGTTATCGACGAACAGCAGAACGTCACGACCTTCGTCACGGAACTTCTCAGCCATGGTCAGGCCGGTCAGCGCAACGCGCAGACGGTTTCCCGGCGGCTCGTTCATCTGGCCATACACCAGGGATACTTTATCGATAACGTTGGAGTCGGTCATTTCGTGGTAGAAGTCGTTACCCTCACGAGTACGTTCACCTACGCCCGCAAACACGGAGTAACCGGAGTGCTCGATCGCGATGTTACGGATCAGCTCCATCATGTTTACGGTTTTACCTACACCCGCACCACCGAACAGACCAACTTTACCGCCCTTCGCAAACGGACACATCAGGTCGATAACTTTGATGCCGGTTTCCAGCAGTTCCTGAGAGTTTGACAACTCTTCGTAGGAAGGTGCTGCGCGGTGGATAGCCCAACGCTCTTCTTCACCGATGTCGCCTTTCATGTCTACCGGTTGGCCCAGTACGTTCATGATACGACCCAGCGTTGCTTTACCTACCGGGACTTCGATCGGATGCTCGAGGTCTTTTACTTCCAGACCGCGACGCAGACCGTCGGAAGAACCCATGGCGATGGTACGAACAATACCGCCGCCGAGCTGCTGCTGAACTTCCAGCACCAGATTCTCACTACCATTTTGTACCTCAAGAGCCTCGTACACGCGCGGTACGGCATCCTGAGGGAATTCGACGTCGACCACGGCGCCGATTACCTGGACAATTTTTCCAGTAGCCATCTTGAATCCTCTACGAATTAACCTGGTTATACCGCGGATGCTCCACCGACGATCTCGGTGAGTTCCTGAGTAATGCTGGCCTGACGAGCTTTGTTGTATACCAACTGCAGCTCTTTAATCAGGCTGCCGCCATTGTCGGTCGCGGCTTTCATCGCCACCATACGTGCGGCCTGCTCGCTGGCCAGGTTTTCTACCACGCCCTGATAAACCTGAGATTCCACATAACGGCGCAGCAGGGTATCCAGCAGCGCTTTCGGATCGGGTTCATACAGGTAATCCCAGGATTTACGCTTCAACTCACCATCTTCTGAAGCCGGTAACGGCAGCAGCTGAGTGATGGTTGGAACCTGAGACATGGTGTTAATAAATTTGTTGCTGACAATATACAGCTTGTCCAGACGGCCTTCATCGTAGGCCTGCAACATCACTTTTACCGGACCAATCAGTTCGGACAGGGATGGGTTATCCCCCATACCCGTCACCTGGGCGACAACATTACCGCTAACGGAATTAAAGAACGACACGCCCTTGGAGCCGATCATTGCGAGTTCGCACTGAACGCCTTTATCGGACCATGCTTTCATTTCCGCCAGCAGCTTTTTGAACAGGTTAATGTTCAAGCCACCGCACAGACCACGGTCGGTAGACACCACCAGGTAGCCCACGCGTTTAACGTCGCGTTCTTCCAGGTAAGGGTGCTTATATTCCAGATTACCGTTCGCAAGGTGACCGATCACTTTGCGCATCGTATCTGCATAAGGACGGCTGGCCGCCATACGCTCCTGCGATTTACGCATTTTGGAAGCGGCGACCATTTCCATCGCTTTAGTGATCTTTTGCGTGTTCTGGACGCTTGCGATCTTACTACGTATCTCTTTTGCGCCGGCCATGAGCTTCTCCTCAATGCCTTGCGGCCTGCCCTAGAGCAAGCCGCCAGACTTTACCAGGATTGGGTTGCTTTGAAGGAATCGAGGATGCCTTTCAGCTTGCCTTCGATTTCATCGTTATAGCCACCGGACTGGTTGATCTCTTGCATCAACGGAGCGTGATCACGGTCGACGTAAGCCAGCAGAGCGGCTTCAAAGCTACCGATTTTCGACAGCTCGACATCCGCCAGATAACCACGTTCTGCCGCGAACAGAACCAGAGACTGCTGCGCAACGGACATCGGCGCATACTGTTTCTGTTTCAGCAGTTCGGTCACTTTCTGACCGTGGTCCAGCTGCTTACGGGTTGCATCATCAAGGTCAGAGGCAAACTGGGAGAACGCCGCCAGTTCGCGATACTGTGCCAGAGCGGTACGAATACCACCGGACAGTTTCTTCATGATCTTGGTCTGAGCTGCACCACCAACACGGGATACGGAGATACCCGGGTTAACCGCAGGACGAATACCGGAGTTAAACAGGTTGGTTTCCAGGAAGATCTGACCATCGGTAATGGAAATTACGTTGGTCGGAACGAACGCAGAAACGTCACCCGCCTGGGTTTCGATAATCGGCAGCGCAGTCAGAGAACCGGTTTTACCCTTCACTTCACCTTTGGTGAAAGCTTCAACGTATTCGACGTTAACACGTGCAGCACGCTCCAGCAGACGAGAGTGGAGGTAGAATACGTCGCCCGGGAATGCTTCACGTCCAGGCGGACGGCGGAGCAGCAGGGAGATCTGACGATAAGCAACGGCCTGTTTAGACAGGTCATCATAAATGATCAGCGCATCTTCACCGCGGTCGCGGAAGTATTCACCCATTGCACAACCGGCGTACGGCGCCAGGTATTGCAGTGCGGCAGATTCAGATGCGGTTGCAACCACAACGATGGTGTTAGCCAGCGCGCCGTGTTCTTCCAGTTTACGTACCACGTTAGAAATCGTGGACGCTTTCTGGCCGATAGCTACGTAGACGCACTTGATGCCGGAATCACGTTGGTTGATGATGGCGTCGATAGCCAGCGCGGTTTTACCGGTCTGACGGTCGCCGATGATCAGTTCACGTTGTCCACGACCGATTGGGATCATGGCATCAACGGATTTATAACCGGTCTGCACCGGCTGATCGACGGACTGACGTTCGATTACGCCCGGCGCGATAGCTTCAACGGCGGAGAAGCCGTCGTGCTCCAGCGGACCTTTACCATCAATCGGTGCACCCAGGGTGTTAACCACACGTCCCAGCAGGCCGCGGCCAACCGGAACTTCAAGGATACGGCCAGTACATTTAACCTTCATACCTTCGGCGAGGTCAGCGTACGGACCCATCACAACTGCACCTACGGAGTCGCGCTCCAGGTTCAGTGCGATAGCGTAACGGTTACCCGGCAGAGCGATCATCTCACCCTGCATACAATCGGCCAGGCCGTGAATGCGGATAACACCGTCACTTACAGAAACGATAGTACCTTCGTTATGAGCCTCGCTCACAACATTGAACTGAGCAATGCGCTGCTTGATCAGTTCGCTGATTTCGGTGGAATTCAGTTGCATGCTCCAGTCCCCTTAAGACTGCAAGACGTCTGCAAGGCGTTCAAGACGGCCGCGTACGCTACCATCAATGACCATATCACCCGAACGGATGATTACGCCTGCCATTACAGACTTATCGATTTTGCAATTCAGCTTAACTTTGCGTGACAGACGTTTTTCCATCGCGGCGGTAATTTTCGCAAGCTGTTCGTCACTCATTTGAGCGGCAGAAATAACTTCTACCTCTGCGGTTGCCTCACTGGCAGCGCGCAGGTGAATGAACTGCTCGAGAACATCAGGGAGCGCTTTCAGACGACCATTTTCAGCCATCACCCGGATCAGGTTTTGACCATTTTCGTCCAGTTGCTCACCACAAACCGCGATAAACACATCAGAGAGCGTTTCCGGCGCCAGTGCGCCAGAGAGTAGCTCTGCCATTTCTTCGTTTTTAGTCACTTCAGCAACAAACGCCAGCATATCCTGCCAGCGTTCAACGCTGTTGTGTTCGACGGCAAAGTCAAAAGCTGCTTTGGCGTAGGGGCGAGCTACCGTTACAAATTCAGACATCAGCCCCTCCCTCCTTACAGTTCAGCGACAAGTTTATCCACGATGTCGCTGTTAGCAGCTTCATCCACGGAACGTTCGATGATCTTCTCGGCGCCAGCAACAGCCAGGATAGCAACCTGCTTACGCAGCTCCTCACGGGCACGTTTACGTTCGGCATCGATTTCAGCCTGCGCCTGTGCGACGATTTTGGTGCGTTCCTGTTCTGCTTCCGCTTTTGCTTCATCCAGGATCTGAGAGCGACGCTTGTTCGCCTGCTCGATGATTACCTGGGCTTCCGCTTTCGCTTTTTTCAGCTGGTCGGTCGCGTTGGCCTGTGCAAGGTCCAAATCTTTCTTAGCGCGTTCTGCAGAAGCTAAACCGTCAGAAATTTCTTTCTGGCGCTTTTCGATGGCAGCCATTAAAGGCGGCCATACATACTTCATGCAGAACCATACGAAGATAACAAACGCGATGGCCTGGCCGAGGATTGTTGCGTTCATGTTCACAGCACAATACCTCTTAAAAAATAACTCTGTGGCTTAGGTTTCTTTCGAACAACTTACTACGCGACGGCGAACATCACGTACAGACCCAGACCTACAGCGATCATCGGGATAGCATCCACCAGACCCATAACGATAAAGAACTGAGTACGCAGCAGAGGAATCAGATCCGGTTGACGCGCTGCGCCTTCCAGGAATTTACCCCCGAGGATGCCGATACCGATCGCAGCACCGATTGCCGCCAGACCCATCATCACAGCGGCAGCCATGTACAGCAGATCCATATTCAGGTTTTCCATGACAGTCTCCAGTTTGTTTCAGTTAAAACGTAGTATGTTGGTAAAAATCAATGCTCTTCAGATGCCATCGACAGATAGACGATCGTCAGAACCATGAAGATGAAGGCTTGCAGCGTAATAATCAGGATGTGGAAAATGGCCCATGGCACATTCAGAATCCACTGTGACCACCACGGCAACAGGCCAGCAATCAGAATGAAAATCAGCTCACCGGCATACATGTTGCCGAACAGTCGCAGACCCAGTGATACAGGTTTTGACAGCAGGCTTACCCCTTCAAGGATTAAGTTGACAGGAATGAACGCCCAGTGATTGAACGGCTGCAGGGTCAGTTCTTTAACGAACCCGCCCACGCCTTTCATTTTGATGCTGTAGAAAAGAATCAGGATAAATACGCCAAGCGCCATCGACAGGGTGATGTTAACGTCAGCTGACGGCACCACGCGCAGAGCAGGCAGACCGAGAACGTGTTCGCCGATCCAAGGGATAAAGTCGATAGGCAGCAGATCCATCAGGTTCATCAGGAATACCCAGACGAACACAGTGAGGGCCAGCGGAGCAATGACCTTGCTCTTGCCGTGATACATATCTTTGACGCTGCCATGGACGAAGCCGATGATCATCTCAATGAAGGTCTGGAATTTACCAGGTACGCCGGTTGTCGCCTTTTTAGCCACGCTGCGGAACATAAACAGGAATAACAGACCGAGCACCACTGAGAAAAACATGGAGTCAATGTTGAGCGTCCAGAAGGTGGCCGGGGGGTTGTGCGGATCCACCAGCGAGAATGTACGCAGGTCCAGCTGAAGGTTGTTCAGATGGTGGCCTATGTAATCCTGCGGCGTCATATTTTCTGAAGCCATGATGCCTTTTACCCTTTGTTGTTAATTACAGCTGGCGCCAGAACTTGTACCACCAGCACCAAAACCCACGTCACTATCAGCGGCAAAAATACCACTTTCAAAACCGCCAGCGCCACCGCCAGAAAGGCGAAGGTCAGCAACACCTTGAAGGCTTCACCAATGGCGAAGGACCAGGCCACTCGGCCTTTAGCTGGTGTATGCGCCTGATGACGCCAGGCAAAAATCATAAATATCATGTTTGGCAAAAGAACCGCCAAACCTCCACTCACCGCGGAGATGCCCCAGAAAGGGTCTTTGAGGCTGAACAGCAGTCCACTTGCTATTACTGCCAGTAACTGAATAAACAGAAGCTTACGAGCAACGTTTCGACTCAAGAGCGACACTGACATCACGTTTTTACTCCTGCTCCCTTCGAGGTATGTCGCGTGTCGTATAAAACGTCCTTTAAGACGAAGAGTCAAGCATCAAAAAGCGGACAAATTATACGGTGACGCCTCGTGATTTCAAACAATAAGTAGCAAAATAGTGAATAAATGTTTAATTATTTTCCGACAGACAACTTTTCATGCATTTCACCGATCTGTGAGCCGTCATGCAAAACTGCAAATACCGCGAAAAATCGGCAATTAAAGCGTGCATCAGATCACATAATAAACATTTTTCGCGAAATCGAATTAATTCTGTACATAAAACTCAATTTTTTATCCGTTTGATATTCAACATAAAAACCAGGTATTCTTTCTAAAACAATCCCATATACAATAAAAACCTTTTATTGACATTCATAATAAAAATTTAACATCAGTATGAAGTGCAAGCAGCGAGATTTTTAGCGTACTGATATTTTCAATGTTGACTATTCTGTTGGTAAAGCAACAGGGCAAAGTTAACGGAAAGAAAACCCCTGGTAACCCCAGGGTTAAAGACAGTCCGATAATACCCTGCCGTGACTTTTATTTTTGTAACATCCACGGACCGTGTTTTTTTCACATTTTTTGATAAAAATTAAATCATTTTTGGCTGAATCACCACAAGGTGACGCTCCCCTTCCAGCTGAGGCACATGCAGTTCGACAACGTCCTTAATGACGACCCCTTCCGGCAGATTTGCCATTTCATCTTCCTGCGCTAAGCCCTTGAGCGCATAAAAGTGACCGTTCTCTGCAGGTAAATGATGGCACCAGCTCACCATGTCATTCAGCGACGCAAATGCGCGGCTAATCACGCCGTCAAACGGCGGCTCTGCCGGGAACTCTTCCACACGGCTTTGTACCGGGGTGACGTTATCCAGTTTGAGCTCATGCTGGACTTGCCGAAGGAAACGTACTCGCTTGCCCAGACTGTCCAGCAGGGTGAAGTGGGATTCAGGACGCACGATAGCCAGCGGGATCCCCGGCAGCCCAGGCCCCGTACCGACATCGATAAAACGCGTTCCTTTAAGGTATGGCGCAACAACAATGCTGTCGAGGATGTGGCGTACCAGCATCTCGTCAGGATCGCGAACCGAGGTCAGGTTATAGGCCTTATTCCACTTATCCAGCATGCCAACGTAGGCGACAAGCTGGTTTTTCTGGTGATCGGTAAGTGAAATACCTGCTTCATCAAGCAGACGAGAAAGTTTGTTGAGCACGATCGTTACCTGTTTAAAAACAATGAGCCCGGAGGCGATACGCTTACCGGGCTGAGAAATTGACCTGACGGATATCTGATGCGCTATTCGCCCATGTATCGTTCAGTGGAATATCAGGCGCTACGGCGCAGCATTCCCTGCTTTTTTAACCACACCAGCAAAATCGAGATTGCCGCAGGCGTAATGCCGGAAATACGCGATGCCTGCCCTATCGAAGACGGCTTATGGTCGTTCAACTTGGCAATGACCTCGTTCGACAGCCCATTCACCTGGCGATAATCAAGCGTAGCAGGCAGCAACGTGTTCTCGTTGCGCTGTTGTTTCTCGATTTCATCCTGCTGGCGCGCGATGTAGCCTTCGTATTTTACCTGAATTTCGACCTGTTCAGCCGCTTGCTTGTCCTCAAGACCCGGCGAGAACGGCGTCATCTGCACCAGCTGTTCGTAGGTCATTTCCGGACGACGGAGCAAATCTTCACCGTTAGCTTCACGGGACAAAGGCGCCGTCAGTCGAGCATTCACTTCCGCAGCGCTTTCCGCCAGCGGATTAACCCAGCTGGTTTTCAGACGCTGACGTTCACGTTCAATGCTCTCAAGCTTCTCGTTGAAACGCGCCCAGCGTTCGTCATCCACCAGACCCAGTTCACGACCTTGTTCGGTCAGGCGCAGATCGGCGTTGTCTTCACGCAGCATCAGGCGGTATTCCGCACGAGAGGTAAACATGCGGTACGGTTCTTTGGTACCGAGAGTACACAGATCGTCTACCAGGACGCCAAGGTAAGCCTGAGAGCGGCCAGGCGCCCACCCCTCTTTCTCGGCGGAGAAACGAGCGGCGTTCAGGCCTGCCAGCAGGCCCTGAGCGGCGGCTTCTTCATAACCTGTGGTGCCGTTAATCTGGCCGGCAAAGAACAGGCCATGGATAAATTTACTTTCCAGCGTCGGTTTCAGGTCGCGCGGGTCAAAGAAATCGTACTCAATAGCGTAGCCAGGACGAACGATTTTTGCATTTTCCATCCCCTGCATTGAGCGGACGATTTGCATCTGGACATCGAACGGCAGGCTGGTGGAGATGCCATTTGGATAAATTTCGTTGGACGTCAGGCCTTCCGGCTCGAGGAAAATTTGATGCTGGTTACGATCGGCAAAGCGCATGACCTTGTCTTCGATCGAAGGACAGTAGCGGGGACCGATCCCTTCAATCACGCCGGCATACATCGGGCTGCGATCGAGGTTATTACGGATCACGTCATGCGTTTTCTCGTTGGTATGCGTGACGTAGCACGGCACCTGACGCGGATGCTGCGAAGCATCTCCCATAAACGAGAAGACCGGCATCGGATTATCGCCGTGCTGCTGTGCCAGAACGCTGAAATCAATCGTCCTCGCATCGATACGCGGCGGGGTACCGGTTTTCAGGCGGCTGACGCGCAGCGGCAGTTCACGCAAGCGGCGGGACAGCGGGATCGACGGAGGATCGCCTGCACGACCGCCGCTGTAGTTATCCAGACCGATATGGATCTTACCGTCGAGAAAGGTTCCGACGGTCAGTACCACCGCTTTGGCGCGGAATTTAAGCCCCATCTGGGTGACGGCGCCAACAACACGATCGTTTTCGACAATCAGATCTTCCACCGCCTGCTGGAAGATCATTAAATTAGGCTGGTTTTCCAGCGCGGTACGTACGGCCTGCCGGTACAGCACACGGTCTGCCTGAGCGCGAGTTGCCCGTACGGCCGGGCCTTTGCTGGCGTTTAGTATCCTAAACTGGATGCCGGCGTGGTCAATTGCCTTCGCCATCAGGCCGCCAAGCGCATCCACTTCTTTTACCAGGTGTCCTTTCCCAATGCCGCCAATCGCCGGGTTGCAGCTCATCTGCCCCAGAGTGTCGATATTGTGTGTCAAAAGCAGAGTCTGTTGACCCATTCGCGCTGCGGCCATCGCGGCCTCAGTGCCTGCATGACCCCCGCCAATGATGATGACGTCAAAAGGATCCTGATAAAACATGGTGGTATGCCTCGCATAAAGCGGTTTGAAAATAGAGTGAAGCCCGGGCCGTGGATTCTACTCAACTTTAGCCTTTCGAGAAAGCGCCGGGATCCTGAGTATTAAAAAGAAGATCTTTTATTTAGAGATCTGTTTTATTGTGATCTCTTATTAGGATCGGCTTGTCTTGTGGATAAGTCAGATCCGCGATTTAAGATCAAACGCTTAAGAAGGATCGCTTTCTGTGAATGATCGGTGATCCTGGTCCGTATAAGCTGGGATCAAAATGAAGGGTTATACACAGCACAAAAATCAGTCAAGGGTTATACTTTGGATAACTACCGGTTGATCCAAGCTTTTAAGCATAGTTATCCACAGAAGAAAGTATGATCTTTACAATTCTCAGAGCAAGTTTTTCCAGGATCCCAGCCAAATCTCGGCCGGATCTTCCGGAATTTCATGTTCGAGAACGTTAATTTTTAGCGTTTCACCGATCTGTTTTGCCCCGCAGGCGTTGAGCGCCGTCTCGAGCTTATCAATTGCTCCGCAGAAGGTATCGTATTCACGGCTACCGATGCCGACTGCGCCAAAACGGACCGCAGAGAGGTCGACCTGCTTCTCCTGAAGCGCTTCATAGAAAGGCAGAAGATTATCGGGAATGTCCCCGGCGCCATGCGTCGAAGAGATAACCAGCCAGATCCCTTCCGCCTGCAGATCGTCGATCAGCGGGCCGTGCTGAATAGTCGTGCTGTGTCCAGCCTCTTCCAGCTTTTCCGCCAGATGTTCTGATACATATTCTGCGCTACCCAGCGTACTGCCGCTGATAAGAGTTATCTCTGCCATGATCGCCCGCTCCACTATTCAGAGTGGCGTATTGTACGCTGTGAGCGAGCTGGGATCTACCTGTGGAAAAATGTGGGATTAAAAAGCCCGATCACGGGCGGATGGTACGCATAATCGGGTTTTGCAGGACGATCAGCGTTTCAGTGGACTGAATTTCATCAATTGTTTGGATCTTGTTGATAAGTACATGCTGGAGCGCATCAATCGATCGGCACATCACTTTTATAAAGATACTGTAGTGTCCGGTGGTGTAATAGGCTTCAGTAACCTCATCCAGGCTGTTTAGCCTGGCCAGCGCGGAGGGGTAGTCTTTCGCGCTCTTCAGAATGATGCCGATAAAACATCCTACATCGTAACCCAGCTGCTTGGGGCTGACGTCGATGCGTGCGCCGGTAATAATTCCGGCCTGCTTCATTTTCTCTACCCGCACGTGAATGGTCCCCGGGCTGACGCCAAACTGTTTTGCCAGTTCAGCATAGGCGGTGCGCGCGTTGGCCATTAAGGCCTCTAGAATGCCGCGGTCCAGATTGTCGATCTGATAATTTTCCATAGGTTTTTCTTATGAAGTTTGACGAATATTTCTATTTTAGCCTCAAATTTTAATGAATCAAAATCGATGCAGGCTTTTTGTTGTTGGATTATTGAATTGCAGCGCTGTTTTGTTGCTTAATCAATGGCAACAGGACGCAGGAGTTATAAAAAATGAAAACCGCATACATCGCAAAACAACGCCAGATTAGTTTCGTTAAGTCACACTTTTCCCGCCAGCTTGAAGAGAAGCTCGGCCTGATCGAAGTCCAGGCGCCGATCTTAAGCCGCGTGGGCGATGGGACCCAGGATAACCTCTCTGGTTGCGAAAAAGCGGTTCAGGTTAAAGTGAAAACACTGCCAGACGCCCAGTTCGAAGTGGTTCATTCACTGGCGAAGTGGAAGCGTCAAACCCTGGGACAACACGACTTCAGCGCGGGCGAAGGGCTGTACACGCACATGAAGGCCCTTCGCCCCGATGAAGACCGATTAACTCCCATCCATTCCGTTTACGTTGACCAGTGGGACTGGGAGCGCGTAATGGGCGACGGAGAGCGCCACAGCGGCACGCTGAAAGCAACCGTTGAAGCGATCTATGCCGGGATCAAAGCGACCGAAGACGCCGTCAGTAAAGAATTTGGCCTTACGCCTTTCTTGCCGGAGACGATCCAGTTTGTTCACAGCGAGGAGCTTTTAAGCCGCTATCCGGATCTTGATGCCAAGGGCCGCGAGCGGGCGATCGCGAAAGAGCTGGGCGCGGTATTCCTGATCGGTATCGGCGGCAAGCTTTCCGATGGCCAGCGTCACGACGTTCGCGCGCCGGATTACGATGACTGGAGCACGCCTGCTGCTGAAGGCTATGCCGGTCTGAACGGTGATATTCTGGTGTGGAACCCGGTGCTTGAAGATGCATTCGAGCTCTCTTCAATGGGGATCCGCGTGGATGCCGAAGCGCTGAAGCGTCAGCTCGCGATGACCGGCGACGAAGATCGCCTGCAGCTGGAATGGCACCAGGCGCTGCTGCGCGGAGAGATGCCGCAGACGATTGGCGGCGGCATTGGCCAGTCTCGCCTGACGATGCTGCTGCTGCAGCTTGAGCATATCGGCCAGGTGCAGTGCGGCGTGTGGCCAACCCAGGTTCGTCAGAGCGTTGCTGCGCTTCTTTAATCAGTGATTAACGCCGCCAGCGTCTCAGCAGGCGGCTACGCAACCCGGTATCAAAGCGCCAGATATGATCGAATACGCGCATAATGCCGGGCTTGCCGTGTACCGACATCGCCACCGCATGAAAACGATGTTGATGTTTATGCTGTAGCTCTCCCACCTTATTGATCACCTCATCCGGCAAGCGCTGGGCGATAAAATCAGAAATCACCACCGCATCAGCATCGACCCACTGCGGATTCTGCATACGCTCAATCACCGCCCGGAAGCAGCTGGCCAGATCGGTGCCGCCGCGAAAGCGCTGGCTCAAGAAACGAATCGCCTGTTCCAGCCCCTGCGGGCCGGTGAGTTCGTAGTGCACCACTTCGCTGGAAAACAGCATAATGAAGCAGCGGCGGTTATCCGCCAGAGCGACCCGCATCAGCGCCAGACAAAACGCCTTGGCGCACTGTTCATTGAAACCGCCCAT
Source organism: Klebsiella sp. JN_Kp126 (assembly GCF_033843325.1). NCBI lineage: Bacteria > Pseudomonadati > Pseudomonadota > Gammaproteobacteria > Enterobacterales > Enterobacteriaceae > Klebsiella > Klebsiella sp. JN_Kp126. Next base: position 13,236 of record NZ_JAWXQV010000089.1, on the reverse strand, counting down.
TGAGCCGGAAGTATCGACGCAGACGATAAACGGCCCGCGCGGCTGTTCATCAACGTCCTGGCGCGTTACCGGCCGTTCGGTGATCTTTTCCTTCCACGCATCACCATGTAGTCGATAGGTCAGCAGCTGCTTTTCAACCAGCTTGCGGTAGAACTCAAACTCCAGCTCGGTGATGCCGAGGGTAGCCAGCTCAGGCGGCAGCAGACGTAGAATATCGTCGCTCTGCTGAAGACCGTCGACCTGCTCCGGTACGGTAGCCGGTTCGCGCACCAGGCTGCGGAAGGTCTCCATCGGCGCATCTTTTTTCGGCACCGCTTTCGCTTCACGCGAGCGCCCCAGCTGTTCGGCGAGCTGCATGAGTTCAGGTTGTTGGCTTAAAAAGTCCCCGTAGCGAACGATCAGCTGGTAATCGCCTCGCTTCAGCTCTCCGGCGCTCATGTCCCACAGGTGTCCCGCCGCATTATCATTCTCCACCAGCACGGGCTCGAGCTGGCCGCTGAGGGTCATGCGCTCCTGAACTTCGCTCAGAAGCTGATCGCGCTCTTCATCCAGCAGCTGCTGATTAAGAGAGGTTGCCTGCACCACCAGGCTCAGACGCCAGCGCTGAAGGAATAACGTGTGCAGCGCCGGCGTAAAGGTGCTGTTGTTGTCCACCAGCTGCTGCGCCTGGCTGGCAAAAGGGGAGTGCAGCTTATGCAGCTGGCTCAGAATTTGCGGCAGCTGGACGATAAACTGCGAGGTGGAAAGCCGCTGTGATTGCTGATAGCACTGAACTTCCGCATCCAGCTCGGGCGGGACGTTGGTCTCTTTTAGTCGCGATCTGACCGCTTCCCGCCAGCGAGGAATGTCGGCGGCGATAATATTTTTGAGCCGCGGAAATTTTTCAAAGAATACCGCGAGTTGAGGCGCTGCCAGCAGGGCCAGCAGCATCTCATCGATCATGCCCTCTTCGCCGACTGCCAGCATGACATTCAGCATGTCCAGCGTCATGACTGGCGGGCCTGTTTAATCTGCGTTCCCACGTCCTGCAGGCTGGCTTCAATGCGCCCCAGCCACTCGCCGGGAATAAACAGACATTTTTGCTGTTCGCTGAAGCGGTTATGTTGCTGATGCCATTCGTCGTCCAGCGCCTCCAGCTGTTGCCTGATTTCTGCCGGCATATTTTCCCGTGATTCGCTACCGGGCAGGGAGAGTCGCGACCCCTGCAGGCTCACATCGCGCACGACCAGATGCTGGCTGGTATCGACATCCATATTCAGCTGCTGGGCAAAACCAATGCCGTTGAGCTTGCCGCGGATCTCACCCCCTTTCTCCAGCCAGTGAGCAAGCTCTTCACGAACAAACGTAATATGAATCACTTCCAGGTCGTGCAGTTTTAGCGGCTGCTGGAGAAGCAGCGTTAGCGTGGGGTCCTGCACTTCAGCAGGCAGTTCATAATGAGGTTTACGGCTGAACATCCCGCCGAGACGGGTGACTTTTAGCGCGGTCTTATCGCTTTGCTGCTGTTGAAGCTGAATGCGCCGTTGGATAATCGACCCGAGGCGGGTGAGCATCGCCTGCTGCTGCCAGGCGTGGCTGGTCATTAAGGTCTCAATCTGCACGGACATCAGATTCATCGTCTCAATATTGTGCCACAGGCAATCCTTCAGCAGGATCAGGTCTATTGGCGCAATGGTGTCGCGGCCGCTGAAAAAGGCGCTGGCCTGCAGCAGACGAATGGCTTTTTTCCAGCGACGATCTGAGACGTAAGGCGCGTTTGGCAACGTATCCAGCTGCTGGCGCAGCTGGAAAATCAGTTCAAATACGCTGTCCGGTAGCTTCACGCTGCCGATATCCTGCTGCCATTGCAGAAATTCCTCGTCGCTGACCTGCAAACTCGCCGGGACAGGATTACTGTTCTCGTCCTGCTGGCTTATCAGCATTGAGCGGAAGTTCGTTTTATCCTGTACCTTATCCAGCCATAGGCGAATAAGCATACGATCGTATAAGGCTTCCAGACTGTTGTCTGCCTCCGGGAGCTCGTTCGACGCCGCCACCAGCAGGCGCATGGGGATCTTCTCTTCGGTCGCCCCGTTGCGGAAATGGCGTTCGTTTATCGCCGTCAGCAGCGTATTGAGAATTGCCGGGCCCGCTTTCCAGATCTCATCGAGAAAAACAATTTCAGCTTCCGGAAGATAGCCGGCGGTCAAACGTTCGTAGCGCCCTTCATCTTTCAGCGCCTGAATGGAGAGTGGGCCAAAGACCTCTTCCGGCGTGGAGAAACGGGTCATCAGGTATTCAAATGCGCGAGCCTGCTGGAAGGCGAACTTGAGGCGACGGGCAATCAAGCTTTTGGCGATCCCCGGCGGGCCCAGCAGAAAAACGCTCTCGCCGCTAAGGGCGGCAAGCAGGCAAAGGCGTATTGCGTGGCTGCGTTCGAAGAGTCCTTTTTCCAGCGCGGCGCTGAGCCGGGAAATTCTTTCTGCCAGTAAATGTGATTGAGCCATAATAGAGTTGCGTGCTTTTTAGAATGTCGTTGTTAGGTCGAGTATAGATGTTTGATTAGGGGTGGTAATAGCCTGAAGAATCGATTTATTTTCTTTGAGTCAGGTTAAGATGATGTCAGTTAGGGGTACGATTCAGCAAATAATCGTGCATACTGTGCGCTTTTTGTGGGCCAAGGGACTAGGCACACATTTGTTTTATAAACGAAAAGACTAGTCTATGAGCACTGATAATAAGCAATCGCTGCCGGCAATAACGCTGGCGGCAATCGGCGTGGTATACGGCGATATCGGCACCAGTCCACTGTATACACTTCGTGAATGTCTGTCAGGTCAGTTTGGCTTTGGCGTTGAGCGTGATGCTGTTTTTGGCTTCCTGTCGCTCATTTTTTGGCTATTAATTCTTACTGTTTCACTCAAATACATCACCTTCGTGATGCGGGCAGATAACGCCGGTGAAGGCGGGATCCTGACGTTAATGTCGCTGGCGGGGCGAAACACTTCCGCGCGCGCCACGTCCATCCTGGTGATCCTTGGGCTTATCGGCGGCAGCTTCTTTTATGGCGAGGTGGTCATTACCCCTGCCATCTCGGTGATGTCGGCGATAGAAGGTCTGGAAATTATCGCTCCGGACCTGGATACCTGGGTTGTGCCCATATCCATCATTGTCCTGACGCTGCTATTTGCCATTCAAAAGCACGGTACCAGCATGGTGGGTAAGCTGTTCGCGCCGATTATGCTGATCTGGTTCCTGCTGCTGGCGGTACTGGGCGCGCGCAGTATTTTCGCTAACCCTGAAGTGCTGCAGGCGTTGAACCCTTACTGGGCGGTTCATTTCTTCCTCGAATATAAAACCGTCTCGTTTGTGGCGCTGGGGGCGGTGGTGCTGTCGATTACCGGCGTGGAAGCGCTGTATGCCGACATGGGGCATTTCGGCAAATTGCCGATTCGCCTGGCCTGGTTTTCGGTCGTGCTGCCTTCGCTGGTACTGAACTACTTTGGTCAGGGGGCGCTGCTGCTTAAACATCCGGAAGCGATTAAAAACCCGTTCTTTCTGCTGGCGCCGGAGTGGGCGCTGATCCCAATGCTGATCATTGCCGCCCTGGCGACGGTTATCGCTTCCCAGGCGGTTATCTCCGGCGTCTTCTCTCTGACTCGCCAGGCCGTGCGTCTGGGGTACCTGTCGCCGATGCGTATTATTCACACCTCGGAAATGGAGTCCGGGCAGATTTACATCCCGTTTATCAACTGGCTGCTCTATATCTCGGTGGTCATCGTTATTGTTAACTTTGAGCACTCCTCGAATCTGGCGGCGGCATATGGTATTGCGGTGACGGGAACGATGGTGCTGACCACCATTCTGTTCACGACGGTGGCGCGTCAAAACTGGCACTGGAATAAGTTTGTTGTGGCGCTGCTGCTGGTTGCCTTTATGTGCATTGATATCCCGCTCTTCTCCGCGAACCTCGATAAAATCGTCTCCGGCGGCTGGCTGCCTCTGACCCTCGGTCTGGTGATGTTTACCATCATGACCACCTGGAAGAGCGAGCGTTTCCGCCTTCTGCGTCGGATGCATGAGCACGGTAATTCTCTGGAGGCGATGATCTCTTCTCTTGAAAAATCGCCGCCGGTTCGCGTGCCGGGTACCGCTGTTTATATGTCCCGGGCGCTAAACGTGATTCCTTTCGCGCTGTTGCACAACCTGAAGCATAACAAGGTGCTGCACGAGCGGGTGATTTTGCTCACGCTTCGTACCGAAGACGCGCCGTACGTACATAACGTTCGTCGCGTACAGATTGAACAGATATCGCCGTCGTTCTGGCGCGTCGTTGCCAGCTACGGCTGGCGCGAAACGCCGAACGTCGAAGAGGTTTTCCACCGCTGCGGGCTGGAAGGCCTGAGCTGCCGGATGATGGAGACCTCCTTCTTTATGTCGCATGAGTCGTTGATCATCGGCAAGCGGCCGTGGTATCTGCGCCTGCGCGGCAAGCTGTATCTGCTGCTGCAGCGCAACGCCCTGCGGGCGCCGGATCAGTTCGAAATCCCGCCTAACCGGGTTATTGAACTCGGTACCCAGGTTGAGATTTGATTCACTAGGGCCCTTCTTAATGAAGGGCTTTTTTGTTTTATCTGCTCGCTTCAGACTTTCTCGCTGCTGCGTTGCGAAACGTTTCGATGACGATCACAATTCTCACATCTGGTGATGGTTTTCTGTTCTCTTATTGCTAATACTTATACCAGCGAAACGTTTCGCTAATGGAGCAAAAGAGAAAATGAAAAAAGGTACCGTCCTCAATGCTGATATCTCGTCGGTCATCTCCCGTCTGGGGCATACCGATACGCTGGTTGTTTGCGACGCTGGTTTACCGGTTCCCCGCAGCAGCGCGCGTATTGATATGGCGTTAACCCACGGGGTTCCCTCCTTTATGCAGGTTCTGGAGGTGGTGACGAGCGAAATGCAGGTTGAAGCGGCTATCCTGGCGGAAGAGATTAAAACCCTTAATCCGCAGCTCCATGCGACGTTGCTCACTCACCTTGAGCAGCTGCAGCAGCACCAGGGAAACACCATTGAAATTCGTTACACCAGTCATGAGCAGTTTAAAAAAGAAACCGCAGACAGTCAGGCGGTGATTCGCAGCGGGGAGTGTTCCCCGTATGCGAACGTTATTCTCTGTGCCGGCGTGACGTTCTGAGGTCGCCGATATGGAAGCCTTATTGCAACTAAAAGGGATCGATAAAGCGTTCCCTGGCGTCAAGGCGCTCTCCGGCGCCTCGCTAAATGTCTATCCAGGTCGCGTGATGGCGCTGGTCGGGGAGAACGGTGCCGGCAAGTCCACCATGATGAAGGTGCTGACCGGTATCTACTCCCGCGATGCCGGTTCGCTGCTGTGGTTGGGGAAAGAGACCACCTTCAACGGACCTAAATCTTCTCAGGAAGCCGGAATCGGCATCATTCACCAGGAACTCAACCTGATCCCCCAGCTGACGATCGCCGAGAATATTTTCCTCGGTCGTGAGTTTGTGAATCGCTTTGGCAAAATTGACTGGAAAACGATGTATGCCGAAGCTGACAAGCTATTGGCAAAGCTGAACTTACGCTTCAACAGCCAAAAGCTGGTGGGCGATTTGTCGATCGGCGATCAGCAGATGGTCGAGATCGCTAAAGTGCTGAGCTTTGAGTCGAAGGTCATCATTATGGATGAGCCCACCGACGCGCTAACCGACACCGAGACCGAATCCCTGTTCCGCGTGATCCGCGAACTGAAATCGCAGGGGCGCGGTATTGTCTATATCTCTCACCGAATGAAAGAGATCTTCGAAATTTGCGATGACGTCACGGTCTTCCGCGATGGGCAGTTTATCGCCGAGCGCGAAGTGGCCAGCCTGGATGAAGATCTGCTGATTGAGATGATGGTCGGCCGTAAGCTGGAGGATCAGTATCCGCATCTGGACAAAGCCCCGGGCGCGGTTCGCCTTAAGGTCGACAACCTGTGTGGATCAGGGGTGGAGAACATCTCCTTTATTCTGCGCCAGGGCGAAATCCTCGGCGTCGCCGGGCTGATGGGCGCCGGACGAACCGAACTGATGAAGGTGCTGTACGGTGCGCTGCCGCGCAGCAGCGGATCGGTTACCCTGGATGGGCATGAGGTCATTACGCGTTCTCCGCAGGATGGCCTGGCCAACGGCATTGTTTATATCTCCGAAGACCGCAAGCGCGATGGTTTAGTGCTCGGCATGTCGGTTAAAGAGAATATGTCGCTCACCGCGCTGCGTTACTTCAGCCGCAGCGGCGGTAGCCTGAAGCATAAAGATGAACAGCAGGCGGTAGGTGATTTTATCCGCCTGTTTAATGTGAAAACGCCGTCGATGGAGCAGGCTATTGGGCTGCTATCGGGCGGTAACCAGCAGAAGGTGGCGATTGCCCGCGGCTTGATGACCCGTCCGAAGGTGCTGATCCTTGATGAACCGACCCGCGGCGTCGACGTCGGGGCGAAGAAAGAGATCTACCAGCTGATTAACCAGTTTAAAGCCGAAGGCCTGAGCATCATTCTGGTCTCTTCGGAGATGCCGGAAGTGCTGGGCATGAGCGATCGCATCATGGTGATGCATGAAGGGCACCTCGGCGGTGAATTCACACGCGAGCAGGCCACCCAGGAAGTATTGATGGCTGCCGCTGTGGGCAAGCTTAACCGTGTGAATCAGGAGTAAAAAAGATGAATAACCCGGCTGTTTCTGGTCGTCGCTACTTCACAAAAGCGTGGCTGATGGAGCAAAAATCGCTGATTGCCCTGCTGGTGCTGATTGCGATTGTCTCGACCATGAGCCCCAACTTTTTTACCGTGAATAACCTGTTCAATATTCTGCAGCAGACTTCAGTTAACGCCATTATGGCGGTCGGGATGACGCTGGTTATCCTGACTTCGGGCATCGACCTGTCCGTCGGCTCCCTGCTGGCGCTGACCGGCGCGGTGGCGGCTTCCATTGTCGGGATTGAGGTCAACGCGCTGGTGGCGGTGGCCGCTGCGCTGGCGTTAGGTGCGGCAATTGGCGCCGTGACCGGCGTAATCGTGGCGAAAGGGCGCGTACAGGCATTTATCGCCACGCTGGTCATGATGTTGCTGCTGCGCGGCGTGACGATGGTGTATACCAACGGCAGCCCGGTAAACACCGGCTTTACCGACAACGCCGATCTGTTTGGCTGGTTCGGGATTGGCCGTCCGCTTGGGATCCCAACGCCGGTGTGGATTATGGCGATCGTCTTCCTGGCCGCCTGGTACATGCTGCACCATACCCGCCTGGGTCGTTATATCTACGCGCTCGGCGGCAACGAAGCGGCAACGCGTCTTTCCGGCATCAGCGTGAATAAAGTTAAAATCATCGTCTATTCTTTGTGCGGCATGCTGGCCTCGCTGGCCGGCATTATTGAGGTCGCGCGTCTCTCTTCCGCGCAGCCGACGGCGGGCACCGGATATGAACTGGATGCGATTGCGGCGGTGGTGCTCGGCGGTACCAGCCTTGCGGGCGGTAAAGGCCGTATTGTCGGGACGCTGATTGGCGCGTTGATCCTTGGCTTTCTGAACAACGGACTGAATTTATTAGGCGTTTCATCCTATTACCAGATGATCGTGAAAGCGGTGGTTATTTTGCTGGCGGTACTGGTAGATAACAAGAAGCAGTAACTGATAACTCTACAGGACATCTTAACTATGAATATGAAAAAACTGGCGACCCTGGTCTCTGCTGTAGCGTTAAGTGCGACCGTAAGCGCAAACGCGATGGCAAAAGACACTATCGCTCTGGTTATCTCAACCCTTAACAACCCGTTCTTTGTCTCGCTGAAGGATGGCGCGCAAAAAGAAGCGGACAAACTGGGCTATAACCTGGTGGTTCTGGACTCTCAGAATAACCCGGCCAAAGAGCTGGCTAACGTGCAGGATTTAACCGTTCGTGGTACCAAACTGCTGCTGATCAACCCAACGGATTCCGATGCGGTGGGTAACGCCGTGAAGCTGGCTAACCAGGCTAAAATTCCGGTTATCACCCTCGACCGTCAGGCGTCAAAAGGCGACGTGGTGAGCCATATCGCGTCTGATAACGTGCTGGGCGGTAAGATGGCCGGTGACTATATCGCGAAGAAAGTCGGTGAAAGCGCGAAGATCATTGAACTACAGGGCATTGCCGGGACGTCCGCGGCGCGCGAGCGTGGCGAAGGTTTCCAGCAGGCCGTTGCTGCGCATAAGTTTAACGTTCTGGCCAGCCAGCCGGCAGATTTTGACCGTACCAAGGGCCTGAACGTCATGCAGAACCTGCTGACGGCGCATCCTGATGTGCAGGCCGTATTCGCCCAAAACGATGAAATGGCGCTGGGCGCGCTGCGTGCCCTGCAAACGGCAGGCAAATCTGATGTGATGGTTGTTGGATTTGACGGCACTCCGGATGGCGAAAAAGCGGTAAATAGTGGCAAACTGGCAGCGACCATCGCCCAGTTACCGGAGCAGATCGGCGTGAAAGGCGTTGAGACAGCCGATAAAGTGCTGAAGGGCGAAAAAGTGGAAACCACCTATCCGGTTGAGTTGAAACTGGTCATTAAGCAATAATGTGCGATTCGGATCGGCGACGGTCCGAGGGACAACATAATAAAGAAAAGCAGGGCATGCGCCACCGGATTCGGGTGGCGCGCTTTCCGGGAATATTGATTATGAAAACCGCAGGCAAACTTGTCGTCCTTGGCAGTATCAACGCCGATCACATCCTGAATCTTGACGCTTTCCCAACGCCGGGTGAAACCGTTACCGGTCATCACTATCAGGTCGCTTTTGGCGGTAAGGGCGCAAACCAGGCGGTTGCTGCCGGACGCAGCGGAGCTAATATCGCCTTTATCGCCTGTACCGGCGATGACGATATTGGCGAACGCGTTCGTCGTCAGTTGGAAAGCGATAATATCGACGTCGCGCCGATCAGAGCCGTAGCCGGAGAATCAACCGGCGTGGCGCTGATTTTTGTTAACGCTGAAGGTGAGAATACTATCGGTATTCATGCTGGCGCTAACGCCGCGCTCAGCGTGGCTCAGGTTGATGCGGAAAAAGAGCGTATTGCCGGCGCGCAGGCGCTGCTGATGCAGCTGGAATCGCCGCTGGAAAGCGTTCTGGCCGCGGCGAAAATCGCTCACCAGAATCAAACCTCAGTTATCCTCAATCCGGCGCCGGCACGTGAATTGCCCGATGAACTGCTCACGCTGGTGGATATCATTACCCCTAACGAGACCGAAGCGGAAAAGCTCACTGGCGTTCGCGTAGAAAGCGACGATGATGCGGCAAAAGCCGCCAAAGTGCTCCATGATAAAGGTATTGGTACGGTGATCATTACGCTTGGCAGCCGTGGCGTATGGGTCAGCAGCGAAGGTGAAGGTCGTCGGGTTCCCGGTTTTAAAGTGCAGGCGGTTGATACCATCGCCGCTGGCGATACCTTTAATGGTGCGCTGGTCACCGCGCTGCTTGAAGGTAGCGAACTGGCGCAGGCGATTCGTTTTGCCCATGCCGCCGCCGCTATCGCCGTCACCCGCAAAGGGGCTCAGCCCTCCGTGCCCTGGCGAAAAGAAATAGACGAATTTTTACGTCAACAGGGGTAACGATTGGCTACCATGAAGGATGTAGCCCGCATTGCGGGCGTTTCCACTTCGACGGTTTCTCATGTCATCAACAAAGATCGTTTCGTTAGCGAAGCGATTACCGCTAAAGTCGACGCCGCGATTAAGAGCCTGAACTACGCGCCGTCCGCGCTGGCGCGCAGCCTCAAATTAAATCAAACCCGCACCATAGGCATGCTCATTACCGCCAGTACCAATCCGTTTTACTCGGAGCTGGTGCGCGGCGTGGAGCGCAGCTGCTTTGAACGGGGTTATAGCCTTGTGCTGTGTAATACCGAAGGCGATGAACAGCGGATGAACCGTAATCTGGAGACGCTGATGCAAAAGCGCGTCGATGGTTTACTGCTGCTGTGCACTGAAACGCATCAACCTTCGCCGGAGATTATGCAGCGCTACCCTTCTGTACCGACGGTGATGATGGACTGGGCGCCGTTCGACGGGGATAGCGATCTGATTCAGGATAACTCTCTGCTGGGCGGCGATATGGCGACGCAGTATCTGATCGACCAGGGCTATACGCGGATTGCCTGTATTGCGGGTCCGCTGGATAAAACTCCTGCCCGACTGCGCCTGGAGGGATATCAGGAAGCGATGGCCCGAACCGGACTCTCGGTACCTGAAGGATATGTGATTAGCAGCGATTTTGAGTTTGGCGGCGGTTTCAGCGCCATGCAGAAACTGCTGATGCTGCCAGCGCTGCCGCAGGCGGTGTTTATCGGTAACGATGCGATGGCGGTAGGCGCCTATCAGGCCCTTTATCAGAGCGGTCTGCGTATCCCACAGGATATGGCGCTGGTAGGCTATGACGACATTGAACTGGCGCGCTATATGACGCCGCCGTTAACCACAATTCATCAACCGAAAGATGAACTGGGCGAGCTGGCCATCGATGTGCTGATTCACCGTATGGCCGACCCGGGACAAAAACAGCAGCGCGTACAGTTAACCCCCGAGCTGGTGGTTCGCGGCTCAGCCTAACGCTTGTGCCGCTCCTTAATCAGGTTGCGGCCATCTTTTGCTCTTAATAAGGTAAATACCAGCGCCGATACCACGGTGATAACCCCCATGGTAATAAAGGTGTAGTGAAACTGCTCGATGGTATTTGCGCTATCGAATCCTTCATAAAACCGCAGCACCGCCGCGCTAACGGCGACCCCGAGACTGATCGATAGCTGCTGCGTCACGGCCAACATGCTGTTGCCGCTGCTGGCGTTTTCATCAGTTAAATCGGCGAGCGTGATGGTGTTCATGGAGGTGAACTGGGTGGACATTGCCATTCCCAGAATGAAGAGCGGCAGCAGCAGCATCCAGATCGACATATCCGGCGATTGCAGCGAAAACTGAGCGATCATCAGGCCAATAAATATCGTGACCCCAACCAGCGTTTTACGGTAACCAAACCAGCGAAGAATCTGGGTGACGGTTGATTTCGCAATAATCGAACCAATAGCCGTAGGCGCTATCATGCAGCCGGCGACGATCGCCGGATAACCGAAGCCAACCTGTAACATCAGCGGCATCAGGAACGGAACGCAACCGGTACCCAGGCGCGTGGCCAGGTTTCCCGCAATCCCGACAGAGAAAGTATGCGTCTTGAATAAAGAAAGCGAAATGAGCGGCGTGGGATGGCGGCGAGCGTGACGAATATAGGCCCACAGTAAAACGATGCTCAGGGCGATAACCGCCAGAGCCATCCATGTGGCGACAATTTTCTCGCCAAACAGCTCGATTCCGCTGGAAAACAGAACCAGGCTCAGGCCAAACAGGATAAAACCGAGCGTGTCGAAGCGGCGCCGTGGCGTGGTGAAATCCGGCATATACTTGCGGGCATACACGATCCCGATAATACCGATGGGAATATTAATCAGGAAAATCCAGTGCCAGCTGGCCCAGGTCACCAGTACGCCGCCGAGCACGGGACCGAGGATAGGGCCGACCAGTCCAGGCATCGTGACGAAGTTGAGCACCGGCAGCAGTTCGCTGCGCGGATAGGCGCGCAGTAGCGCCAGCCTGGCTACCGGCATCATCATGGCCCCGCCGATGCCCTGAATGACGCGGAAGATAACCAGTTCCATCAGGGAGTTGGAAAGCGCGCAGGCCAGGGAACCGAGGGTAAACAGGCTGACGGCGATGATAAACACTTTTCGCGTGCCGAAGCGGTCGGCCAGCCAACCGCTGACCGGGATAAGCATGGCCACCGTCAGCGTATAGCTGATAATGGCCGACTGCATCGCTAGCGGTGAACGGTTGAGACTATGGGCGATAGCGGGAAGGGCTGTATTCAGAATGGTGGCGTCGAGCGCCTGCATAAAAAAAGCCATCGCTGCGATCCATGGCAGCCCGGCCATACTGCGGGCTTTCTTTTTGGTCATTCGATACCCTTGCTATTTATCGGAATGGTTGGGAGCGCTCAACAACGCCTGGCAGGCGCTCAGCGCCCGCAAGCCGTCGCTATCCAGAATGGCATCAACGATTGCCTGGTGCAGATCCAGTTTCACCACTTCATTCTGCGTAATCGACGTGAAGTAGGTGTGATAGACCGAATGAAATAAAGAAGCGAAAGAGATCAGGAAAGGGTTGCCGCTCATTTCATATATATGTTCATGCCAGGCCATATCGACTTCAATCCAGCGTTCGCGCTGAAAGTTCCTCTTCAGCTCAACCATCTCCTCCATCAAAGCGTTGAGCTGGGCTTTTTGCTCCGGCGTCCCTGAGGTTGACGCCAGGAAACAGGCTTGAGGTTCCAGACTGCCGCGCATCACGAGGAAATGGCTGACAACATCGGAGAAGTTATCTTCTGTTAACCACCAGGCCAGGAGTTCTTTATCGAGAAAGTTCCAGCTGCTGCGTGGCATCACCCGCGTTCCGATGCGCGGCCGTGGTAAAAGCATGCCTTTTGCCGCTAGCGTCTTCACCGCTTCACGCACGGCGGTGCGGCTCACGCCAAACTGCTCGCCCAGTTCCATCTCGCCTGGAAGGATACTTTCTGGCTGATATTCACCGGTCAAAATTTTTTGAGCCAGCTTCTCCGCTAATACCCAGGAGATATTCTTTTGTGCCGCCAACTGCTGTGCGCTTAAAGACATACGTGCCGTTCCTTTCTCTTTTTTACCTTACCAGTATGCCATCTGGCGGCTTACTTCGTTGGTTAAAACGGCAAAACGCCGGTTTTTTGCTACATTACGCGCCGTAATGATGAAAAAAGAGGCGGTTAAAAAGTTTTTTGCATTTAGCCCTTGTCACTTCGGAATAACTCCCTATAATGCGCCTCCACTGACACGGAACAACGGCTTACAGCCCGCCGGGTCAGCGGGATTCAGCGATGAATACCGGCAGAGAAAAGCGAAATTAAACGCTTGACTCTGAATGAGGAAAGCGTAATATACGCCACCTCGCAACGGTGAGCGAAAGCCGCGTTGCACTGCTCTTTAACAATTTATCAGACAATCTGTGTGGGCACTCAAAGTGACATGGATTCTTAACGTCGCAAGACGAAAAATGAATACCAAGTCTCTGAGTGAACATACGTAATTCATTACGAAGTTTAATTCACGAGCATCAAACTTAAATTGAAGAGTTTGATCATGGCTCAGATTGAACGCTGGC
>NZ_JAWXQV010000088.1:0-115741 GCF_033843325.1 Klebsiella sp. JN_Kp126 | reverse complement strand
CCTGAAAGAGAGGGACTCATGAACTTAAGAGCAAACCCACCATATTTAACATAATATACATTATGCGCACTAAGGTAGAGGCAGCAAGATTATGCGGTTTTGATCAGAACTCAGTTAACCATCCCGGGATTCTGCTCTGGCCCATTCAGCGCAGTTTTTTACTTTGGATGAAGTTAACCCATGTTATATTGCACAAGATAAAAATATATCATCATGAACAATAAAACTGTCTGCTTACATAAACAGTAATACAAGGGGTGTTATGAGCCATATTCAACGGGAAACGTCTTGCTCGAGGCCGCGATTAAATTCCAACCTGGATGCTGATTTATATGGGTATAGATGGGCTCGCGATAATGTCGGGCAATCAGGTGCGACAATCTATCGATTGTATGGGAAGCCCAATGCGCCAGAGTTGTTTCTGAAACATGGCAAAGGTAGCGTTGCCAATGATGTTACAGATGAGATGGTCAGACTAAACTGGCTGACGGCATTTATGCCTCTTCCGACCATCAAGCATTTTATCCGTACTCCTGATGATGCATGGTTACTCACCACTGCGATCCCCGGGAAAACAGCATTCCAGGTATTAGAAGAATATCCTGATTCAGGTGAAAATATTGTTGATGCGCTGGCAGTGTTCCTGCGCCGGTTGCATTCGATTCCTGTTTGTAATTGTCCTTTTAACAGCGATCGCGTATTTCGTCTCGCTCAGGCGCAATCACGAATGAATAACGGTTTGGTTGATGCTAGTGATTTTGATGACGAGCGTAATGGCTGGCCTGTTGAACAAGTCTGGAAAGAAATGCATAAGCTTTTGCCATTCTCACCGGATTCAGTCGTCACTCATGGTGATTTCTCACTTGATAACCTTATTTTTGACGAGGGGAAATTAATAGGTTGTATTGATGTTGGACGAGTCGGAATCGCAGACCGATACCAGGATCTTGCCATCCTATGGAACTGCCTCGGTGAGTTTTCTCCTTCATTACAGAAACGGCTTTTTCAAAAATATGGTATTGATAATCCTGATATGAATAAATTGCAGTTTCATTTGATGCTCGATGAGTTTTTCTGATAGTTAGTCTTTGTAGAGACACAAACCTGAAATTCCGGACACCGCGCTTCAGGACATCTCCCTGGACGCCGATATCTGGCAGTATCCGGACGGTACTATCGAACGCCGGGCCAACGGTACTACCCTGCCCTTTATGACTGACGACCGGCTATCTCACCCACGCACTTCTCCCTGAAATTTAGCATCGTCGCGGTTAATGTCGAAAATTTGCCACCTGACGTGGTTGGCATCGAGGGTGAAAACTGCCGTGGCGAGGGTGTTCTCCTCATCCGGATCGTCGGCAGCCAGCCGGTAAATTGGCAGTTCGGCGTCAGGGGTATCTGAGAGAATGGCTTTTGCCGCTGCGGCGTCAAACGGAGGTTGCGTTTCCCGCCACTGCACGAGGCGTAACTGCCGCGACGCTGAACTGTCGGTAACGATCTGCTCAACGCCAGCCAGTGCCGCATGCACCAGATGGTTGGCATGCCCGGTTACCGTCGTCAGGGGGAGAACGGAACAGCCTTGACCGGTGGCCTCAACGCTGAACAGCCGCGTATCGCCCAGCTGCCCGAGCGTATGGTGAAACGCCCCGGATCGCGGCTGGCCGGTAAGTATAGTGATGGCCTCGTCGAGGGTGTTCGCATTCAGCGAGGCGCGAGCCAGGATCTGACGCGGTAATCCCTGCGGACGATGCACTGCACGGATGTTATTCACCGTGTTAACGACACCTTTTTCATTCACCGCAAAGGTGTGGCCGCAAATCGACCCCGGATAGGCAAAACTCGTAAAGCTCAGACCGCGACTCGGGGTAATGGTAGCCAGCAAGCATTCATCCCGTAACTGAGGAAAACCGTCTTCATTGTGCGCGATAATCCGCTCGCCTGCGGCGTTTACCCCGGCCACCGTCGTACAGCCATCCGACGTTGAGCGCACCAGATCGCCACGGCAGTTCCAGGCAAAGACCTGATCAACAGTAGCCTCCAGCCCCTGCGCCAACCCCTCCAGCTCCTGCCAGATGAGCGGATAATGCCGCTGCACCTCGGTGCGCATTAACCGGGTCTCAGGGGATGCCTGCAGGGTCATCACCGTTTGCCACAATGACGTGAGCATCAGTTTCTGATGCCATGCTTCACGGCCAAGCTCGCCAAGGCGCAGGCCAATCTCAAACGGGGAACCACTGATGTCGATTTTCTTCATGTGATGGATTCACTTATGTTCAGGAAACGTGCTGTAAAAATTCTTTCAGGCGCGGATTGCTACTGGCATTCAGCAGGATATCAGGTGGGCCATCTTCAGCAATGGTTCCACCATCGATAAAAATCAATCGAGAGGCCACATCGCGTGCAAAGCCAATCTCGTGCGTCACTATAATCATGGTCATCCCTTCATCCGCCAGTGAACGCATCACTTTTAATACTTCATGGCGCAACTCCGGATCGAGCGCAGAGGTTGGCTCATCAAACAGCATCATTTTCGGTTTCACCGCCAGCGCGCGGGCGATAGCCACGCGCTGCTGCTGGCCGCCTGAAAGCTCCGACGGATAGTGCTCGGCCCGTTCGCCCAGACCGACACGTTCCAGCAGCGCCAGCGCCTGTTCGCGGGCTGCCGCTTGACTCATTTTGCGTACGCGGATAGGCCCAAACATCACATTTTCCAGCGCCGTCAGATGCGGAAACAGATGAAACTGCTGGAATACCATCCCCGCTTCGCGGCGGATTTCGCACTCGTTGACGTGAGGATCGGTCAGGTGCATTCCGGCAACCAGCAAAGTGCCGGAGGAGATCTCTTCCAGCTTGTTGATACAACGCAGCAGCGTCGATTTACCTGAACCTGAAGGACCGATAATCACGACCACTTCACCGGCATCAATTTTCAGATTGATATCGTGCAGCACCTGGGTGGTGCCGAAATGTTTAGCGACCGCGCTAAATTCAACCATGCTCATAAAATATGGATCCTTTTCTCCAGTTGCTTCAGCAGAAAGCTCAGGCACAGGGTGACGGCAAGATAAATCAGGGCTACCGCTGTCCAGACCTCAAGGGCACGGAAGTTCCCGGCGATGATCTCCTGCCCCTGCCGCGTTAATTCCGCGACACCGATAACAATGAACAGCGAGGTGTCTTTAATGCTGATAATCCACTGGTTGCCCAACGCCGGGATCATGCGGCGCAGGGCCAGCGGCATAATCACATGCCATAGCGTTGCGCGCTGCGATAATCCCATCGCCAGACTGGCTTCTTTAAATCCTCTATTGATGGACAAAATTGCGCCGCGCGTAATTTCCGCAATATACGCGCCGGAGTTAATAATAATGGTGACCATCGCGGCCGTGATAGGGTCGATACGAACAGGCAGAATCATTGGCAAGGCAAAATAGATAAACATCACCTGTACCATAATTGGCGTACCGCGAATCAATTCGACAAAAATTAATGATAACGTTTTCGCAATACCGCCTCCCAGTGCACGACAGATTCCTGCCAGCAGACCGATGATAAAGCCGCCCGCCAAACCGACCATAGAGATCAATATTGTCAGCTGCAGCCCCTGTAATAATAGCGGCAGGGATTCCCATATATATTTCGTTTCGAAATTCATAATGCGGTCTATTACTCTCGGTTCTGGCCGGGGTTACCCGGCCCGGCGGGGATTATTTAGGTTGCTTGTTAAACCATTTGAAATAAATCTTGTCGTAGGTGCCATCCGCGCGTAATGCCTTTAACGCGGCATCGACCTTCGGCGTCAGGCTGCTGTTTTTCTGCAGGGCAAAACCGTATTTCTGCGGCAGAATGCTGTCCGTTTCCCCGGTCGATTTAACCTTACCGCCACCTGCGGTTTTCACGTAGTAGAGCACGTTCGGGGAGTCGTGAACGACCGCGTCCAGATTGCCTGCCTGCAGGTCGAGATAGGCGTTATCAATATTGGGGAATTCGACATAGTTGGCTTTATATTTGGATTTCATAAAACTGGCCGCGGCGGTGCCCTGCTTCAGCCCCACTTTTTTACCGGCCAGTTCGCTGAATTTGGTGATGGAATTATCACCACTTTTCACCGCCATTAAGAGATCCGCATCGTAGTAACCCTCGCTGAAATCAACGACCTGTTTGCGGGCATCGGTAATGGTGATCCCGGCCATTGCCACATCTAAATTACGCGATTGCAGCCCAGGAATTAAACCGCCAAAATCCATAGGGCGTAATTCGTAGCTGACATTCATTTTCTTCGCAATGGCTTCCCATAAATCGATATCAAAACCAACATATTTATTGCCTTGCTTAAATTCAAAGGGAACGAAGGCGGTATCCACACCGACTAATAATTTATCTTGTGCCATGACGGCAAAACTCGCCGAACAGGCAACCAGTGTCAGGGTAATCTTTAATTTTTTCAATAATGCAGACATAATAATCCTCAGCGTAATTAAGACAGCAGACAGGAGTTTTCGCGCAATACCCTAAAACTGATATTGGCGTTGAGAATAAAAACAGTATCCCTACATTCGCACGCGATATAAAAATGAAGGCGTGCGAATTATTTATGCGGGAAGAATAAAATCCCTGGTGTCGGGTACTGGCGTCTGCGCGCCGTTCATGATCATTGAAAGAAAGCTGTAATAACCGTTGACGCCAATCAGATCGACAACGCCCTTTTCCCCCCAGAGATCGATTGCCTGCTGCCAGGTATCATCGCTGACTTTTTTATGCTGATGCAGCTGCTGGCAAAAATGGTAAACCACCCATTCATCAGCCGCCAGCGCCTCTGGTTGACGCCGTTCATTGATTGCCTGCACCGCCTGCGCCGGGATCCCTTTTTCCCTGGCTATTGGCGCATGAATGGCCCATTCAACCGGCTGCGACCAGTGACGCGCGGTCAGCAGGATGGCCAGTTCCGACAACCGCTGCCCCAGCGCGCTACGGTAGCGCAGATACTCCCCCATTCGCTGCGCATGGGCCATCAGTTCCGGGCTGCGCAACAACGGTTCAAACGGCGGCAGCAGCGCGCCGCGCGGCCCGTTGATAATCTCCTCCGCAAGCTGGCGTTGTTCATCGCTCCACTGCTGTTCTGACAGTGCAGGTAAACGGTTCATGGCTGACGTCTCATCAGTTTATGCGTCTCTTCGCTGATGACCTTGTGCAGTGTATCCACCACGAAATCGAGTTCTGACCGGCTGACAATAAACGGCGGCGCAATCAGAATATGATCGCCCCGCTGGCCATCAATGGTTCCGCCCATCGGATAGACCAGCAGCCCGTGCGCCATGCACTGCGCTTTGATAGCCGCATGCAGCTTCAGCAGCGGATCGAATGCCGTTTTGCGCTCTTTATCGCATACCAGCTCCACGCCGGCGAACAAACCGCGACCGCGCGTATCACCGACATACGGTAATCCGCCGAGCACATCATGCAGCGCCTGCTGCAAATACGCGCCCTGCTGCTGCACCTGCTCGAGCAAACGATCTCGCTCGATAACCTGCTGCACGGCCAGCGCAGCCGCTGCGGCTGTCGGGTGGCAGATGTAGGTGTGACCATGCTGGAACATTCCGCTACCGGCTTGCAGCGCGGCGACGATTTGCTCACTGGCCAGCACTGCGCCAATGGGCTGATAACCCCCGCCTAAACCTTTTGCGATGGTCACGATGTCAGGGACAACGCCATCCTGTTCAAAGGCGTGCAACGTGCCGGTACGGCCCATGCCGCACATCACCTCATCGGCGATATACAGAATGCCGTATTTATCACACAGCCGACGAACGCCTTGCAGATAACCCGGCGTAGGCGGCATTGCGCCAGTGGTTGCGCCAACCACCGTTTCGGCGATAAAACCGATAATTTTTTCCGGCCCGGCGTCCAGAATTGCCGCTTCGAGTTCGCCAAGTAAGCGCTCGGTATATTGCTGCTGGCTTTCACCCGCCTCACGGTCACGGTACTCATTACAGGCCGACACGCGCACCACATCCATCAGCAGCGGCGCGAACTGGCGGCGGCGCCACTCGTTACCGCCAACGGCCAGCGCACCCAGCGTATTGCCGTGGTAGCTTTGTTTACGGGCAATAAATAGCGTGCGATCCGGCTGCCCTATCTCCACAAAATACTGGCGCGCCAGCTTCAGCGCCGTTTCAACCGCTTCCGATCCGCCGGAGACGAAATAGGCATAGTTCAGCGAACCGGGCGCGGTGCGGACAAGCTGCTCTGCCAGTTGTTCCACCGTATCGCTGGTGAAAAAACTGGTGTGGGCATAGGCCAACCGATCGATCTGCCGGTGCATCGCCGCCAGCACATCCGGATGGGCGTGACCCAGACAAGAAACCGCCGCCCCGCCGCAGGCGTCCAGATAGCGTTGACCACTGGCATCGGTGATGTAAGCGCCCTGGGCACTGACTGCCACTGCCGGGGTGGTACGGAGGCTGCGGTGAATGATTTGACTCATGCTTTTATCCTGCTTAAGAAATCGCTTTCGCGTAAGTTGAAAGCATCTTGCAGGATCCATTTGAATCTCGTCAATTCAATAATGATTCAAATGTATTTAATTTTCTTATGATAAAAGCAAATGAATCATTTATCAGGACTTATCGGGCATCACATACGCCCCGGAGCGTTGCAGATAACGTTCTGCGCTCTCAATTTTATTCACCGCCTCCCTACCGTGGCGGGCAACCAGCATCGCCAGCAAACACTCGGCGACGCCCATACCGGACACTATCGAAGGGAAAAAAGAGGGGCTGCTGAGGGAGAAAAGCAACGTGCAGTCCGCCGCTTGCGCCAGCGGCGAAACCGGAGAGTCGGTGATGGCGATAATCCGTGCCCCGGCCTGCCTGGCAGCATTGAGAACGTCGAGAGATTCGCGGGAATAGGGAGAAAAGCTGGTCAATAGCAGGCAGTCTTCCGCGTTGATCTCACGGGTGAAGACTTCGATATTACTGGCCAGCCCGTCAATCAGCGATACCTGGCGATTGAACAATCGATAGACATAAAACAACGACCAGGCGATAGGAAAGCTGGCGCGGAAGCCGCAAATATAAACCTGCTTCGCTTCATCCAGCAACGTCACCGCTTGCTGCATAGCGTGTTGATTCTCTGCCTGAGTGAATGCCAGATTGGCCTGATGCGCGAGGAACACCTCTTCGTACAGCGCGGGCTGCGTTCCTTTCGCGATCAATTTTTCAGCCTTAGATACATATGTATCATTTCCTAAGCCGAGATCGTCGATAAATGCGCTTTTCAGCTCCCGCCAACCGTTATAGCCCAGACGCTGCGCCAGGCGTAGCAGCGTGGCAGGCTTAACGCCGGCTTCCGCGGCGAAAGCGCGCATTGATTGCACCACCAGTTGGTTGGCATTTTGCAGGGAAAATTCCGCCGCGCGCTGGAGTTCTGGCGACAGCAGGCTGAATTGGCTCACAATATTTTCACGAAGATTCATGGCGTATCGTTATCATCCGTAAGAGTGGCTGCGGCGAAACCGGGCCGCAGAAAGGGATATATATAACCATAATTCGCCGTAATTGCATTATGGCAGAGACGGAGGCTCATCCCTGCGCCACGGAGTATCGCCCCAGGCTATTGATTCGAAGTCTCTTTATTTGGCGCCTGAAACCGCAGGATTCGCAGGAACGACCCTATACCCAACTCTTTGATGGCATTGGCAAAAAACATTGTCGCCGCTATCGCAAAAGAGAAATTATTCGCTTTATTTATAAATTGGCTTGCTAAATAATTAGTCAGGTTTTATTACGCAGTAGAGGAATTAAGATGCGTTTCAGTACCATGCCCGACAGTGAAATTATTTCTGAACTGTGCCGAAGAATTAAAGAAACGCGTATACAGCTGGGCCTGTCACAGATTGAGCTGGCCGAACGCGCTCAGGTCGGCGCGGCAACCATTAAACGCGTTGAATTAGGCGAATCCGTTACCCTCAGTACGCTGATTGGTATTTTGCGCGGTCTCGATCGGCTGCATCAGCTGGAGTCGATTTTATTTGACTCGCACATGCGTACATTTAAGGCACAGCTCAATGCCGGAACCCCTTCCCGTATCCGTATTCGGAAAAAAACGCATCAGCCAAAAGAGAAATTGCCCGCCGCTGCCCAGACCAACGAGGCTGATGCCACGATTAACGAATGGTACACCTCATCGGCTTCTAACAGCGTGGTGTGGTCTTTTACGCCGTCCGACGGAGAGAAAAAAAGCTAACAGGCTTCAGATGATTTTAAAGATCAGGGAAGAGAAAACCGCCTGCGGCTCAGGCAGGCGGTTTTTAGGGGACTCAGGATTCACACACCGCGACTTTAATCGCCAGACCGCCCCGGGCGGTTTCACGGTACTTGGCGTTCATATCTTTGCCCGTCTCAAACATCGTTTCGATAACTTTATCCAGGGAGACTTTCGGATCGCTGGTACGGTACATCGCCATACTGGCCGAGTTTATCGCCTTCACTGCCGCAATCGCGTTACGCTCGATGCACGGCACCTGCACCTGGCCGGCCACCGGATCGCAGGTCAGGCCGAGGTTATGCTCCATGCCGATCTCCGCGGCGATGCACACCTTCTCCGGACTGCCACCCAGCAGCTCGGCCAGTCCGGCAGACGCCATCGAGCAGGCCACGCCCACTTCGCCCTGGCAACCGACCTCTGCCCCGGAAATGGAGGCGTTCATCTTGTACAGAATGCCTATTGCGCCCGCCGTCAGGAAATAGCGCATATAGATTTCCGGCGTCACCTCTTTGATATAACGATCGTAATAGGCCAGTACCGCCGGGACAATGCCGCAGGCGCCGTTGGTCGGCGCGGTTACCACTCGCCCGCCCGACGCGTTCTCTTCCCCCACCGCCATGGCGAACATATTGACCCAATCCATCGCGCTCAGTGGCGTAATCGACTGGCTCTGCGGCGCCAGCACGCGGTGCAGCGCAGAAGCCCGGCGCGGCACTTTCAGCGGCCCCGGTAAAATACCTTCCGTATTCATCCCCCGGTTAATGGCGTTTCTCATGGTTTCCCAGATTTTCGCCATATTTTGCTCAACGTTCTCCCGGCCGTGGCGGGCGATCTCGTTTTTCATCATCACGGCGGAAATCGACAGGCAGTTGTTCTGGCAGTGCGCCAGCAGGTTGCGGGCAGAATAGAACGGGAACGGAATATCAACCTCCGCCTCCAGGTTCTTACCAAAGTTTTCCTCCGTGACGATAAAACCGCCGCCGATGGAATAGTAAGTCTGGAAGTGGACGATTTTGCCATCGCAAAACGCCGTAATGCTCATCCCGTTTTCGTGCAGCGGCAGAAACTCATTGTGAAAGCGCATGCATTCCGCCACCGGGAACTGTATCTCGCGCTGACCTTCTTCAATAAACAGACGATGCATGGTGTTGACATCGCGAATAATGCCCGGAATGGCGTCGATATCAACGGTATCCGGTAGATACCCTGACAGACCAAGAATAATGGCGATATCGGTATGGTGACCTTTACCCGTCAATGAGAGGGAACCATACACATCCACCACCAGCCGAGTCACTTTATGCAGCAGGCCTTTTTCCTGCAGGGTATCAACAAACTGTTTTCCCGCTTTCATCGGCCCAACGGTATGTGAGCTGGACGGCCCGATGCTGATTTTGAAAATATCGAAAACGCTAATCATATGGCACCCACACGGTTACATAGCAAAACGGATGCGCCGCCGGTGACAGGCGGCGCTGAAAACTTAGCTGAACAGAGAGAAGAAAATAGCGGAGATGGCAATCAGTCCCATCACCACCACAAACGCGTTGCTGATGTGGCCGCTGTACTTGCGCATGGCCGGTACTTTGTTAATGGCATACATTGGCATCAGGAACAGGATCATCGCGATGACCGGGCCGCCCAGCGTTTCAATCATCCCCAGGATGCTGGGGTTCAGGGTGGCAACAATCCAGGTGGTCACCAGCATGAACAGCGCGGTGATCTTGTTCAGTTTGTTGATTTCGATCGATTTCCCTTTTCCGCGCAGCGACTTAATCACCATGCCGTTGAAGCCTTCACGCGCGCCGAGGTAGTGGCCGAGGAAGGATTTAGTAATCGCAATCATCGCGATGATCGGCGCCATCCAGGCAATCACCGGCGCGTTAAAGTGGTTCGCCAGATATGAGAGGATGGAGATGTTCTGCGCTTTCGCCTCCGCCAGGTTTTCCGGGGAGAGGCTCAGTACGCAGCTGAACACAAAGAACATCACCGTCAGCACCATCATGATGTGGGCGAAGCCCAGAATACGGGAGCATTTGCGCTCGGCGTCCTGGCCATATTCTTCACGTTTAGCCACCGCAAATGAGGAGATAATCGGCGAATGGTTGAAGGAGAAGACCATGACCGGGATGGCCAGCCACAGGGTCATCCACAGACCATTTCCCGTTGCCGAAGCGCTGCTCAGCGACAACGTATCCAGTACCGCGCCGTTCCATTGCGGGATCAAATACAGCGCCAATATCATCAACGCGAACACGAACGGAAACACCAGCACGCTCATGGCCTTAACAATCATTTTTTCGCCAAAACGGACAATCCCCATCATGCCGACAATTAAAATCAGCGACAAAATAGCGCGCGGCGGAGACACCAGACCAAGCTGGTGAGTAATAAAGCTATCGACGGTGTTGGTAATAGCAACGCTATAAACCAGCAGAATCGGATAAATAGCGAAGAAATAAAGCAGCGTGATAAGCTTACCTGCACCGGTGCCGAAATGTTCTTCCACCACTTCGGTAATATCTTCTCCCGGATTTTTGCCCGACAGGACAAAACGGGTTAAACCGCGGTGGGCAAAAAAGGTCATCGGGAAGGCAAGAATGGCCATGATGATTAACGGAATTAAACCGCCGACCCCGGCGTTAATTGGCAGGAAAAGCACCCCTGCACCAATTGCGGTACCGTACAGGCCCAGCATCCACACGGTATCACTTTTTCTCCAGCCGCTGCTCTCGCGAGCAACGAGGGTATTTTGAACGGTTTCCATAATATGGCCTCAGTAATATAGAGTAGGGTCAAATTAATTTGACTCTGATTCAGGTAATAAAAACGCTGTGTTTGTTTGGCTATTTTATAAAATGCAACTATGCTGATTCACTAACAGCGATCACATAACCTGATTTATAGTGGCACCTTTTAACGCATCAAAATTAGTACTGAAATCTTATTATTTTTTAAAGTATCATTTTTAATACGTTATTATTTGTATGGGTGTACTTAACGTGCTGGATATTTATATAATTCACGTGCAGAGATAACAACCACTATTTGTCATACGATTAATAAAACGCAAAAAATCAGGGGCAAGGAAATAGACACCCTCCCCCTCAATTTTCGCTAAAAGCCCTTGTAGTGCTCTTTACTCAGGCCATATTTCTTCATTCTGAGATAGAGTTTTTTACGCGGAATAAGCAGATACTCCGCTACTTCATTAATGCGCCCCTGATGGAGATTCAGCGCTTCGGTGATGATCTGCCGCTCTACGTCCTCAACCCGTCGATCGAGCGGCGTCGGCTCGCCGACGTGCATCAGCGGATTCACCGTATCCGCGAGCGGTAATACCCCCACCGCATACAGTTCGGCAGCGTTCGCCAGTTCGCGGACGTTGTTCGGCCACGCCCGACGTATCATCCCTTTTAACAGATGGCTATCCACCTCCGGGACGGGATGATTCAGCCGCTGACAGGTTTTTTGCAAATAGTGGTGGAACAGCGGCTCGATATCATCAGGCCGCCTTGACAGCGGCAGGCAGGCAATTTGCGTCATCGCGAAGCAGTAATAGAGTTCCGCCACGATCTGGCTACTGCCCGCCAGCGCCACTAGCGACGCGCTGCCGATACCAATCAGGCGAAAAGGCCGTTTCTCATGGCTCTGCGCCTGTACCAGCAGATGTTGTTGCTCATGAGTCAGGTGCTCCGGGTGGCTTAATACCAGCGTTCCGCCCTGCGCCTGCGCGATCGCGTCATTCAGCTTATGGGCGTTGGCCGCAGTCAGTTCGCAGTAGACAAAAGGGCCTTCGGCGTTACGCCCCAGCTGGTGCAGGTAACGTGCGCCGGTCATACGCCCGGTTCCCGCTTCGCCGTAAAGCCAGACCGCAATATCCGTCTCTGCCAGCTGCTGTAAACGCTGGCGATACTGTTCCGTCCATTGGCTGCGCCCGATCAGCTCAACCCGTAATTTTTGCTGGCCGTACTGGCGACGCGCGATCACCGCTTGCCGCTGGCGCAACGCGGCGTCCACCAGCGAGAGCAGCTTTCCCGGATCAACCGGCTTTTGCAGAAAATCCCAGGCCCCCTTTTTCACCGCATCCACCGCCATCGGTACGTCGCCATGACCGGTGATAAGCAGAATCGGCAGCTGCTCGTCATCCTGATGAAACAGCGTCATCAAATCGATGCCGGAGCAGCCGGGCATGCAGACATCGCTCAGCACAATGCCGGGCCAGTCCTTCTGCACCCACGCCCGCGCATCAAAGGGGTTATCGCAGGCGTGGACGTGATAACCCGCTTGCTCAAGCAGCTGCGTATAGGCATCCAGCACGTCGCGATCATCATCAATCAGCAGAATCGAACACTCATTACTCAACATCATTTACATCCGTTAAATTGAATTGCAGCACCACGCAGGCATTGCGCGTTAACGTCGACGCCAGGCGCAGCGTCCCTTCCATTTGCGTCATCAGCGAAACAGAAATCGACAGCCCAATCCCCAGCCCCACATCTTTGCTGGTGGTGAACGGCTTCAGCAGTGACGGTAGCAAGGCCGCAGGCCAGCCGGGACCGTTATCGGCAATCAACACGCACAGGGTGTCGCCGTGGATTTGCCAGCTCACCGTTATTTTCGCCGCGTTCGGACAGGCGTCGAGCGCATTCGACAGTACGTTGACCAGCACCTGATGAACCCGCACTTCATCGCCGCGGATCCAGACGGTTTCATCCGGTATCTCCAGCGTCCCCTGCTGCGGCTTATGGCGCATCGCCAGCAGTTCCCACGCCACCGTAAACGTCTGACGCAAATCAACAGGATGCAGCGGCGTTTCCAGTTCAGCGCGGCGGGTAAACTGACGCAGCGAGCGGATAATCGCGTCAATGCGGTTAATCAACCCTTCCGCTTTACTTAACGTCGCCCGCGCCTGCGCCGTCTGTCCCTGCTCAATCGCCCGTCCTGCCGTAAACAGATACATCAACAGCGCGTTCAGCGGCTGGTTGATCTCATGCGCCAGGGTGGTCATCGTCTGCCCCACCACCGCCAGTTTAGCGGTCTGGATCAGCTCGTCCTGGGTGGCGCGAAGATCGGCCTCAATCGTTTTTCGCTCGCCAATCTCCTGTTCAAGCTGCTGTTTTTGCGCGTTAAGCTGACCCAGCGTATGGCGAAGCAAACCGGCAATACGCCCCAGCTCATCCCGGCCATAAACCGGAATGGTGGCATCCGTCCGGCCTAAACCAATCTGCACCACCGCCTGGTTCAGCGCGGTAAAGCGTTTCACCAGCCGCGATCGGATGAAATAATGATTCAGCACCCACGCCAGCAGCAGCGCCAGCAGCGTCGCCACCAGAATCAACCCGCCGCTCACGCGGACAATCTGTCCCATACGCTGATTAAACATCTGCATTTGCTGATGACTGCTGCCAAGCTGGGCTTCAAGCAGCGTCCTGAAACGCCCCAGCGTGGCTTCTCTGGCGCGACTGGCGTCCACTAACGCTTTTTGCGCCGTCACGTAGTCGCGCATGGTATCCGGCATCTTATTTTTCACCATGCCGATTTCCAGCAGCTCATCAATCGTTTGTCGCAGCGTGATCGTGCTCGGCCAGTCGTCCAACGCGCGAATATTTTCATCCGACGTTTTCTTCAGGTTTTCGAGATAGCGGATATGCGTCTCCACCAGCATGCCGTCATCATTTCCGGATTTCAGTTCATTAAGCCTGTCGCGCAGGTCGTCAACGATTTGATTCTCAATGCGGGCCAGCGTATAGACCTGCTGCTGTTCATTCTGGACTTCTCTGGAACGCTTCAGGTACTGCGCCGCGTCGCCCTGGCGGGCTTCTATCTGATCGAGCAGCGTTCCCTGCTGCCAGGTAAAGTCCTGCACCAGTGAATTCAGCTCAGTGGTAAAATCATCGTGCAGCCAGTCGATACGCGCCGAGAGTTCCCCCACCTTTTCGCGTACCAGAAACATGTTGTAGAGCACGCGATCCAGTTCCGACAGCAGCGCGCGGCTGTCCTGTAAAATCACCGCCAGCTGCTGGCGTTCCGCGGGCGACAAGCCCTGGCTCAGCCGCTCGATTTTATCCAGATGCTGAATAATCTGGTTACGCAGCTGCAGGCGCACCGTGGTATTCGGCGCCAGCAGAAATTCATTCAGCTGATCGACCACCAGATTGAGATTGCCTTCAATCAGAAAAGCAGAGTGGATGCGGGGAAAATACTCGTCCAGCGAATAGCGTATCTGCGAGCTTTGCTCATGCCATGAATAGAGGCTGACGCTGCTGACAATCAGCGTCAGCAGCGCGCCCATCAGAAAGGCCCCGCGCAGGCTGCTGCTGATACTGATTTGCCGCAGACGTTGCAGTATGGAACGGGCCATCATTTCAGCTCTTCCAGTTTATTGATCGCCTGCCGCTGGTTGTTGAGAAACCAGAGCTGCCACTCCATCATTTGCTGCTCCGCAAAGCTCTTATTATCGAACTTAGCCAGCCAGGCTTCATCCTCGCTGCTTGCCGGATCGACCGGGACGCCGGTTAGCAGCGCGCGTATTTCGGGCAGCGGACGCTTAAGGCGAGCCTCCGCGCTGTGCAGCGCTCGCCAGGCATCTTTCAGCTGGGCGAGACGAAAGCTGATCGCCGTATCAAACATCCGCTGAACCAGACGCTGACGCTTAAGGATCAGGCGATAGTTCAGCGGCGGTTGATTCATCAGCACCGCCTGCTGCGCCGCCCGTGGATTGCCAGCCGTCAGCGGCGTCACCGGGTATTTCCCGGTATTCGCGTCGGCGAGGATCCGCTGGCCTTCCGGGCTCAGCAGATAGCGAATAAACCGCCGCGCCTCGCTGGCGTGCTGGCTATTTTTGAGCACCGCGACGTAGGTAGGCGACACCGCCGACTGCGGAAAATAGATAAAGGCAAGGTGCGGATCGTTCAGCAACAGATTGGCATAGTTATCAATCACAGGACCGGCTACGCCCAGCCCGCTTTTGATCTTGTCCGCCACGCCAAAGCTGCGAGATGAAATCGTCACCAGATTTCCCGCGCTTGCCAGCAGCGTTTGCCATCCCTTAAGCCAGCCCTTTTGTTGCAGCAGCGACTCCACCATCAGATGATTAGTGTCCGAGCGCGACGGGCTGCTCATCAGCAGCGCCCCCTGATATCGGGGATCGGTGAGATCGTCCCAGTCCGCAGGCGCAGGCAGATGCCGCGTCGTCAGCGCCGAGCGGTTAATCAGCAAGCCAAACCCCGACATCGCCACGGCAACGGAGGTGGCGCGGATGGATTCCGGCACCAGGCGTTGACTGGCCGCCGGCGCGCCGCTGAACGGCGC
The DNA here is from genome assembly GCF_033843325.1 of Klebsiella sp. JN_Kp126. NCBI lineage: Bacteria > Pseudomonadati > Pseudomonadota > Gammaproteobacteria > Enterobacterales > Enterobacteriaceae > Klebsiella > Klebsiella sp. JN_Kp126. Next base: position 100,162 of record NZ_JAWXQV010000088.1, on the reverse strand, counting down.
CAGCTTTTGATGCTCCTGAAGATGCTGCAGCAGCATCGGTGATGAGGTCAGGACCAGATCAACGTTCTCCGCATTTGCCGTATCAAGCAGCTGTTCCAGCGAGGCGCTGGTGCGGTTGAGGGTGCGAATCATCACCGACCCCGGCTCCGTTTGCCAGCGTGCGATAATCCACGCGGTGGCGCTGGGGGAAAATGTTGTCGCCATCACCAGTTCGTTCCCCTGCGCCGCACAGGAGCTGAATCCGGCGGCCAGCAGCAGCAACGCGAGCGTTTTGCCGGGCGCCCGACTCCGCCGCAGAAACATGTTTGTGATCCCGTTCATAAATATTGAAATACCGAAAAAAGAGCGTTGAGACAAAACTTACCCGTTTATGACGCCTGGCGGATTAATCACCGCTAGCCTCGAAATAGCCGCGCTGGCCTCCGGGAATATCAGTAAACATTACCAGATAATGAATGTGGAATTTTTTAATATCCGCACATGCCTGACATAAAATCAGCGGAAAATTAATTATTCGCTATTTCATTGATGTTCAATGCGTTAAAAATAACCCCTGAATTCATCAATTTGAGTCAATTTTGACCCATTTTGACGATTTGAGTTTTCTGACCACTTATTTCACTCTTCATGCCGAATACTCCTGATGTTCATATCAATATAAAATACAGGTGACGACATGTTATCAATATTAAAAAAAGGGCCGTCGGCAAATAAAGTGCCGGTTGAGAAAATTCAGGCAACTTATGGCCGCTACCGCATGCAGGCGCTGCTAAGCGTATTTTTGGGTTATCTGGCGTACTATATTGTGCGCAACAATTTCACCTTATCCACGCCTTATCTGAAAGAGCAGTTAGATCTGAGCGCCACCCAGATCGGTTTGCTCAGCAGCTGTATGCTCATTGCGTACGGGATCAGCAAAGGCGTTATGAGCAGCCTGGCGGATAAAGCCAGCCCGAAAGTCTTTATGGCCTGCGGCCTGGTGATGTGCGCGATCGTCAACGTCGGGTTGGGGTTCAGCACCGCATTCTGGATCTTCGCTGCGCTGGTCGTTCTGAACGGTCTGTTTCAGGGGATGGGCGTCGGCCCCTCTTTTATCACCATCGCTAACTGGTTCCCTCGCCGGGAGCGCGGTCGCGTGGGGGCTTTCTGGAACATATCCCATAACGTCGGCGGCGGGATTGTCGCCCCGATCGTCGGCGCCGCGTTTGCGATTCTCGGTACCGAGCACTGGCAGAGCGCCAGCTACATTGTCCCGGCCTGCGTGGCGGTGGTGTTCGCCATCAGCGTACTGGCGCTGGGTAAAGGTTCGCCGCGCGAGGAAGGCCTGCCTGCGCTGGAAGAGATGATGCCGGAAGAAAAGGTCGTTCTTAACGCTAAACACGCGGTAAAAGCGCCGGAGAATATGAGCGCATTCCAGATCTTCTGCACCTACGTTCTGCGCAACAAAAACGCCTGGTACGTCTCCCTTGTGGACGTGTTTGTCTATATGGTGCGTTTCGGCATGATCAGCTGGCTGCCTATCTATCTGCTGACGGTGAAACATTTTTCCAAAGAGCAGATGAGCGTCGCGTTCCTGTTCTTTGAATGGGCGGCGATTCCGTCGACCCTGCTGGCGGGCTGGCTCTCCGACAAGCTGTTCAAAGGACGGCGCATGCCGCTTGCCATGATCTGTATGGCGCTGATTTTTGTCTGCCTGATCGGCTACTGGAAAAGCGAATCCCTGCTGATGGTGACGGTGTTCGCGGCGATCGTGGGCTGCCTGATTTACGTGCCGCAGTTTCTGGCCTCCGTGCAGACCATGGAAATTGTTCCCAGCTTTGCCGTCGGCTCCGCCGTGGGACTGCGCGGATTTATGAGCTACATCTTTGGCGCATCGTTAGGCACCAGCCTGTTTGGCGTGATGGTGGATAAAATGGGCTGGCACGGCGGGTTCTATCTGCTGATGGGCGGGATCGTCTGCTGCATTCTGTTCTGCTACCTCTCTCATCGCGGCGCGCTGGAGCTTGAGCAACAGCGTAAGAACACGCAGCAGCAAGAAGCCGAGCTGGCGCTGGCCGACGCACAATAAGCGCCTGAACCCGGCAAAAGAGAGTGCCAGCCTGCTGGCACTCCTGAGGTTAATTCCACCGACATGCCGTTTTGGCCGCGTTAAATGCCAATGGCCTGCTGCTGCCGAAGGAATTCAGCGCTTACTTCGCCGGAATAATCAGCACCTGGCCCGGATAGATTTTATCGGGATGCGTCAGCATCGGTTTGTTGGCTTCAAAAATACGTTGGTAGTCATTAGCAGAGCCATACATCGCTTTAGAGATTGCGCTCAGGGTGTCGCCGGATTTCACCGTATAATAACGACTTTCCGCCCCGCTTTGCGTCACCTTCACGCTGTCATTAACCTGACCAACGCCGGTGACGTTACCTACCGCCACCAGAATTTTTTCCTTATCTTCTTGCGAACCGACATCGCCGGTAACCGTCGCGGTGCCGTCGTCCGCAACATCAATATTGACCTTTTCGGCACCGGGCAGATTAAGACCATCAATATGTTTTTTCAGCTTGTCGGCCTTATCTTCCTTGCTGCCGCCGGAGACGGCGTCCCATATTTTCTCGCCCGCTTCTTTGACAAAATTTAATAATCCCATCGTTCCATACCTCCATTACTGTTTCACGATCAAATATTCATCAGACCGGTTAAGCCCATTTCCAGGATGTCGGTTCTGCTACCCCAGAGCGGCAACCGCCTGAAGCAGCACAACCTGCCATCAAAGTATAATCAATAAGCGTCAACGTGCAGGATATTTGCCCGGATACGGCAGGAAAATCGGTACTCTGCCCAGTGGGCATGACATAAAATCAGGCGTTAACCCGCAGTGATGGCGAAAACGGCTCAGGTCGGGACAATCAGCTGCAGGCCTGGATAGCGCTGCAGCCAGCGTTTTTCCGCGACGCGCTGGCTGAAAATAGCCAGCTTATGCTGCGCAAATACCGGCGTGGGCCGCAGACGGAGTGCAAACAGATCGTCCAGCCCGTAGGGCGCAATAACCTCAATAAGCCCTGAACGTCCCATTCTGACCGCGATAGCCGTCGCCGTTTCAGGCCAGTACAGCAACGCATTCTCCGTGGAGTGATAAGGTTTATTACCGTTACGTTGATGCATTCTGGCCTGATTCTTCACCGACCAGTTAAAGGCGGATGATTGCTGGCTCAGCCTCTCTTCCAGCGCCCTATCGTCGGCGGCGCTGCCGCTTTTCGCGTCGAACCAGACAACATCCACATCACCCGAAACTGGCCTTTGCCCGTAGCCGTGCAGATGATCCCAGACCGCATCTCTGACAAAGCCGGCGCCAATCCAGCCATCGCTGAGTTCCAGCGCCTGAACGGCGTACAGCGCGTTCATTCTTATCGGGTCGTTTAACAACACGCTTTGTAAGAGGTCCTGATATTTCATGGTTTCCCTGTAAACGGCGATCGGTCCGCTAAGTGTATCAGCGTTCAGGAGGCGCCGCTTCAGGCGCCCCCTGTTATTGGGGTCAGTTTGGATATCGAAAATTATTTTACGTTTTAACCACTTAGATGTGAGAAAACCGCTCTCTGAGCGGATTTTCGTATCCCGATGAGCGATGCTGATAGCTCCTCTCAAACGATCTTAAGAAGATCCTTCTGAATCTTTGATCGTGATAGTGTAGGTTTTGTCGAAATCGCCTGATTTTGAAAGCATTCCGCCACCTAAGCCGCCATGTACTCGTACTTTAACTATACCTGCTTTTGTTGGTATCCCTCTAATCTGGATGCAATTATTGAATTCATCATCATCACAATACTGTAGGTGGAGACCTAAATTATCTGGATGAATATCTCCTGCAATGACCTGCTTACCATAAATATCATAAGAAAGAACTATTCCGCCAAATATATTTATTTGGTTATAGTAGGGAGTGCCAACAATTGCATCATTAAGAATCTCCCCTTCTGGGGTAAATTCTGCCTGTAACGAACAGGCGGAAAGTAAAAGTAAAGATAAAACAAAAAATATCTTCCCCATGTTTATTTTAATGGTTTAAAAACCATCCCTCCAAAAAATCTCTTGATAAAAAATTGCAAATCTTTTTTAGGTTTTATCCAATTTCTTTGTTTTCCCCAAGAAAACAATTCCAAACTAATATATCCGTTGGGATCTTGTGTGACTGAACCATTCCAGACAACCCAGTGTGTAGGTAAAATTGTTTTATTTGTACTATTTACAAGAACTCCATCGTTTATTAACGTAACGACTTTATAGCCTCGCTCAATATATTGATTTAAATCTCTGATTCCCTGGACACCCGCCTGAGTGATCCCTACATTACTAAAGACTATTTCATAACCGGCCTTTTCAAACCATTCCGTCAGTGTTTGCCACATTGTGATGCCAGCCACTGGCGAATCAAGAGCATCAAAGCTCAGCATGGTATTCTCTGAATCCCTGAGCCCAGCTAGTGTCATCCAGTCAGTACCGGCTATCTTTGGCCTGCCATCATCATAGTAAAATGCACCTGTAGGGTGACGACAGCCTTCACCAGGTGAGATGATTAAGTCACCTATTTTAGTTTTCCCGTACCGCCAAAGTTCACGGGCAGCTTGCGCATACACATCGGGGCGATCCTTTTGCAAACAGTAAAAAAATGCAGCAGGCCCACATACACTTGCTGCTATTTGATTAGGGAAATCAAATCCGTTAAATCTTTCATCTATTTGACGTTCTATTAAATTTTTATCAAAAGGGTCTCTGGGATTGCCAATGGGGTATTCCTTTGCAATAAATGGACGTTCCGGGATGGTGATTTTAATCTGCTTTGTTTCGCCCCCCTGACTCTCAGGTTTCATTGTACCTTTTGACTCAAAATAACAGGGGTTCTCCCGCTTCACCTGAGACCAGGCTTTGCCTGACGCAAATTCTTCCAGCGTGTACATCTTAGTGAACGGAACAGGCGTTACACAGTGCGTATGCAACATGGTTTTTCGATAAAGATTCATTTCCATAATATAAATCGTCGAGAGTGACTCATTTATATTTCCGGTCATGTGACTCTGTGTTTCATAATTTCCCAGAAACGGCTGTTGCTTCACATCCACAAGGGGCGATTTATTCCTGCTGGAGTCCATGCGATAAATGCACAGGTCATATAACAAAGCATCAGCTGGGACATTAGAGTTAATACGAGTACTGAGATAGTAAACAGCCATAATTAATCCATTAATATATGCAGGTTAATATTTTCAGCAGATTCAGCATAATGCCATCCGGTAACCCCGTGTTCATCGGTAACACCAGCTTCAGAACGTCCGTCCGGGAACATCAGAGTGTAGCGGCAACCAGCCATTAGCTGGCCATCGTCACCGGCGCACTGAAAGCGAATACAGTTTCGGGCACCGGAATCCTGTGCCTGTTGCGCCGGGACAGGGGACTGACTGGTATTGCGGGAGGTCAGAGAGCCGGTGTCTGTGCTGGTATACTGCGTGGCTGAACCGTACACGTAGTGATCTGGGCAATGGCACAGCACTCTGTCACCTGTGGCCGCATACGCTTTGCCTTCTTCTGCCCAGTCCTGCGCGGAGGCCAGAATTTCAAAATACCCGTTACATTTGCTGCATGATGCCTTGTCGCCGGTCCGGGCTATTGCTTTACTTCCTTCAAACCAGGACGCAGTCGCTGAAATGATTTCTCCGTAACTCGTTTTATCACCCAAACAGGCCAGTGCTCTTGCCATTATTAATCCCTCAATATATAAGCGGTTATACTCACCGGCATCATACAACAATCACAACTTAACCAAAATCTTCGGCTTCTGGTTGCCGGTACAGTGCCTGAATGCGGCATATCTGGGAGGGGCAGTACCCTGTCGCATCTGCCGTTTCACGGATGCTCAGTTTCTTGACCTGCCGGTAGTACAGGACTTTCTGATGCCGTCCTGATCGGCCTGTTTTCACCGGTATTTACCCAGTGTATGCGCCCGTTCAATACCCTGCTTTTGTCGCTGGCGGCGGCCCAGCCAGTCCTTATGCGACATCGCGGCCATCAGGTCGATAAGTATGTCATTGATGTCGGTTATCACGGCGCGGGTTATTGGGTCAGCCTGCGAAGGCTCCTTATCTGACAGAGCCTGCTATGAGGTGGGCACATCCAGGCTGACAATCCGCAGCACGTGTTGCTCGATCTGCTTTTTCAGCCTCATCCAGTACATTACCAGCCGTATGCCCCTGCTTCAGTCCAGACTTGAAGAGGTCAATGCCATGGCTGCCCTTGGTGAGCTGCCCGATATGGAAATATCTGACAAGGGGGGGTAAAAGTCTCCCCGCTGGATAACTGCGTCCCGGTGCAGGTTTCACAGCTGCCAGAGCTGGTTTACAGTATGCTACCGCACCCTAAAATCACGGAAATTCTCGATGAGGTAAACAGCTGGACGACGTTTACCCGACATTTTTCGCATATAAAAAATGACATTACCCATCCCGATACCCGCCTGCTCCTCACCACTATCCTTGCGAATGGCGTCAATATTGGTCTGACCAAAAGCCCCGGAAGCACCAAATCATCACTGGAAGATATCCAGCCATGGTACATCCGCGACGAAACCTATTCAGCCGCTCTTGCAGAGCTGGTAAACGCGCAGGGGTAAAGACCACTGGCGGCATTCCGGGGAGACGGGACAACGTCATCATCAGATGGACAGAATTTCAGAACAAGCAGCTCAGGCAGCTACGCAGGGCAGGTTAACCCGAAATATGGGCAGGAGCCTGGACGTCAGTTTTATACCCATATATCGGATCAATACAGCCCGTTTTACACCTGTATAATCAGTCGGGTCAGGGATTCAACCCATGTGCTAGATGGCTTGCTGTACCACGAAATGACTCCTTATTCACCTCGCGGCTACGCCTCGTACGCGGCGTGATGGAAATCAATTTCCCATTGCAGCACATCGCCGTAAAGCGCCGACAGCGCCTGCTTTTCGCTTTCACTCAGCGCCATGGCGCAGCGGTCGAGTTCGTTCTTCAGCCAGAGCGCCTGCTGATAAAATTCGTCCTCCGCGTGCATTTCCACCCAGCGACGCACGTCAGCATCGCTCTGGCGATGTTCGCTCGCCCGTCGGCACCAGAAATAATACATCCACTCCGCACCGAACATCAGGGTAACGATCTGCTCATAGCTTCCCTGCCGGGCCGTCCGCAGCATGCCGTCGCGAAAGCGCTGCACGCCGGGCAGATCGTCCGGATAATCAGCGGGAGTTATCCGCCGTTCTGATAACACCTGTTCAAACCATGCAATCTGCGTGTCAACCAGGGCATTCAGGACGCCAATAAGCCAGCGCTGCTGATGAATACCCGGCGCCTTGCTAACCCCGAGAGCAAAAATCGCGATTGCCGTCGCGACAAAGTTGCCCTCAAACACCAGATAGCGGTTAAAGACGGCTGTCGGCAGACGATCCTGTTCGATATCAGTCACAAAACGGTGCTGCTGCATCGCCTGCCACGCCGGTTGATGTTCACGCAGCAGGCGTTCGCTAAACGCTTCCATTACGCATCCTCCAGCGCGGCCTGAGCGACCGACATAAAATGCTTCACCCGGGCCAGCTCAACATCGTTCCACCAGACGCCATCGACCTTCATCGTACTGGCCACAATGACCCCCTGGGTCCGCCCGAGGATCTGACTCACGTTGGCGGGCGTCACCCCGGAGCCCACCAGCAGCGGTAGCTCCGTCGCCGCGCGGATCTCGTCAATTTCCTCCATCGTTGCGCTATCGCCCGTGCGCTGGCCGGTCGCAATTACCGCGTCGGCCTCGAAGAAATCCACGTCGCGCGTGAGCTCCTGAATCGAACGATCGGCAACGATGGCGTGGCTACCGTGCTTGACGTGGCTATCGGCAAAGACGCGAATATGTTCAGCGCGCAGCATGCTGCGATAGCGCAGCGCCTTAGCGGCCGCCCCTTCAATAAATCCTTCGTTGGCGATATAGGCGTTGGCCCACTGGTTTACGCGGACGAAATCGGCCCCGCCCGCCAGGGCGATCGCCATCGCCGGGATCGCCGCGTTCGCCAGGACATTAATGCCCAGCGGCACACCAAAACGCTCGCGAACTTTCTCGGTAATCACCGCCATCAGCGCAGAGGTTTCATGACCGATATCCTCAGGTTTGGAAAAAGGAATATCACCATGGTTTTCAATAATCAGGCCGTGAACGCCGCCCGAAATATAATTTTCGGCATCGCGAAGCGCACGCTCAACAATACCGGAGACTGATTTCCCTCGATATTTCGGCGTGCCGGGAAAAGGATCGCAATGAATAACACCAATAACAACTTTATTACGTGAAAAAATAGCTTGTATTGCATTCGTTTTTTCTGCTGAGATAGAAACCATCTTATCCATCCTGTTAAGGGAACACTATGCGTGTTTACGTTACTGGTAATATTACCGTAGATGAAACCTGGTCCATTCCGGATATACCGAAAAAAGGCATGTCCATTCACGGCATTAAAGTTTCGCAGGATATCGGCGGTAAAGGCGCGAATCAGGCGATTATATTATCCCGCTGCGGAATCGACACGCGATTAATTGCCGCCACGGGAAATGACAGCAACGGCGAGTGGATCCGTCAGCAGATAAAAAATGAACCACTGACGCTACTACCCGACGGCCATTTCAATCAACATAGCGACACCTCGATTATTTTAAATAGCGCTGATGGCGACAATGCCATCATTACCACGACGGCCGCAGCCGATACGTTCAGCCTTGATGATATTATTCCGCATATGGCGGAGGCCGCCGCGGGCGATATTCTGCTACAGCAGGGCAATTTCTCCCTGGATAAAACCCGGGCGCTGTTCCAGTTCGCCAAAGCCCGCGGTATGACAACGGTATTCAACCCCTCGCCTGTCAATCCTGACTTTTGCCATCTGTGGCCGCTCATCGACATCGCGGTGGTCAATGAATCCGAGGCCGAGCAGCTTAAGCCTTACGGCGTGAAAACCTTAGTGGTAACCCAGGGCGCGGCAGGCGCCTGGCTGGTTCAGGCGGGTCAGCGCCAGTTTTGCCCCGCCGTCCCCGCCGAGGCGCTAGACACCACCGGCGCTGGCGACACGTTCCTCGCGGTGATGCTGGCGTCCTCGATCCTGCGCGGCGTCGCGCCGGATAGGCTGTCGCTGGCGCACGCCAGCCGCGCTGCCGCCATTACCGTTAGCCGTCGGGGGACGCTCAGCGCGTTTCCCGACGGCCACGAACTCACCGCTCTGTTAGCCGTGAACGGCGCGCGCTGACCTACTTGAACAGCGAACGATAGGTATCGACGTTCGCTTTGGTTACCACCGTGGCCGGAACCAGAATGGTTTTCGGCACGGTTTTACCTGAGGTGATAGTGTTCAGCGCATTCAGGGCTTCGGCCCCCATCTTTTCCGGGTCCTGCTGCAGAACGGCGGTGACGTAGCCGCCGTCAATACCGGAAATCGCCTTCGCCGTCAGATCCCAGCCAAAGACTTTAATATCTTTCTGGCGCCCCTGGTTTTCCACGGCGGCGATAGCGCCCAGCAGAGCGGGTTCGCCAGTGGCATAGATCGCCGTCAGATCGGGGTTGCCGGTAATCAGGTTCTCCGCTGCGGTCATTGCTTTATCCTGTACGTTCTGGCCGTCGACGACGTTAGCGATGGTAATTTTCGGATTGCTTTTCAGCGTCTCTTCAAACCCTTTCTGCCGCTGGTTCTGAATGGCCGAGTTCAGCGCGCCGACAATACCCAGCCGCGCCTGGCCGCCCATCTCTTTCTGCACGTAGTCCACGAAGTATTGACCAATAATTCTGCCACCTTCGATATTATCAACGCCAACTTGAGCCGCCTGCGGCCCGGCCGGTAATACGGCATCAATCGCAATCACTGGAATGTTAGCGGCGGCCGCTTCTTTTACCGCGGGCATAATTCCGTTAACGTCGATAGCGGCAACCAGAATGCCTTTAACACCTTGCTGAATATAGTTTTCTATCGCGTCGTTTTGCGCCACGGGATTATCGTTAGAGTTAAAAATAACTAGATCCTTGCCGCTGGCTTTGGCCGCATCCTGCGCGCCTTTATTCATCAGATTAAAGAACAGGGCCTGCTGATTGATTTGTACCAGCGCATAAGTCGGACCGGCGGCGCCGGCGGCAGAAATAAAACTCATTGATGCCAGCATCGTGGTGGCAACAGCAAGTAAACGCAGTTTTCCGGTGTGAAATAACATCATCAGTATCCTCGTCGGGAATAGTTGATAGCCAGCAGAGTTCCGCGCCGCATGCGAACGCAGAAGGATTATTTTTTGGCGGGCAAATATCGTCTATATGGCCAGAACAATCATCGACCGTTCGGCGGATACCTGCTTAATTTCATTCCGGCAACCGGTCCGTGTCGGTGCGCGACTGGAATGAGTTAAACGGGTTTGGGAATGAATTCCCGGATGATGCGGTAAACTGCCTATACAATTCTCCGCAGATCAAATTTTGTCAAGCATTTATTTCCGGTTATTGTTAGCAGAGAAATTGCTGTATCCACCGCGCTTAACTATGTTACAGATAGCCGATTCTGGCAGAAATGGCGCAGGAAATGAGTATAAAACGCGTATTGTTATCCGATGTGGCAAAGCTGGCGGGGCTGTCGAAGGCAACCCTGTCGCGCTATATGAACAACAGTATTGTGCTACCGCAGGACACCATCGATCGCATCGAAACCGCCATTCGCGAACTGGACTATCGCGGCAATAGCCTGGCACGCCGTCTTAGCAAAGGCGGCAGCGAAACGCTCGGCCTGGTGCTCCCCGATATTACCAACCCCTTCTTTGCCGAACTGGCCGATGCCGCCGAAGAGGCCGCTTCTGCCAGCGGTTACAGCCTGGTACTGTGTATCACCCGCAACAACCCGGAAAAAGAGTGCCAGTTTATCCGCTGGCTGGATACCTGCCAGGTCGACGGCCTGCTGTTCACCACCAACCGCCCCGATAACGGCCTGCTGCGCAAAGAAGTCCAGCGTCACGAACGCATTGTCCTGCTGGATGAAGATATTCCCGGCAGTAAGGTGCCGAAAGTGTTTGCCGATAACGTCCAGGGCGGGCGGATCGCCACCGAAAAGCTGATCGCCGCCGGGCATCGCCATATCGCTTTCGTCGGCGGCCCGGACAAGCTGATGAGCGTACGCGAGCGCTATCAGGGCTTCTGCACCGCGATGGAGCAGGCCGGCCTGAGCTGGCCGCCCGAATGGGTGATGTACGGTGACTACCAGCGCGAGTTTGGCCAGCAAGCGCTGCGGACCCTGTTCAGCCAGCCGGTTCGCCCGACCGCCGTCTTCGCCGCCAGCGACTATCTGGTGCTCGGCCTGCTCGACGGTCTGCGCGCCAGCGGGCTCCAGGCGCCGGAGGCGCTATCGTTAGTCGGCTTCGATGACGCCAACTATGCCGATTTTACCCAGCCGCGGATTTCCACTATCCGCCAGCCCGCCCGGGAACTGGGCCGCACCGCGGTGAACATCATGATGCGTCTGCTGAACGACGATCGGGATATCCCGGCGGAAACCCGCCTGCCGGTAGAGTGGATTGGCCGCGACTCGATCAAGATCTGTTAAGCACATCCCAAAATGGCGCAAATGTGCCCACTTTTGGCGCAAAAAACGATCAATTAACATTTTATTCACTATAATCAGTAAACCGGTTTACCGGAGCGTAATGAATAAACTCTATTTATTACATAAGGTTAAATCACAGGGCTGCTGTGTTGTTCCTGCCCTGGCACGGATGCTGCAATGTTCTTACTGGCGAACAAATATCTTACATAGCGTTTGTCCTGACTGTGCTGGCGAGTGCTCTATTCCGCAGGTAAACCGGTTTACTAGCATGTAAACCGTGTCGGATAGCATCTCTCCCGCAGGATGGCGAACATTTTCCCGGCAACAGCGATGGGAGTTATCAGATGCAGCAGCCACAAACTACCCCGCCAAGGGTGGAGATGATCAATATCACCAAGACCTACGGGTCGATACGTTCATTGCGCGGAGTCAACCTTGAGCTGGCTCCGGGCGAGGTGCTGGGCTTAGTGGGCGATAACGGCGCGGGGAAATCGACCCTGACCAAAGTGCTCTCTGGCGCGGTGATCCCCTCCAGCGGCACGATTCGTATCGACGGTGAACAGCAGCAGTTTACTAATCCGGCCGATTCGCGCCGCTGCCATATCGAGATGGTGTATCAGGATCTGTCGCTCTGCGACACGGTCGACGTCGCGGGCAATCTGTTTATGGGCCGCGAGCCGATGAAATCACGCCTCGGTATCCCCTTCCTCGATGAGGCAAGAATGCACGCCGATGCCAGGGAGATGCTAAAAGGGCTCGGGATCTCCATTCCCGATACCCGGCTGCTGGTGCGAAATCTCTCCGGCGGCCAGCGTCAGGCCATTGCCATCGCCCGCGCGGCGGCCTTTGACCCGAAGGTGCTGATTATGGATGAACCCACCGCCGCGCTGGCCGTCGCGGAAGTCGAAGCGGTGCTGGAGCTTATTCGCCGCGTTTCCGCTCGCGGGGTGAGCGTGATTCTGATTACCCACCGCCTGCAGGATCTGTTCCTGGTCTGTGACCGGATCATGGTGATGTATGAAGGTACCAACGTCGCCGACAGACGGGTGGCCGACACCAGCCTGAGCGATATCGTTAACCTGATTGTGGGCGAAAAATTCACCGCCCGCTCTGCGGCGGCACATTGAGGTAACAGGATGAGTATCATGAACTTAAGCAGCTCCCGCATGATCCAGCATTCGCTGCCGCGCCGCCTGCTGCATAACCACTCCGGCGTGGTCAGCATCGCGCTCTTTTTCGTCTTCTGCTGCGTGGTGTTTTCGCTGATCACCAGCAACTTTCACACCGGTACCAACTGGCTCAACATCATCCGTCAGAGCGCCCCGCTGCTGATTGTCGCGACGGCGATGACCCTGGTCATTACCACCGGCGGTATCGATCTGTCGGTGGGCTCCACCCTCGCGCTGGTCGGCGCGCTTTCCGCTATCGCCCTGAATAACTGGGGGCTGCCGTGGCCGGTGGTACTGCTCGGCGGCCTGCTGCTCGGCGGATTGGTGGGCGCCATCAACGGCTTCTTTATCGCCTATGAAGGCATTCCGGCGTTTATCGTCACGCTCGCCACCCTGGCCGTGGTTCGCGGCATCGCGCTGCTGGTCACCCAGGGCTACTCGATTCCGGTTCCGGCTGACAGCCTGTTTACCTTTATAGGACGCGCGTGGGTAGTCGGTATCCCCATGCCCGCGCTGATCGGCATTATGATTCTGGTTATCGGGCATATTGTTCTCAATCATATGCGCTTTGGCCGCTACGTGACCGCTATCGGCGCTAACGCCGAAGGCGCGCGACGCAGCGGCATTAATACCAAAGCGGTCACCATGAAGGTCTATATCATCAGCGGGATGGCCGCCGCGCTGGCGGGGATGATCATTACCGCGCGCCTCGGCAGCGGCTCATCCAACCAGGGCGAAGGCTTTGAACTGCAGGTTATTGCTGCCGTTGTGCTTGGCAGTACCAGCCTGTTTGGCGGCTTCGGTACCATTATCGGTACGCTGCTGGGCGCGCTGTCGATTGCGGTCATTCAGAACGGGCTGATCCTGTCGCATATTTCGCCGTTTTACACCCAGATAGCCACCGGCACCATTATCCTGCTGGCGATCTGGCTGAACACCCGCATTCTCAACCCCACGCGCTCCGCGGCAAAAGGATAGCTGATGAAAGGATCAATTTTTCGCCACCCCACTCCGCTGCCGCTTGGCGTCAGCAGCGGTTACGTGATGACGGTGCTTGGCCCGCTGCCGATTAGCGAAATGGGGGTTACCCTGATGCATGAGCATATTCTGCTGGATGCCTCCGGCAAATGGGTACCGCCCTGCTGCTGTAGCGATCGCCATCTTGCCGAAATGCCGGTGAAAATGGAAAACCTCGGCGAACTGTCGCTGAACCCGCTAATGAGTCGCGATAACTGCCAGCTGTTTGACGTCGACGTCGCGATTGAAGAGCTGACGAAATATCGCGCCCTTGGCGGAGAAACGGTAGTCGACCCGACCAATATCGGTATCGGCCGCGATCCCAAAGCGCTGGCGCGTATCGCCCGTCTGACCGGTCTGAACATTATTATGGGCACCGGCCTCTATCTGGAACCTTCGCACCCCGAGTGGGTAAGAACCAGCAGCGTCGAACAGCTGACCGAACGGCTGATTTACGATCTGGGCGGCGCGGAGGAGAAACCGGACGTGCTCGCCGGGCTCATCGGCGAAATCGGGATCTCGAGCCGCTTTACGCCGGATGAGGAGAAATCTCTGCGCGCTGCGGGCCGGGCCAGCGCCGCGACCGGCGTGCCGATCGAGGTCCATCTGCCCGGCTGGGAACGGCTGGGCCATCGGGTGCTGGATATTCTCGAACAGGAAGGCGCCGATTTACGCCATACCGTCCTGTGCCATATGAATCCCAGCTTTGCCGATAAGCGCTACCAGCGGGAGCTGGCGCAGCGCGGGGCGTTTCTCGAATACGACATGATCGGCATGAGCTATTACTACGCCGACGAGTCGGCGCAGTCGCCCTCCGACGAGGAGAACGCCCGCGCGATTCGCGAGCTGATTGACGACGGCTATATCCAGCAAATACTGCTGTCGCAGGACGTCTTCCTGAAAACCATGCTCACCCGCTACGGCGGCCACGGTTACGGCTACATACTCAAGCATTTTGTTCCTCGCCTGCGGCGCCACGGCGTCAGCGGCGAACAGCTTGAAACCTTGATGATTGGAAATCCCCAACGGGTCTTTGGCGGATAAAAGGAAAGTCATAATGCAGAAAAAAATCTTACTGGTCGGTGAATCCTGGACCAGCACCTCAACGCACGTTAAAGGCTTCGACCAGTTTGCCACCGCCACCTGGCACACCGGCGCAACGGATTTTCTGGCCGCGCTCGCGGACAGTGCCTACGCCATTACCTATATGCCCGCCCACGCGGCGGCGACAGACTTTCCGCTGACGCTGGAAGCGCTGCAGCAGTGGGATGCGATTATTCTTTCGGATATTGGCGCCAATACGCTGCTGCTGCATCCGGACACCTGGCTGAAAAGCCGCCGAACCGCCAACCGTCTGACGCTGCTGCATGACTACGTGGCTGGCGGCGGCTCGCTGATGATGATTGGTGGCTATTACAGCTTCCAGGGGATTAACGGCGGCGCGCGCTATCGCCATACCGCGGTGGAGAAAGTTCTGCCGGTCCGCTGTCTGGCGTGGGACGATCGCATTGAAACCCCGGAGGGTTGCTATGCCGAAGTGACGGAATCCCACGCCCTGTTCAATGATATTCCGGGCGAATGGCCGTGGCTGCTGGGCTATAACGAAGTAGAAATGCATCCGGAAGGCAAACTGCTGGCGACGGTCGCCGGTACCGGTCATCCGCTGCTAGCCATTCGCGAGTATCAACAGGGTCGCTCGCTGGTGTGGACCAGCGATATGTCGGCACACTGGCTGCCGGAAGAATTTGCTCAATGGCCCGGCTATCGCCAGCTGTGGATTAACTGCCTTGACTGGCTGACGGAACGTCGCTGATGGCCGCCACCCTTGAGCTCGCCCGGCAGCTGCTGGGCTTTAACACCATCAACCCGCCGGGCAGCGAAGCAGACTGCATGCGGTTCTTCGCCGACTGGCTTAACGATCGCGGTTTTGCGGTTTCGCTGTCGTCGTTCGGCGAGGGACGCTGCAATCTTATCGCCAGGCTGCCCGGGGCGAAGACCGGTAAACCGCTGGCCTTTACCGGTCATCTGGATACCGTGCCGCTGGGAAATGCCCGGTGGCAGTACGATCCTTTCGGCTTGCAGATAGAAGACGGGCGTCTTTATGGCCGCGGGTCCAGCGATATGAAAGCGGCGATAGCGGCGTTTGCCGTCGCCTGCGTTCATCAGCGGGAAACGATCCTCGCCGGACGCGGCGCGGTATTGCTGATTACCGGCGGAGAAGAGACCGGCTGCGACGGCGCACGGGCGCTGATCGCCTCCGCGACGTTGCCGGACGTGGGCGCGCTGATCGTCGGTGAGCCCACCGCCAACTATCCGGCGATCGGCCATAAGGGCGCGCTCTGGCTACGCTGCGAAACGCGGGGAAAAACCGCCCACGGTGCGATGCCGGAGCTGGGGATAAATGCTATCTATCTTGCGGCGGATGCGCTGGGTAAGATTCAGCATTTTTCCCCTGGCGCGGCGCACCCGCTGATGAAGCAGCCTACCCTCAACGTCGGACGTATCGAAGGCGGACTCAATATTAATTCCGTGCCGGACCGCACGCGTTTTGATGTCGATATCCGCAGCGCGCCCAATTTACAGCACGCCACTATCCGGCAGCGCTTGACCACGCTGCTTGGCGAAAGCGTCACGGTATCCACGCTGGTCGACCTGCCCGCCGTACTGAGCCGGGAGGATCATGCGTGGATTAAACAGGTTTATCAGCGCTGCCAGCCGCTGCACGCTAAGCCGATTGAACCGCGCGTGGTGCCCTATTTTACCGACGCCTCGCTGCTGCTGCCTGCGTTGGGCGATCCACCCTGTATTATTCTCGGTCCCGGCGAGCCGTCTATGGCTCATCAGACCGACGAGTACTGCCTGCTCAGCCGGCTGGAGGAGGCTGAGCAGCTATACGGAGACATTATCCGCGACTGGATGGCGTAGCCGCCCGCGGCGAAGGCAAAAAACTAGTGACAGCGTCACTTTAAAGCGCATGCCATGCGATCGGCGTTTGAATAATTTCGCGGAATAACAGAGGATAACCGTCTCGCGTCTGAAACGCATCATCACCAGCAAGGAGGCATTACCATGTCCGTGAAAATACGCCCGGTGCTCATTTGCACTCTCTCTTTACTTCTTTCCGCCTGCTCGGGTAGTGCTTCTGCGCCGGATAGCGCCGAAGACGCGAAAGTATCGGCAGAAGTGGATAAGATGTTTCGCGATTATCAAACGGGTTCAGATCAATCACCGCAGGCCAACGTCTCACGCTATCTGACGCAGGTCCAGAGGGCTATCTTCGCGAAAATAGACCAGCCGGCGTCCTGGCAGGGGCAAAAATGCTCGGTGCGCTTAACGCTACAGCGTGACGGGACGGTGCATAATCCAGCGGTCGAGAGCGGCGATCCGGCGTTATGCGCGGCGGTAATGTCCGCGCTGAAAGAAGCCAAAATTCCGCCCGCGCCAGATGAAAAAACCTATCAGACATTCAGTCATGTGGTTCTGGACTTCAGGCCCTGAGAGCTTTTTTTGCATTTTATCGCAGGGGCTATTCGGCCCCTGCACGATTTTCAGAACTCCACGCGGCCGCCGAAATTATAGCGTCGCCCTTCCAGCATCGCCTTCTGCCGGTAAGCGGTAGTGTAAACCGGGTTCACATCAAACAGATTGTAGATACCGCTCATCAGCGTGACGTGCTTACTCAGGCGATAACGCACGCCTAGATCTACCAGCGCATAGGCATCCGTTGAGCTGGACTTGCCGATATCCGGCGATCTGCTGCGCCAGCTCGCCTTGGTCCACAGTTCAAGATCGGAAGCGGTGTTCCACGTCAGCGAAACGTTGGCCATACTGCTGGGGAAATCGCTTAGCGCATAACCCTTATACTCACCGCTTTTTTGTTCACTGTGGGTATAGGTATAGTTGGCGTTCGCTTTCAGCGCTGCGGTCACCTGCCAGTCGCCGTTCAGCTCCAGTCCGTAGATCTCCGCATCCCCGACGTTAATGTATTGCGACACGCTATCCGCGGTATAGCCGTTGTATTGGCATTGCCGGGTAGCCGAGGCGGTACAGATGGTATGGTCGCTGATTTTGTCTTTAAATTTGGTATGAAAAAGCGTGGCGTCGAGCGCCAGCGCATCCTGCTGCCAGTACACGCCCAGCTCGGTGTTGATGCTCTGCTCCGGTTTGAGATCGTCGTTGCCGATACCAATCTCAGAATAGGGATAAGCGCCGTAGACGCTGGTAAAGCCGGCGTTGTTCTGGCGCAGGTCCGGTTTTTTATAGCCGGCGGATACGCCACCTTTCAGCGCCCAGCTTTCGTCAATGGTCCAGTTGCCGTAGAGCTTAGGCGTAACGTGATAGCCAAAATAGCTGTCATGATCCAGGCGCGCAGAGGTGGTCAACGTGAAGTCCGGTACAATCATCCACGCGTCTTCAGCAAAAACCGCCCAGCCGTGACGGGTGATTTTACTCACCGGGGTGACGCCGGGCGCCTGCTTGTCCGCAATACCAAAGGTGTCATTCAGCTCATTGCGCGTGAAGTTTACGCCTAGCGTCAGCTTGTGATCGGCCAGCGTAAAGGTGTTCGCGCTATTGGCCTCAAAATTATTCTGCTTGATAAACTGCGAGTCCATGCCGGGCACGCGGTACTCCGTGCGGGCCTTTTCGTAGCTGATAAAGTTCTTCACCTCCACCAGGTCATCACCGTACCAGGCATGCTGTGACAGCGAGACCGCATCGCGGTCAAAGCCCCAGTACCACGCTTTATCGTTATGGGTTTTCTCCTGATTGCCTTTGGCGGCGTTCAGATCCCAGAGCTGGGTATCGGTTGGCGAAAGAGAAATTGTGGCGTCCAGATTCCCCGCCTGATGCTTAACAAAACGTTCTTGAGTCGGGCTGTCATCATCGCGACGGTCAAGATAGTCAGCCCCCACGCTGACGCCGAGTTTGCCCGGTACGACGGGCCCCATAAAGAAGGCGTTTGTCTGGTTAGTATTGCCGTATTCGCTTTTCTCCTGCAGGAAGTAATTATCCTCCAGCACCCCCGTCCATTTTTCGAGGTTATACGCCTTTTTGGTGATGACGTTGACCACACCGCCGATAGCGTCAGAGCCGTACAGCGATGACATAGGCCCGCGAATCACCTCCACCCGCTCAATGGCGGCCAGCGGCGGCATAAAAGCGGCTTCAGACCCAATGTGATGCCCATAAGGTCGCGATTCGCGGGTAGACTGCTTGATACCGTTCACCATAAACGAGGTATAGGTCGAATCCATACCGCGCATCTGTACATCGCCGGTCGCCAGGCTACCGTGGCCGTTGCCCACCAGCACGCCCGGCATCTCGCGCAACGCTTCCGTGACGTTCTGATTGGAACGGGTATTCAGCGCCTTCTCATCGAGCACCGAGATCGTCGCCGGCGCCTCGCGCCTCTCCTGGCTGAATCCCGTGGCGGTCACTACCATCTGTTCTTCATTTATCCCTGCGCCATCAGCGGCGTAGGCTGCCGCGGGCAGATTGACGAAGGCGAGCGCCATCGCCACGTCTATGCGTGTCTTCATCGCCACAAAAAGTCCTTAGAATTGAGTGAGATCGATCTTGAGAACGTAGTCAGGCCGATCGCTTTTTTCGTCCTGTTTGACGCTGGCGTAAAGCGTTCCGCCATCCGCAGAAAGGACCAGGCTGTTGGGCATAGCCGCCGTTTTGAGGGTGTGCTTGAGACGATGGGTTCGCGCATCGATGACGCTAATCGAGCGATCGTTGCGATGGGTCACGTAGATTTCATCGCGCATGGCGTTATAAAGCACAGCGACCGAGTTTGGCGAAGCGATACGATCGACCAGCTTGCCGGAGTCCAGCCGCACCACCAGCACATCGCGGGTGTTGGTATCGGCGATATATCCGACTCCGGCGGCGCTGTTCAGGGCGATATTGAGGAAATAGTGCTCAGCGTCAGCCGGATCGACCTTCACGCGGGAAATTAACGTCGACGTTTTGCCGTCAAGGGTAGCCAACTCCCCGTTGCCGGTGACCGCATAGACTTTTTCGCCCGATGCATCAACGGCAAACCCTACGGGGTCGATGTTGTTCAGCGTGTCAATCAGCTGCTGCTTGCGGGTATCGACCACCCAGAGCAGGCCCTGGCCTTTGCGCCCGATCCCTGACACATACAAACGCTGGTTTAGCTTATCCAGCACCACTTCGCGGACGTGGGCCTGTTTCGCAGGATCTGAATCATCGCTGAGCTGAATAGTGTTAATCACCTTATTGGTCAGCGTATCCAGAAGCGTTAGCGAGCCATCCAGCGCGTTACCCAAATACAGGATGTGATTTTCTTCATCCAGGGAGAGCGCGAAGGCGCGGCGTTCGGTAACGATTTTCTCATCAATCCGCAGAGAATCCGCCGCCAGTCGAAAGACCAGTCCCGCGGTTTTATCTTTATCAAACGAGGGCGCGGAGGCAGCGTAGAGCGTCTTCTGGCCGTTATCATAGGCCAGCTCGTAAACGCCGTGGCCGAGAGCCTGAGCGCGGAAGTCCCGCTCGGTGAAATCCTTAGCCGAGGCGGAGAGAGCATGCAGGGAAAACGAAATGACCAGCGCGAGGCGCGCGGCCTGCTTCAGGGATGCGGTAGACATGTAATTTTTCTTTACAGTAGCTTACGGAATGCAAACACTAATGAAAATAAATATCATTTGCAATTGCATTCATCTCCATCTTCCCTACCAATTTTTGTGTTCTGATATTAACCGCCGTTTTTTGTTCCCGCCGGGAGTTCGCCACGCTTCATTCATCGGAATCATTAAAATCACGCGATAACCGGCTGTAAGATGCTGACTAACTCCGCCAGACTCCCCGCCTGCATCTTTTCCATCACCCTCGCCCGATGGACCTCCACCGTGCGTACGGCAATGTTCATTATCTCCGCAATCTCCCGATTCATCAGCCCTTTCACCACCAGCAGCGCAAGCTCCCGCTCTTTGGGCGTTAGCTGCTGATAGCAGTCCACGTTCTTTTGCCGCGCAAACCGCTCGCCTGAGGCCGCCAGGCCGTGTTCCAGCGCCGTTTGTAGCGGCTTCACCGACACCGGCTTTTGCAGAAAATCCACCGCGCCGCGTTTCATCTGTTCTACCGCCATAGGTACGTCGCCATGTCCGGTCAGAAAAACCACCGCCAGGGTGCTGCCGCGCTGACGCAGCGCCTCATGTACTGCCTGACCGTCCAGCGCCGGCATCCGCATATCCAGCAGGACAACGCCGGTCCGGAAGAGATCGGCCTGCGCGAGGAAGACGTTCCCCTCTGCCCAGCACATTACCTCGTAACCCAGGCTTTCCAGTAAAAAAGCACATGCCTGGGTCACCGCCAGGTCGTCATCCAGTAGATGAATTATCGCCATTGCCGCTCCGCGCTCCTTGTTGCATGAATGTCAGTTCCACGGTGACACCGGGCCGTCCATCGGGCGCCGTTTGATTTGCCAGGCTTATTTCCCCCCGGACATAGCGGACCAGCCGCTGACAGATAACCAGCCCAAGCCCCATCCCCTCTTGTCGACTGGTCACAAACGGCTGGAATGCCTGAGCAAGCTGCGCCCCGGCGATACCACCGCCGTTATCCTGCAGGACGATCTTCACGCCTCCGGCATCGCGAACGGCATCAATCCACAGCATCTTCGCCCCGGCCTGCGCCGCATTGAGGATCAGATTCGCCAGCACCTGTTCAAGCAGAACCGGCGGTAAGACGAGCGTTAACGGGCGATCGACATCGCTGTTGAGCAATAGCCCGGGAAACTGCTGCGGCATTCGCAGCCACTGCCAGACATGGTCAATAGCCTGACGAACGCTGATATGTTCCCAGGTCTCCGCTCGTCCTGGCTCCCCGTGCGCCTGGCTGACCCAATGGCGCAGATTGCGCAGCGTTTCCGCCCCGCGCTGAGCCTGTTGATCGATGTGGCCCAGCGCGGGCAGTAAGGGATGCTGCGGATCCTGTTTCTGCAAACGGATCGTACAACCCTGCGCATAGTGGCGGATGGCCGATAGCGGCTGATTTAACTCGTGGGCAAAGCCTGAGGTCATCTCACCCAATACGCTCATCTGTCTTGCCGTTTGCAGCGCCAGCTCCTGCTCGCGCAGCCGGATAGCGTTGCGTTCAAGCTGCCTGCCGCGCCGCCGCACCAGCAGCATCACCCAGATATAATTCAGCGTCAGCAACAGCAGCGCCAGCCCGATGCCGCCCATGATTAACCGGTGCTGGATAAGCCAGCTTTTCATCTCCAGCCACAGCCGTCGCTGCTGAGGGTGCTGTTGAACTTCGCTCAGCAACGCTTCCACCTGACGGGTCGAAGCGGGCGCGCCCCAGTGAAAGACGGCGTTATCCGGGGCATTGAGCAAGACGCGGGTCACGCGATCCGCCAGCGCGTCGCTCACCGCCGGCAGCGCGGCAAACGACCAGTCGGGATACAGCGGGGTACTGGTTAGACAAGGTATCGCCGCCGGCCGCTCGATGACCGCGGTAAAATCGGCTTTATTTACCAGTCCCTCATCAGCCATTTTTTCCAGCAGGCACACCGGAACAATCGCCGCCTGCACTGCCCGTTCACGCAGCAGATAGATCAGCGCATCCGCGGGGAATCCGCTAAAACGCAGATGCAGATCGCGTTCCGGCCGCAGCCCGGCATCGCTCAGCGCCTTGTATCCCAATAAATAGCCGCCGAAGGCCTGAGGATCGATGGCCCCTACCGTTTTGCCGATCAGGTCGGCCGGCGACGAAATACCGCTGTCGCGACGAGTCAAAATGACGCTGCCGATAACGTTGCTTGTCCCGAGTGAAGAGCGCAAAGAGGCCAGCCAGCGCAGCGAAGAATGACTATTCAGCTGGACAAACTGCGCCGGATTGGTCACCACAAACTGCACCGAGCCGTTATTGACCGCCTCCTGCATCTGCTGCAGATCGAGCGGCTGAATATGAAACTGCTGATCCGTTAGCTGCTGATTGAGCATCACCTCCAGCGGCTGCCAGTGGCTGCGGGTTAAGACCTCGCCGCGCATGGCCAGAACGCCGATATTCCACGACGCCGCCCACCCGCTGCTGTTCAGCAGGAGCGCCGTCACCAGCAGCGCCAGACGCTGCACCTTTTTCGCTCTCACCCGATTATCCCTGTTCATTATGTTGTTTTAGATCAACAACCCGCCGGGTATGTGGTTAACCACAATAGAGCTGACCCCGCCGCGATTTTTACACTGTAAATCATCAACATTGTTTATTCATCACATGCAAAACAATGACGTGACAAATGTTTCGTTATTGCTGCGCGAGGGAAAAATATGGACAGCAGTAAACGACAGTTTCTGGCGCAGCTGGGCGTTCTCACCGCCGGCGCGTCTCTGGTGCCGCTGGCGGAGGCGAAATTTCCCTTTTCGCCGGCCCGCCGCGAAGGCGCCTCCCGCCACCGCTATGCCATGCTGGTTGACCTGCGACGCTGCATCGGCTGCCAGGCCTGCACCGTCAGTTGCGCAATCGAAAATCAGACGCCGCAGGGGGCGTTTCGTACTCACGTCAATCAGTATCAGGTGCAGTTGGGCGATCGGGTCACCAACGTCCTGCTACCGCGGCTGTGCAACCATTGTGATAACCCGCCCTGCGTGCCGGTCTGCCCGGTGCAGGCCACCTTTCAGCGCCAGGATGGCATTGTGGTGGTGGATAACACCCGCTGCGTCGGCTGCGCCTACTGCGTCCAGGCCTGCCCCTATGACGCGCGTTTTATCAACCATGAGACACAGACCGCCGATAAGTGCACCTTCTGCGTTCATCGCCTGGAAGCCGGGCTGCTCCCCGCCTGCGTCGAGTCCTGCGTCGGCGGCGCGCGGATCGTCGGCGATATCCAGGACCGTCAAAGCCGTATCTCGCAGACGCTCGCCCTGCACCATGACGCCATCAAGGTGCTGAAGCCGGAAAACGGTACCGTCCCCCACGTTTTCTATCTCGGACTGGACGAGGCGTTTGTTACCCCGCTGATGGGACATGCACAACCCGCGCTCTGGCAGGAGGTTTGAATGAGCCAAACCATGATCATTGAGGAGGTGCTGGCCCGTCCGCAGGAGGTGAGCTGGCTACCGTGGGCGGTGCAGTATTTCTTTTTCATCGGCATTGCCGCCTGCGCGGCGCTGTTTGGCTGCCTGCTTCACTGGCGCAAAAGACACGATGCGAAGCTGGAACGGCTGACGCTGCTGATTGCTCTGACCTGCGCGATTACCGCGCCGCTGGCGCTGACGGCGGACCTGCATCAAACCGCCCGCTTCTGGAACTTTTACGCCTATCCCACGCCCTGGTCGTGGATGCCCTGGGGGGCGCTGTTTCTGCCGCTATTCACCCTCTTTCTGGGCCTGTGGTTTGCGGTACGGCAGTTAGGTCTGCTGCGCAATAAAAGTGACAGTGTCACAAAATGGCTGGCGCTGGCCAGCGCGCTTACCGCGACGGGGCTGCTGCTTTACACCGGACGCGAAGTCTCCGTGGTTCAGGCCCGCCCGGTCTGGTTCAGCTACGCCTTTGTGCTGGCGATGTTCTTTAGCGCGCTGCAAACCTTTTTCGCCCTGCTGATTGTCGCGGTACGCAATGATTTTCAATGCCAAAGGCAGTTGGCGATATGGCAGCTCTCGGCGCTTATGCTGCTGGCCGTCATCGTGGCGATCTGGGTCAGCGGTGATACCCTTTCCGGCTCGGCTATTCGTCAGTGGCTGGTCATTTCGCCTTCAGCTCGTCATTACGCGATCGGCTGGCTGGCATGCTGGCTTATTTCATTGATCTTTTGCGCGCTTGCCCTGCGTTATCCGCTGACGCTGCCCGTTCGCGCCCTGCTGGCCGTCAGCGCCATGGCGCTGAGCTGGCTGATGCGCTGGACGCTGCTGATTCAGGGGCAAACCATCCCCAAATTTAATGCCCAGTTTAATCCCTATACCCTGCCGGTCGGTACCGACGGCTGGCTCGCTATCCTTGGCACCTTCGGCCTGTGGATTGCGCTGCTCATTATTGTCCGTGAAACCGTGAACGGACTCGCAAGGAGAAGGCAACATGGCTAATTTAACCCGTCGTCAGTGGCTCAAAGTCGGCCTCGCCGCAGGCGGTCTGGCGTCTTTCGCCCTGAGCTATCGCGAGGTGGCAAAGCGCGCCCTTGACGGCCTGCTCAGCGGTACCTCCGGTAAAGTGACCCGCGATCGTATTTTCGCTAATGCGCTGATCCCGGAAGCCAATGCAAATACCGGCTGGCAACAAAATCCCCGGCAGGTTATCTCGATGACCCAATGTTTTGGCTGCTGGACGCAGTGCGGCGTTCGGGTGCGGGTGGATAGCGAGAAAGGCCAGGTACTGCGCATTGCCGGCAACCCTTACCACCCGCTTTCTCATGAGCATCACCTCGACTCTTCCGTTCCTTTTTCAACCGCTATGGCGCAGCTGGCGGGTGAAAGCGGGCTCGATGCCCGCTCTACCGCCTGCGCGCGCGGCGCCACGCTGCTCGAGGGACTCTATAGCCCGCTGCGGCTCCTTGAGCCAATGAAGCGCGCGGGTAAACGCGGCGAAGGGAAATGGCAGCGCATCAGTTTTGAACAACTGGTGAAAGAGGTGGTGGAAGGCGGCGATCTGTTTGGCGAGGGGCACGTTGATGGTCTGCGCGCGATTCACGATCCGATCGCCCCCGTTGACCCGCGGTATCCGGGATTCGGCCCAAAAACCAACCAGCTACTGGTCACCAACACCAGCGACGACGGGCGCGATACCTTTTTACGCCGTTTTGCGCTGAACAGCTTCGGCAGTAAAAACTTCGGCGCACATGGCTCCTACTGCGGGCTGGCCTATCGCGCGGGCTCTGGCGCCTTAATGGGCGATCTGGATAAAAACCCGCACGTGAAGCCCGACTGGGATAACGTTGAGTTCGCCCTGTTTATGGGAACGTCGCCCGCCCAGTCAGGCAACCCCTTTAAACGCCAGGCCAGGCAGCTCGCCAGCGCCCGCCTGCGCAATGACTTTCAGTATGTGGTGGTCGCGCCGGCGCTGCCGCTCACCACGGTGATGGCAGACGATCGCGGGCACTGGCTGCCGGTGATCCCCGGGAGCGATTCGGCGCTGGCAATGGCGATGATTCGCTGGATTATCGAAAACCGGCGCTACAACGCCGATTACCTGGCGCTACCGGGCGCGCAGGCGATGCGGCAGGCCGCTGAAAAGAGCTGGACCAATGCGACACACCTGGTCATCACCGATGACCAGCCGGAGCTGGCCGGACAGCATTTAACCCTTGCTCACCTGAATGCGGAGGGAGCCAGCGAACCGGTGGTGGTTAACGAAAGCGGTGACGTTGTCGCCGCCAGCGGCTGCCCGCGCGGCGCGCTCTTTGTAACGCGCCAGCTAACCCTGCCGGACGGGCGCAGCGTGACGGTCAAAAGCGGCTTCCAGCTGCTGAAAGAGTCCGCTGAAAAGCTCACCCTGACACAGTACAGCCAGCAGTGCGGCGTCGCGGAAGATAAGATCGCGGCGCTGGCGGATGCCTTTACCCGTCATGGTCGTAAAGCCGCGGTCATTACCCACGGCGGCATGATGGCCGGCAACGGATTTTACAGCGCCTGGGCGGTCATGATGCTTAATACGCTAATCGGTAATCTCAGCCTGGAAGGCGGCGTGTTTGTCGGCGGCGGCAAATTCAACGGCGCGACAGACGGCCCGCGTTACAACCTGGAGAGCTTTGCCGGTAAAGTGAAGCCGAAAGGGCTCAGCATCGCGCGCAGCAAAACCGCGTATGAATCCTCCGAAGAGTATCGCAGCAAGGCGGCGGCGGGCGTCTCCCCCTACCCGGCCAGAGCCCCGTGGTATCCGTTCGTCGCCGGACAGCTGACCGAGCTGCTGACCTCGGCGCTCGAAGGCTACCCCTATCCGCTGAAAGCGTGGATTTCCAATATGACCAACCCGCTGTACGGCGTGCCCGGGCTACGCGCGGTTGCGGAAGAAAAGCTAAAGGATCCGCAGCGGCTGCCGCTGTTTATCGCCATTGACGCCTTTATGAATGAAACTACCGCCCTGGCCGACTATATCGTTCCGGATACGCATAATTTCGAAAGCTGGGGATTCAGCGCGCCGTGGGCCGGCGTCGCCAGTAAGGCCACCACCGCCCGCTGGCCGGTCGTCCCTGCCGCCACCGCAAAAACCGCTGACGGTGAGCCAGCGTCAATGGAGGCATTTTGCATTGCGGTGGCGAAGCGTCTTAATCTGCCCGGATTTGGCGAAAACGCCATTACCGATGCTCAGGGTAACCGCTATCCACTCCACCGGGCTGAGGACTATTACCTGCGCATGGCCGCGAACATTGCATTTATGGGTAACGCGCCGGTTGCCGAAGCCATTAGCGAGGATCTGACGCTGACCGGCGTGCAGCGTATTCTGCCGGTTATTAGCCAGACCCTGAAAGCGGACGAAGTGAGCCGGGTAGCCTTTGTCTACTCCCGCGGCGGGCGCTTCGCGCCGGACACAAGCGGTCGCGCGGAGAATCGCGTCGGTCAATTGTGGGAAAAACCGCTGCAAATATGGAACGCGGAGGTTGCCGCCCACCGCCACGCCATCACCGGCGAGCGCTACAGCGGCTGCCCGGCATGGTATCCGGCCAGATTGTCCGACGGACGCGCTGTCGAAGCGCTTTTCCCGCGACAGCAGTGGCCGCTGAAGCTGATCTCGTTTAAATCCAATACCATGGCCAGCGCCTCGACGGTGATCCCGCGCCTGCATCACCTTAAGCCGAGCAATCTGGTGGCGCTGAATCCGCTGGACGGCCAGCGCTACGGCCTGGCGCACGGAGACCGCGTACGAATTTCCACCCCCGGCGGCCAGGCTGAAGTCGTCATTAGCCTGTTAAGTGGCGTGATGCCCGGCGTCATCGCGATTGAACACGGCTACGGGCATCGCGAAATGGGCGCGGCGCGGCACACCCTCGACGGTGAGCCCATGCCGTTCGCGGCGCAGATTAAAGCCGGCATTAACCTTAACGATTTGGGATTTGCCGACCCAACCCGCGAGGTCAGCAATACCTGGCTGGACTGGGTCTCCGGCGCGGCGGTGCGTCAGGGGCTGCCGGCAAGGATTGAGAGGGTGTAGACCGCTTCGGTACGTACAGGGTTGTGCTCCTTAGCGTACCGGTATCGAGGCGGCCATGATTAGTTATAAACCACCATCATCACGCCGGTTCCGTTGAAGGCGCCGGTCGAGGTTGGCGTCCCAGCCAGCGTTCCTCTTAACCGTAGCGAGGACTGAGAGCCGGAGTAGGTGGTATTACCCGGCGCTGAGTTAGCTGCCCCAAGTCCCAGATTGGCACGCATGCCGTTGCTGAGCGGGATATAGGTATTGCCTGTTTGTAGCTTTAACACATAGCTCACCGAGGAAGACGTGCAGGAAACGCCCACCGTACTATCAGCCGTTTTGCCCGCCGCCTGGTCAAGCATTAGCGTACCGAAACTTAGCGTTACCTGAGGCACAGACATGGCGCACCACTCGTTTAGCGGTGGCGCCGTCATGCAGTTTATACCGCTGCCGGCACCCGGCGGATAAACAAGATCGGAAAAATTAAAGTTACCATTAACTTCACGAAGCGTGTATCCAAAGCAGACGGTGGAAGAGCCTCCTACGACACTGTAATTTCGGATGGAAATTTGATTTCTGACGCTATCGACGCTCGCGTTAAGCACCTCTCGCCAGGTTCCCTTATACGGGACGCCGGGCTGAGGATAACTCGTGGCAACATCGGTTGTCCCCCAAAAGTCGCCATTCGCAGTCAGCGCATTTGCAACCAAAAGCCCGCCATTACTGCCTAAGTTCGCTGGTGTATCCAGGCTGACGCTACCTGAACTCACGGTAATATCACCTGTGGTGATAATCCACTCAGTACCCGTACCGAAAGGGACCAACCTTACTGCGGTGACCGTTTTCCACCGATAGTTTTCACCGTACACGGGTACAGAAACCGGCACGATCATGGCTGCCGCTAAGGCTGCCTGAAATAGCTTTTTCTTCACCTGCACTCTCCTGTGCATAAAATAGCGTTACTGGTATTCGGCCCGCAGGGTTGCGGTGGCGCTAAATAATCCTTCCACCAACTCCACCCCGTTGCGCTGAACAAGGAGTGCTTCAATACTCGGCAGCGTCACGCTATTGATGTTGATGGCCTCGTCCAGCTTAAACGGCTGGCCGTTCTGGTAGATTTTCACGCCAAGATTGGCCTGCTCAGGGGTCACCACGGTGGCATTGTCGGCATCAAACCCGGCCGCGTTACCGCGTACGCTAAGCCGCAGCTGCCATGCAAGGGTGCTGTCTTCACATTTCAGGGTTAGTGGAACGGTTTCACGGTATTTTCCCTCTACGATTTTTTTTATTCGGACATCACCGAAATCCACATACACAGGGCCGCCTTCGCTTATTGAGCAAGCCGGTGGCGTCACCAGAGTGCCGATAAACTCGAGGTTTTCCGGGTCTGCCGCCTGAAGAGATGACGTCATCATCAGGCCGACCAACAGCAAGGGGGCATATCCGCTCAATTTCATCATGTTGTTTCCCTGCGCCATTTACTGATACTCCACGACAAGCGAAGCCATGACCCTGAACGGCCCACCGCTCAGAGTCACTCCGCTTTGTTTGATGGGGGCGGCGTAAAGCTTGGGGATATTGGGGTCGGTGAAATTTAGCCAGGTGCCAACGTTAAGGCGGGTATCACCATTGTACAGGGCGATGCCCAGCCCGCTTTGACCTCCCGCCAGCGCCGTGCTGTCAAAGCTTGCCGCTGTCCCCGTTATGCGCACTTTCTGTTTTGACGATACCGCCATGGAGCAATCTAAATCGAAATCAATCAGCTTCCGGTATTGCGTCCCGTCGATACGGGTGGTCATCACCTCGTTGCCAAAGTTGACGGTGATAACGTTATTGTTATGTACCACGCACGGAGGCGCTTCTATTAAGGTGCCGCTAAAGTTAACCGTTGCGTCGGCCAGCGCGCTGGTGCCAAAGCACAACGTAAGGGGAAGCACCAGGCCACGCAGATTTATGGGGGTCACTATGTCTCTCTCCTCTCGCGTCACTGGTAGTCAATGACCATGGTGCCTGTGCCGAAAAACGGACCTGCGGTAAGCGTGGCGTTATTCTGAGCCACGGGTACGGCCCACAGCCTGGGTTTATTGGCTGTGCCATTGAAGTTGACATAATTGCCGGGAGTCATGAGCGTGGTGCCGGCACTTCCGCTGTACAGGCGTATGCCCAGGCCCCCTTTACTGGTCAACAAAAGACCGCTGCCAAAACTCGCCAGAGACCCTCGAATCGTCAGTTTGAGGGCATTACTGTTCAGGCCAGTACAGGTAAGGCCATATTGAATCTCTTTCTTATAATTCACTCCGTCTACCAGACGAGTAATCAGATCATCACCAAACTTCACGTCTACGGTGTTGTTACTGTCAATAACGCACTGCGGCCCATCGATCAGGGTGCCGTTGACGGTGATAGTGGTGGTATCTCCTTCAGCGGCCTTTGCCTGTCCGCCGGGAAAAAGCAGTAAGGCTCCAGCCATCATCAGATACGCTCGGGATGTTATTGAGTGTTGGCGCGTCATATCAGCCTTCCTTTGGTAGTGCCACTTTTCCCGCCCGGCACAGCGTCCCGGTGCAGGTAAACGGTAATAATCGCGCGCTGCCATAATCATTAATAAACATCAGCGTCGGATTATTTCCCAACCGCAAGGTGGGTAGCGTCAGCGCCGCTTTATCTTTTGGAGAAACCATCACGGGCTCGAAATCGTCCAGCGCTTTTCCGTTCAGGCTGTCACGCGCTTCAACAAATGAAAAATGGTACGGTGTCGGATTATTAACCTCATAGCGGTCCCCCTTACGAGCGAGGGTCAGCGTTTCTACGCCAGGCACCGCATCAAGCAGGGGATCCACCTTAATCCCCTTTGGTCGCCAGAACACTTTCATTCGCGTCTGCATAGCCAGCATCAGAACGTTAGGCTTGTCGGATTTTGGCGGGATCTCGCGTAAGTTAAGCCAGAATACGCTTTCTCTGTCGTTGGGCAGTGAAGAGGCATCCGCAACCTGCTGTACCCTGATCATCGTTCTACCGTCGGGCTCAATACGCTGTACGGGCGGTAAAATCATCAGAGGGCCGTTTATTTTTTCTTCTTTCTCGTTTTCCATCCACCCCTGGGCGAGATAGGGATCCTGCGTATTATTATTTTTCACGCTCAATCCGACAGATTTCTCCCCTTCATTGAAAATAACCCGGGAGCGTTCCACAGATAATGCAGCCTGAGCTGAATGCTGGCTTCCGGTAAACAGTAGAATACCCAGAAAAGACGTTAATTTAAGTTTCATACTTTCACCTGTCGTATCACTTACAGGACCAGAGTTATTTCATCTAGCAGATAATTTACATTTTATGTCTATCTGTACATATGCGTTTTTAAGGGGGAGACCCATTTTCAGAAATGGCATGATGAACATTCCTAAATTTGCACCCCACCCATTATTAATATTCATTTTCGCCCCTGCTTATTAGCCGAGACAGTTGTCCTGGACAAGAATTAACTTGCCAGCTTCCAGCGGAGAGTATGACTTCTCCCTTTTCCGGTTTTGATACTGATCACTTTACCGTTTGATTCCATCTGGCATAATAAATAACGCATGCTGTAGATACTGATATCCATCTCATTGGCTATTTCTCGCGTTGTCAGCCATACCTCATCATCCAGTTCGCTTTTTCGTAACCGTTTTTTGGTCAAGCGTTTTATACTTTGTAAAGCTCGCTCTTTATCATCGAGCTGTCTCTCCATATCACCGGACAACGTGGTTTTCCATATTAGCTGATCTTCATCCGCATCACGTTCGTGATTATTAACAACCTCAGCATATTTATCAGAAACCGATTTGGTACCCAGCCACGAAACGAAATCACTGTATCTGGTGATATTGACTTTCCGCATAATCGAGCGTCGATAGCCACTGAGCGCCTTAATACTACAGCCCATTTTGCGAGAAATTTCATCGTGGCCTAAGCCCTGGCTCAAATAGCCTAGCATTAGCTGTTCACGCCATGTCAACTGGTAGGGACCAGGACATTTATTACAATTTGGTTTACGTAAGTCAGGAGGCCCGCACATGAGATCGGCGAAAAACAGCATGAACAGTTTGCGCCGGATGGTCGCCACTGAGTTCCTCATCGCGAGAACTGAACTAACAACCGGGCAATGAAAGTTTTTATCATAGTGTTCACTACGTGGATAAACGCTTAACCACTTTTTCTTGAGGAGCTTAAATTTATAGTCATTGTGGGCGCGAAATCGTTGACAATCGACCCAGTCAAAGGCTTTTTCCCCAGGAGATTGCACTTGCACAATGAGATCGGCTTCCTGCAATTTTTTGACTAAGGATACGGTAATATTGCCGCTAAACTCATCCTCAAATAACTCCTCAAGGAGAAAGACCACCCCCTGAGAAAAATAATTATTCTCAGTTGCCACATAAACCGGCAAATAGGTACCTCTGGTGTCATCCATCATATTTTCTCCTCTTTCCCGAACAATTAATATCTCTACATAAATAAACACTAAAATAATTATACAATTGATGCCCCACTCACTCTCTCGGCCATGCGAGCTATATTTTAAAAGTAACGTAAATTTTTACTGAAATTATTTACATTGCATGCAATTCAATTACCCGGATGCGCCAATGTTCAATATAATTCCCGTATTTTCGAGGATCGCCATACTCATCAACCTTAACGGCTAACTCTGCTTCACCATGAAGACGAATATCCTTCACCACAATCTGAAGCCATTCAGGAAGATCGGACAACTTTTCCTGTAATACCAGACCCGTCAGATCGGTGTCCGCAATCACGGTACCATCTGACAGACGGCGATTGACCGAAATGGTTAGCGCCGCTTCAGAGTGCTCATCCTCGAACAGCGGCTCACCCGCATGGATGACTTTATACCAGGCCTGCTCACCCGCAGTTTGTATGCCCTCCTCCTGGCGAAATTTCTCCAGCCATGCGTTATCCCGCGCTTCCTTTTGCTGCTTGATCTTGTGCATCGCAACCTCGACTCGCTGATTGGCGCGGTTAAGATGGCGCTCAAATTCCTCCTGAGATAACCGGCGTTCGCCGCGTATCGTTTCGCTAATGCCGGCCAGAAAGGCCGCCTTATCAACATGAACATCTTGTTCATTCCGCTGTTCGAGTACGCCCAAAATGTCAAACCCCATCGCCATCCCGGCGGCAAAATCGGCCAGTTCATCGTCGGTTGCCGGCAGTGCGGGATGCTGTGCTTGCTTAAGGCTCGATTGCAATTTTCTGGTTACTACTTGCCACTGCGCATTTTTCTCTTCCAGCTGATTGGCACGCACGGTGAGCGCCTGGAGCTCCTGTTGTTGCTTGCCATTGTTCTCCATTGCCGCGGCGAGCTGTTCAGAAGCCGCCTGGAGGGCAACGAACTGCTGCTGTACTTCCCGGTGTCGCAAAGCGAGTTGAGCCTTCAATCTCTCTACCTCATTGCGCGATAGCTGGAAATTTTCGCGTAAATCAATCTCTGCGGGACTCAGTGACGCATGTTGCCTTAATGCCTTAAACCAGCGCCCTAAAATCTGGGGATCGGGTAAAGAGGGATTCTTACTGGCCCCAGCCACTAACTTGTCCCGGTCTTCCGCTACCGTTGGCGCCTGCTTATCCGTCGGTTTAGAAGGCGTAATCGCAGGTGATGTCATTCGCTTATCGGCGGCAACAGCCGGTGGTACTCTTTTTTTTCTTGTTGCCGCCGGAGGCGGAGCTTTAGATTTCTCACCGGGCAGCGATCGCTGTACAGCAGATTTTTGAAGCGGCGCAGAAGATTTGTCTTCCTCCGCTTGTGGCTGAGACGGGGATGTAATGGCTTTATTTTCGTCATTGCGTGACGTCCATTCACGAGCATAGTTCAACACATCCGCCCGTGAAGATGAAATCAAAACGATACCCATCATCAGGACCAAAACGTTCCCTGCTCTACGATCCATTAAATATTCTCACCCGTTGGCTTCACGGCGAGGCTATTGAGCATTTCGGCGCGGACCTCCGAGCATAATTTTACCGCCTGAAACTTATACAAAGCATCAATGGCATTACGCGTTTCAGGATTAACTGAACTTCTTACATTGGTGTAGCCTGAAGCGCCGCTCATCACTCGCTCAAAACGTGATTTAAGATCGACATGTTGAATATGATTAATTGATTCCAGCGCCCGGAGTTCTTTTTCGCACTGAACCATATCCACATCCCCCTCGGAGGTCGTTGGAGGCTCCACGGACTCCATTGCTGGGGTAACCTGTGACGGAATTTTTTTTGCTACGCAACCCGTTAACAATGTACCTGCGATGATCGCTGCTATACATCCTGATTTAAACATTATTTAATGCACTCCAGTATATGACTTATTAATGCCTTCTTTCCTGAAAATAAAGCAACAGGAAGCAAGCAGATTCTTATAAAGAACATTCAAATGGTTATTTGATCCATGAATAAATAGCAGCCCAGAAAAGTTAACCAACTGACATTTTGCGTAAAGCAGTAATAACTCATCAGCCCGGGTTTTAATCATATTCCAGAAGAAAAGTGGTGACGCATTCAAAATCTCCTTCTCTGACCAGATGATGTACTGGTGCGGAAATAAAGGCCTGAAAATTTAAAAAAGTATCTCCCGCCTTCAATGCTGCCGGCCGCATAGGGACATTGGGTTTTACCGGCGTACCGTTCTCATCTTCCAGCGCAATGGCAATACCACTCGCCGTTCCGCTGACGGCGAATAGCCCTGGCTGAGCGCTATCCTCAGTTCCCATAAAGGTTACGGTCACCGTGTCGCCCAGCGACAGATCGCACTCCGTCAACCAGATTGAAAAACGCTCGCGTTCGCTGCGGGGATATTTCATAAATGTCTTAGAAGGCACGTTACGAAAATCGACAATCTGATCTTCCGAATCCACGTGTAATTCACAAGGGTCGGCAATCAGATTCCCGGAGAAATGAACGTCAGTATCGGCATGAGTAACCGACACCCCAGCCAGCGAAAGCATCAGAGGAAAGCTTGCCAGGCTGAGTACGCGCACGATATTTTTTTTCATTATTCGTACTCCAGGCCGATATTCACCACGCTGCGCCATTCATTAGCCATCAGCGGCGCGGGAAGACGCCATAGCTGTGCCTGCACCACCAAATCGTTGCGTCCCGGATAGAGAATCTGCGGTCGACTCTGGATCGCGGGTCGTAAGAGTTCTCCCTGTCGGTCGCTAAGGCGCAACGCGACCCCTTCTACGCCACCATGCACCCGGAAAAAGCGGTCATCCATCGGTTCGGCTTCCCCATAGATAGTCAGTCTTACCGCAGACTGTCCGTTTAACATCGTGGCGCCGCGCATCATTTGGCGATCGCGCATAAACGAGTATTCTCCCGGGCAACGATCTAATTTGATGTACACCAGTACTGATGGCGTAACGCTACCCGGCCGTTCCAGTCCCCAGGCAACGGTGCTGCCCAAATCGATCTCTTGTTCTGCCGACTCAGGCAGCAGCGCGCACGGTGACGCAACAAGCGTTCCGCTTGCGCGAATACCGCCATTCAGGCCATCGGTATCCCAGTTAGCGGCGCTCGCCGCGGAAACGACTCCAGCCATCAAAAGCCACAACATGAGGGTGGTATGACCAAATCCTTGTTTCATCAGGCTTCTCCTGTGTTCAGCTTCGGCGTCCATCAGCTTGCCGGGGTATCCGCAGCCTGGCAGATGTTACCGCTGCAGCTAAACCGCAGGGTTGGCTTACCGCCGAAGTCGTTAATCGTGGTGACATGCGGCACGGTATAGTGCGCGCTATTGACCATCGAGGTGGACTTCGGCGGTACCATCACCGTTTGAAATCCGCTGGCCACCGCCACTTTCGGCGCAGCGGTAATCCCGATCACCGTCATGTAATAGGGCGTCGGGTTTTCTACCCGATAACCGCCGTTCACTTTATGCAGCACCAGTTGGTTATCCCAGCGGCTATACTTCTCCGGCAGAATGGCTTTGGGGCGATAGAACAATTTTATTTTGGTGTGTAACGCCAGCTGCATCACGTTGGGTCGCTCGCTTTTTGGCGGCACCTCGCGCACGTTGAAATAAAAAATGCTCTCTCTGTCCTGAGGTAACATCGCGGCATCCGCCATGGCGTTGATACGCATCATGCTCTTCCCTTTCGCTTCAAGACGCTGCAGCGGCGGAACAACCACCAGAGGACCGCTGATTTTTTTCCCGTGTTCATCCTCAATCCATCCCTGCGCCAGGTACGGCATTGACGTACTGTCGTTAGTAATACTCAGGGAAATGCTCTTTTCCGAACCGGGGAAAATCGCCCGCGTTCTGTCCAGCGCAATCGCTGCCCCGGCTTCGTTAACCAGACCTGCCGCCAGGCTTGCCAGCACTATCGTCATCGCTATCTTTTTGCTTTTCATTACATCACCATTCACTTTCTCAGCCGCGAGTGACCGGCTTGCACGGCAGCAATAGCTGCTGTGCAGGGATAACCCGTGGCAGTACGACTTCACACTGAGCGGAACCACTCCAGTGCACGGTTAAGCGTTCATCCGGATTCACGCCGGTCAACCAGGCCAGTCCGCTGTCGCTGACCATCCCCAGTTCGCGATCTTTTGCGTTATGTACCGTGGCGCCGAATGGCGGATGGCGCCCATCTTCCTGGCTGAGGATGGCCACGACCTTAGAGCCTTTCAGCACATCAAAACGACGGAACCCGATGGCCCCTTCAGTCAGGGCGAGTTCAACAACCGGCGTTCCGCCAGACTCGACATCGTCTGGCAGACGATTAACGTCAATCTCAGCGCGGGTTCGATAGTAATTTGGCACCCCAGGGATTACCGCGATGCCAAAAGCATTGGTATGGCCCTGAAAGCCCACCGGAACACCGCTTACCCCATCAGTACTGACCATCAGACGAGTCCCACCCTGTACCCCACCAGGGTGCAGCGCCACGCCTTCAGCGGTCGCGGTCATACCGCCGCTGGCGGAAATACCAAACGAGGAGTACTGGCTTTGCGCCCAGTTAAAGTTGGTGGTGACATCCGCCATATTGCCCAGGTGCGAGTAGTAGCCGCTCATCTGGCTGCGAGTTCCTTCCCCACCGCCGACGCTGTTGCCGGCGTTGATGCTGTAATAGTCGTTGTTATCCAGCCTTTGGCTCCAGCTGGCATTTTGTGTATAGCGGTCGCGGCTCATGCTGCCGTTATAGCCAACGGTTCCCGATCCAAACGGCATCGTCAGTGCGATATAGGCGCTGTCGTCCTTACGCCCGTTAAATTCACTGCGGGCGGCGTTGAGGGACAACGACAGATGCCGCCAGTCGCCGAGGTCAAAATATTTATTCAGCGACACGCTGTAGCGATCGGTTGCCGGGCGGTTCCAGTAAGTCTGATGCGACCAGTTGATGTGCGTCGACAGGCGCAGGTCTGCGAAATTTTTGGTCGCCTGGAGGGTATAAAGCTCTTTGCTGTTCCCGACGTAGCCTTCCCGATAGCGCATATCCAGATATTCACCCATGGTGAGATAGTTGCGCTCAGAAAAACGGTAGCCGGCAAACGTCACTTCACTATTGATTTCATCAAAACGTTTGGAGTAGCTCAGGCGCCAGGATCGCCCTTGCCTGTTTTTATCATCCGGGAAACGCGCGCTGGCATGAGTCACGTCAGCAGAAAGTGTCCCGAAGGCGTTCATATCACGACCTGCGCCCAACGCCAGACTGTTGTAATCCTGAGAAATGATGCCGCCGCCGTACAGCGACCACGCATTAGTAAGACCCCATGAGAGTTCGCCTGTAGCAAAGTATGGCCCCTGGGTGCTGTGGTTATAATCGCGCGGGCGACCGGTGGTCATTTTATAGCGCAGCTGGCCGGGACGCGTCAGATAAGGGACCTGAGCCGTTTCAACCGCGAATGTCTGTACGGATCCATCCTGCTCTTCAACCCGCACATCCAGGCGTCCGGTCAGCGCGCTGTTGAGTTCCTGAATACGAAACGGGCCAGCGGCAACCGTCGTTTCGTAGATGACTCTGCCCTGTTGGCTGACCGTTACTTTGGCATTGGTACGGGCAATACCGGATACTTCAGGCGCGTAGCCCCGAAGCTTAGGCGGCAGCTGGCTTTCATCGCTCGCCAGCGACAAACCGGTATAGCGCCATGAGTCAAAGAGGTCGGAAGAGAGGTAGTCTTCACCGACGGTGAGTTTTGACATCATTCCAGGTAATGCGCGATAGGCGTAGAAACGACTCCAGTCAAAATTACGTGAATTTTTATCCGAGCGGCCGGTTGTATTGTAATAGCTTCCCTGATAATCCCCCCGCAGACGCCAGGGGCCCAAATTGACACCCGTCGTACCGCTGATGCTGGCGCTTTGGCTCTGATTACCCTGACGCGGCAAGGTGACATTGGTATTCAGGTTATAGTCAACCAACATCCCGGGAATACCTTCTTCCCAGCGGGAAACAGGCAGCCACGAAGCATCCTGATATTCCAGCCAGGCCTGGGGGACCGCGATTTGCAGGGAGGATTCTGACAGATCGCCGCGCAGGACGACGCCTTCAAGAGCGGAAAAATCAGCGCAACGCCCTTCATCGAGCCACTTTACCATTTTAAGCGCGTCTTCCCGCAGACCGAGAAGCTCTACCTGCGCAGGCGTCAGACAGGTTTCAACAACCACTTCATCGCCACGGGATCTTTCAATAAAAGAGATTTCCTGG
This sequence comes from Klebsiella sp. JN_Kp126, assembly GCF_033843325.1. Classification (NCBI taxonomy): domain Bacteria; kingdom Pseudomonadati; phylum Pseudomonadota; class Gammaproteobacteria; order Enterobacterales; family Enterobacteriaceae; genus Klebsiella; species Klebsiella sp. JN_Kp126. The sequence goes on along the minus strand of NZ_JAWXQV010000088.1, from coordinate 61,570 downwards.
TCAGAAATACCGTGCTCATTTAAGCGCATGCTGAGCGTGTAGCTTCCGGGCATGATATAACCAGCGCGGGAAAAGCGCGACAAATCGATATTTTCCCGGTCTTCTGAGTCCAGAATATCAATATTAAACTCTACCGCCACTACCGGTGATGTAGAACCCAAAATGGCAATAGCAATGTAAATACCCAGTCGTCGCAGGTAAAAAGCTGGTGGTCTGCTTTTTTTCATTTTTTAAAATCCATTTTTCCTGGTAGAATTCACCGGTGGGAGATGTCAATTCCGGAAATAATTTAGATGAGTCTTTCATCTATTTTTATCATTCATATTTTCCGTTACTGATAGGTCACCATGAAACGAATAATTCCGTACCAGTCGCCTTCTGACAACGTTTTTCCGCCGCGTACTAACGATAATAAGTAACGTAACTCATTGTTTTCATTTTGTATCATTACGGCTGGCATCGGTATTCCATCGCGAGCCACATCGCCAGCCTGATTGTGAATACGCAGCCCAAGCCCCTGGGCCTCGCCATTGACTTTAAAAATATCCGGGCGAAATACCTCGGTTTCCCCGCTAAAGGTGATATTTACGCTTTGCCATAAGCCACCGCTGCTCCGTTCCAGTGAGCAATTCACCAGTCGTACTGAGAAGGGTTTGATGACCGCCTTGCCTTCCTGATTGAGATCGTTATACGAAATCACGCCGAATGGTATTTCCTGCCAGGCATCGTTGGTATGAATAGAACAGGCCGACTCCTGAATTTGACCATTCATCGTAACCAGACCCCGCCCCTGATCGGCTGCCAGAGACAAGGGTGATATGCTTAATAACCCACTCAAGATCAGAAAACGCGATATTTTTACCATTACTGTGCTCCTGAATATCGGGCTGCAAACGCAGCCCGAATAAAGCTACATGAGAACAGGACTCACCTTATTCATAAGCCAGGGTAAAGTTGGTCACCGCTTCAAAATCACCCGGAGTGACGTTGGTAACGGTAGAGATTTTTTCAAGGTAAGCACTAAAGCTTAGAGTATTGTTGCCAATACCCAGGCCGCGGCCGCTAGTCGGTACCAATAATTTCACGGGTTGACCAGAACCATCTTCAATACGTACGCCAGCTCCCGCAGCCTGACCGGAAATTGCCAGCATGCTCATATCTCCCGGAACATTACCGCCAGCAAAGGTCACTTTAACGGTGTTAAACAGCTGGTCGCCGTTGGAATCCGTCTCAAAAGAACAGTTTTCCAGCTCAATGTCGAACGGACGAGGAGTGGAAATACCGCCGTTATCTAAATGAGTATTGGAAATCTGACCCAGTTCAATACGCTGATCGCCGTAACCATTTTTGATTGAGCATGGTGCATCAATAATGGAACCCCAGAAAGTCACCTTGCCGCTTCCCTGATCGGCCTGAGCTGCGAAAGAGGCGACACCCATAGTGAGAACAACAGCAGATGCAATTTTGCTAATTTTCATAATACATTCCGTTATATTAAAAGTTACTGGATAACCATCCTGAAAATAACACCAGAAGATAATAACGCATATTTATGCTGACAAAACACCGCTACATCCTCTTGAGTTATGTGTATTCCTGACAGCGAAATCATACTAACTTGAAAAAGCTTGCAATTGAACATATGCATCTACCATATTGGTCATTACGAGCTAATAATTTCATTAAAAAATAATTTGCAGGATAAAATCTCGCAAAAGCAGTTTAATACGACAATGTATGTAAAAATATTACCAATAATTTATAAAAACATATGCACAACTTAAAAAAAAATTTCATCGATAACATTACGAAATTAATAAAACCATGTATTTCATGAAATTGCAAAAGATCGATGCGCTTGTGAAATATTAGGACTCATCCGTAAGAAAATTCCTAATACATATTGTAGGAAGCGAAGTTTAAAAGCTGAAAAATCCTATGAAAGGGCAGGATTTCTTTATAGAGAGGAGCGCGGAGAGGCTATATTTTACCAGTTGGTCAAAATTCCCTCTACGGAAGAAATAACCTTATAGAGATGTTGGTCATGCGATCATGATCCACAGCAATATCTTATGCGGTATCTTGCAGGGTTAGAGGAAAGGAATAACCAGGTAGCCGACTCGCTGCCGTAGTGAATCGTCAGGGTGATATCGCAGGCCAGAGAAAACCGCATACCCCTACATCAAGAGGTGTTATTTTGCCTGTTCCTTGTTATTCTGCTGAATTGTTGTCCAGGTGATTATCATTCAGCGTGATGATTCTTCAGACGCTGCCCTGGCGCTTGCCGACTCACACTCCAGACCAAAAACGCGGAGAGCGGCAACCCCATTCACACCTGCTCTGCAGGTGTTTTTTCCACAGGGAGATTAACCGTGAGATTTGCATCAGTGCCTTTCAATCAAAATCAGGTGGGATGGCCGCTTAATGAAGAAGATCTTTATCGACAGCCCTCGCTGAGCGGCGACATTAAAGCTGACTGGGTGATTATCGGCTCCGGCTATGCCGGCGTAAGCTTTGCCCGCAGGCTAGCCAACCTCAATCCGCAGCTGAACATCGTGCTCATCGACGCCGAATGCGCCGCGACCAGCTCCTCGGCGCGAAATTCCGGCTTTATCATCGGCCTGCCGCACAATATCGGCAGCTCTACCGCCGAGCTGAAAAAAGCGCAGGATTACCGCGCCCTGCTCCAGGAGGGGATCCGCCTGCTCGATGAAACGGTGACCGAGCACCAGATTGCCTGCGAATGGGAAAACGTCGGGAAATACCACTGCCAGATAGATCCGTCCAGCGAAGCCATTATGCAGGAGTATGTGGATAACCTGCAGCTGATGCAGGAGCCTTACAGCCTGCTGGACGGCGAAGCGCTGTACCAGAAGCTGGGAACCCGCCTCTACAGCAAAGGAATTTACACCCCCGGCTGTATTCTGGTGAACCCGGCGAAACTGATTGCGGGCCTCGCGCGTCATCTGCCGGAAAACGTCACGGTTTACCATCAAACCCCGGCGCTGGCTATGCGCCAGGAAAACGGCGGCGTCAGGGTGACGACGCTGCAGGGCACGATCCGCGCCGACCAGGCGATGCTGGCGACCAACGCGCTCTCCCGCGAACTCTCGCCCACCGTGAGCCGCCAGGCGTCAATGGCGACCTACGCCAGCATTACCGCCCCGCTCACCCCTGAACAGCGCCAGCGTCTGCCGGCAATGGAAAGCTGGGGATTAACGCCGGTCAATGCGATCGCCGGCGCCACGCTACGCTATACCCACGATCATCGTTTTCTGGTCCGCCAGCATGTCGATCCGGCATTGCGGGGAGTAATTACTGCCGGACAGACCGCCAGCGCCGCGCGCCAGCATCTGGCGCTGTTCCACACGGCCTATCCGCAGCTGCAGGATGTGCCGCTGGAGCGAACCTGGTCCGGGACTATCAGCGTGACCCGCAACGGCGCGCCGGTCTGGGGAGAGCTTGCGCCGAAGGTATGGACAGCCGGAGGCTGTAACGGAGCCGGGGTATCCAAACAAACCATCGCCGGGACGCTTCTTGCCGATCTGGCGATGGGGCAAGACAACCCGCTGATCGCCGCCATGCAGTCGCTCGGCCAGGCAAACTTTATGCCGCCATCCCCATTCCTGGATGTCGGCGTAGCCGGGGCGTTATTGAAAGAGCGCTATATGGGCCGTAAAGAAACGGCCATGTAGTCTCCCGGGAGGGGGACACACAGGTTTCAGCAGCATAGCTGAAACCTGTTGGTCGGTTAGTCAGGGATGGTTTCCCCTTTACGCAGGGTCAGGACTTCAAATCCATCGGCTGTAACCGCAACGGTATGCTCCCACTGCGCGGACAGCTTTTTATCGCGGGTGACCACCGTCCAGCCATCTTTTTTGGTTTTAATTCGGCTGTCGCCCTGATTCACCATCGGTTCAATGGTAAATACCATCCCCTCTTTAAGCACGGCCCCGGTCCCCGGCGCGCCATAGTGCAGAACCTGGGGATCTTCATGCATCTCTCTCCCGACGCCGTGGCCGCAATACTCTCTGACCACGCTATAACCGTTACTTTCGACATAAGTCTGGATCGCATGGCCGATATCGCCCAGCGTCGCGCCCGGCCTGACAACCTTGATCCCTTTCCACATCGCTTCGTAGGTTTTCTGCACCAGCCGACGGGCCAGCGGCGAAACGTCGCCAATCAGGTACATTTTGCTGGAATCGGCAATCAGCCCCTCTTTTTCCAGCGTAATATCCACGTTCACAATCATGCCGGATTTCAGATGTTCGCTCTCCTTTGGCATACCGTGACAAACCACTTCATTAATCGACGTATTCAGCACGTAGGGGAAATCATACTGCCCTTTGCTGGCGGGGCGGGAATGCAGATCGTTGACGATAAAATCCTCCACCCGGTTGTTGATGGCCATGGTGGAGAGCCCGGGCTGAATAAAGGTATCCAGCATGTCGAAAACCGAAGCCAACAGCTCACCTGCGCGGCGCTGTCTGGCCAGTTCGTCCGCGGTCTTAATGGGAATTGATAGCATTGATCACCTCCAGCAACCGGTCAGAGCCGGACTTGAGCATCATCAGCTTGATTTGCTGATGGTTAAGTTCGGGATAGAGTTCGCTCATCATACCCAGACGGATCCAGTACTCCGCCTGGGCGTTGACCGAACGCGACATCGCCTTACTGGCGTCACGAATATCGTCGTGCAGCAGGTCGGAAATTTTTACAATGCCCATTTATACGTACCGTAACGTTTTATATATGTTTCGTATATTACGCCACCGCGATCAAGCTGACAACGTTTGCCGTCAGAAAGCAGAAAACGGGGTTGCGGTTTTTATCACCTGCGCTAAGGCTGGTTAACGTTCACAGCCACTATCTGGATGTTCCGAGGTTCAACAACGGTGCCCTTCGTCGTCACAAATGCATTGTGGACGAAATCTCCGCTCTCTTTATCTATCAGCGCAATATGAGGTTCATCATGCAGGATATTTTTATGCCCCCACGCCATCAGGGAAAACAGGATCGGCGCCAGGCTGCGGCTTTTTGGCGTAAGGATGTACTCATAACGTTCGCGCGCCCCTTCTTCCTGATAGGGCGTTTTGCTCAGTAAACCCAGTTCCGTCATTTTCTTTAACCGGTTTGCCAGCGTCTGTTTAGGCATTTTTGTATGCGAGCGGATCGTTTCAAAGCGGGTCACGCCGTATAAAGCCTCTCTTAAAATCAACAAAACCCATTGATCTCCCAGGATTTCCGCTGCCGCAGAAAGTCCGCAAAGCTCCGGTAACAGGTACGGAACTGAATTATTTTTTGACATGTTCGTTTTCGCCCCCTAATCTGAGTATGAATTTTAGACCTAGATTACTAAGGAGAATACAATGCCCTTCGTCAATGTACAAACCATTAAAGGAATGATGAATCCGGAGCAAAAAAAAGAGCTCTTACGCCGCATGACCGATCTGATTGTCGAAATTGAAGGGAAAGGCGATCCCGAGTTCCGTCGTTCAGTCTGGGTTCGCATTGATGAGCATGAGCCGGAACAGTGGAGTCTGGGCGGCATACAGCCCACGGCTGAAGCGATCGCGGCAAAATTTTCGTCTGCTCAATAGCTCTGCAAGGTAGCGTATTTATCGATTTACGCCTCGCCCTGTCGCCGAAATGCCAGCAGCGAGGCCCGGCTTTCACCACAATGCCGGCAACAAGTCCAGCGTGTCAGCTACCAGCGCCCGCCTGTCGTTGCCTGGCTTCCAGATAGTGACCATCGTTTGGCCGATCCCCTGATTGCCGACTTCGGTGCGCAAGGTTGTGACGTTTTTCCAGCGCGCCGCATTCATGTGCGTCGGCAAGAATCCCCAGCCGCAGCCCTGTTCAAGCAGGCCGCGCAGCATCTCCAGGTCGTTGGTGAAGATGGTATGTCCTGAAATTTGCAGACGGCGGGCCACGGGCTCGTCAGTATCCGGGTGCATAATCACCTGCGGCGCCAGCGAAAGTTCCAGCAGGGATAGCGGTTGTTTAGCGCCGGGAAAAAGCGCTTCGGCGGCGTAAAAATCCATCTCGATTGCCCCTAAGGCGCGCCACTCCATAGCGTCTCCCACGCTACGATGGCGCGCCTGGCAGATCCCCAGGTCGGCCTGCCCGCTCGCCAGCAGCTTTTCCGCCTCGTCGCGCGACGCGTTTATCAGACTCAGACGAACGTTGCGCTGGGCCATAGCGCTAATCAGCCCCTGCAGCAGCGTTCTGGGGGTAAAGGGATCGTAGACCAGGGTCATGTCCTGCGTGGCGCTGTTCGGCACCGCCCTGGCAAACGCTTCAAACGCTTTCACCTGGCGCATCAGCAGGTGCGCCTGCCGCTGCAGCTGCTCACCTTCCGGCGTCAGGCGCAGGCTTCGCCCTTCGCGCAGGAACAGCGCATACCCCAGGCCATCTTCGAGGAACTCAATTAAATCGCGCAGCGTCGTCCGGTCCTTGCCCAGCTGGCGCGCCGCTTTCGCCAGGCTTTTGCACTCAACCACGGCGGTGAAGGCCTCCAGCTGGGCAAAAGAATATATCAGGCTCGGCATACGGCCCTCCATTCAGTTGTTGTGGGGGATTTTCCCCCATGATGCGTTTTTTATTATAGGCCGCGTTTTTTTAAGCTGAACACCTTCCTGAGCTGAACGAGTAAAAATATGAAAAGCAAAGTGTTTAACCCTGGCCTGCTGTCTGGCGTTGTTATCAGTCTCTGCAGCGTCCTGCTGGCGCCCGCCGCGCAGGCCGCCTGTACCGGCACCGAACTCAGCATCTGTCCCGCCCCCTTTGATGCGCCGCTTCCGGATCCCCACAACATGCTCACCTGGAGCCAGACCGACCGGGTAATCGGCTTTCGTAACGACTACCGCAATTACGCTGGCGATGTGTTTCATCACGGTAATGCCGTGCCGTTGCAGGCCGCGGCGAAACGCTTAACCGACGCAAGCTATCGGGTGAACGGCCAAACCTGGAATCTGCAGGATTACCTGCGGCGCCAGAACATCAGCGGCATGCTGGTGCTGAAAAATGGCAAAGTGGCCTGGAAATATCTGGCAGAAGGCAATACCGACACCACTCTCTGGACATCGCGCTCGGTGGGCAAATCCGTGGTTGCCACCCTGGTGGGCGTGGCGATTAAACAGGGCAAAATTCACTCGCTCGACGATCTCATCACCCAGTATGAACCCGACCTGAAAGGCACCGCCTGGGACGGTGTGACCCTGAAGCAGCTGATTAGCCACACCTCCGGGGTGGCGTGGAATGAGGACTACACTAATCCGCAATCGGACTTCGCCCGGCTTACCGAGTGTGAAGCCAGACCCGGCGCCTATGACTGCGTACGTCAGTTGGTGTCCGGCCTGCGCCGCGCGCATCCTGCCGGCGAGAACTGGTCTTACTCCTCCGGCGGCGCATGGCTGCTGGGGGATGTGCTGGAACGCGCCACCGGCATGACGCTGGCGGCATATCTGGAAAAAAGTATCTGGCAACCCTACGGTATGGCGAGCGACGGCGTGTGGCATGCCTACACAAAAGGTGAGCACGATGTGGGCGCGCACGGCTTTAACGCCACGTTAGAGGATTGGGGGCGCTTCGGTGAGTTCATTCTGCATAACGGCCTGCTGCCGAACGGCGAGCAGATCTTGCCGGAAAACTGGGTTGCCGAGTCATCACGCTGGACTCGGGCGGCAGGCTCGGTGTCCGCGGCGCATCCACACGGTATTTACGGCTACCAGTGGTGGAACAATGAAGTGCCGGCCAATGCGGCCAATGTTGAACCTGCTCCCCAGGCATCCCTTCAACATTCGCTGTGGGCGCTGGGCATTTTTGGTCAGATGATAATGGTTAATCAGGCGGAAAATCTGGTCATCGTCCAGTGGTCGACCTGGCCGCAGGCTGAGCCCGCCTTCAGCGCCCAACCGCTGGAAGCCTCGCTGATGTTTAGCGCGATAGCGAAGGCACTGCATTAACGCCGGTCTGGATCCCGTCGGTACTGAGCGCCTGAATCAGGGGCCTGGCACCGTCGCCGGCGGCAGAACGTTCACGTTTACCCATAAGCTCCCCGTCCGCTCCAGGCCAGAGCGGACGGGAGGCGTGAAGGTTAATCGACTCTACATACCACGGTGGCATGATCCCACCATGCGTTCTCATTAATATTCACCTCAAGAACCGTAAATTGCTCCGCCCGAATCTCGTCCAGCAGGGCCTGGAGCGGTCGCAACGTACGCCAGGGTTTGCCCTCTTTAAGTAAATGATGGCGAATAGGATCGTACGCGAGAATATCCTCGGGATGACGCGGGGTTCCGCACATGGAGCCGATCACCAGTCGTCCTCCGGGTTTCAGTAATCTTCTGACTTCGGCAAAGCAGAGGTGGCGGCCATCGTCAATCAGGCAATGCACACAGCTGCCATCAACAATGAGCTCAAACGTCGCATCCTGACACTGATGAATATGGCGGACATCTCCGACAAAAAAATTTGCCGGGAGACCCGCTTGCTGAAAACGATTTTGTGCCCATCGGATCGCGGTTTCGGACCAATCTATCCCCCACACCGAATAGCCTCGTTCCGCAAAATACTGCGCGGCCATCGCGCCATTCCCGCACCCCAGTTCAAGGACAGGCGCGCCGGGTTGGGGGAAATAGTGCTGTAAGTGAAGCCAGCTAAAAACGCGCTCCTGCTGTTCTTTGGCCCGGGAATAACCTTCGCCAGCCCAGGCGATAGCGCCATTTGCCAGCAACTGCCGATACTCTTTTTCATAGCGGTTCATAATTAAGACGCCTTTGTCAGCAGCAACGCTCGTCACTTTACGCGCGGTAGAGGCAGGAGAAAAACCAACCGTCAGACACGCTCCGTCATCTCAGGCAGCAATTGTTCAATCACGTCGATAATACTTCTTACCCGCGGTGGGATAAAGCGGGCGTCAGGATAGACCGCATAGAGAACGCGATCGGGTAATCGCCAGGCGGGTAATACCGGTACCAGCCTGCCGGACTGCAAAGCGTGGGCCGCAAGGGGTAACTGCATGCCGCCGATACCGATGCCGGACTCTAACGCCTGCAGCAGCGCTTCGCTGGTGTTAGCCCGAAACACGGTATTGACTTTCATATCAACCGTTTTATCACCCGAGACCAGCCGCAGCGGCGCGTCCTGCGCGATGCCGCTGAACCGCACGTGCGGGTGGGCGGCCAGCTCGCTGACGGCATGCACCGTTTTAAAACCGGGGGCGGCAAAGAGCGCAGTTTCAATACGCGCCAGCACGCGCGCCGCACTCCCCGGCGGCGGTTCACTGCTCAACCGCAGCGCGACATCCACTCCTTCAGCAACCAGATCGGCAATGCGGTCATCAAGAGAAAGCGTCAGACGCAGCTCGGGGTGCATTTTCTGCAGCGCCAGCAGATGCGGCAAAAAGAGCTGCCCCAGGCCGCTCGGCAGCTGCACGTGCACCCGGCCTTGCCACTGGCGATCGGTTGGCTGTAAGCGCCTTTCCGCTTCATACATCGCTTCCAGCAAAAGCTGCATATCGCGCCGGTAAATCTCTCCCTGCTCGGTCAGCGCCATCGCACGCGTGGTTCGGTGCAGCAACACCACCCCAAGCTCCTCCTCAAGCGCCGCGATCTGCTGACTGACGGCGGATTGTTTCATTCCGCACTGGCGGGCTGCCGCTGAAAAGGATCCCGCTTCTACCACGCGCAGGAAGGTGGCAATGGCGTTGAGCTTATTATTCATTTAATGATTCTGCTTATAAGTGCCATCAGTTTTACGGGATATGCGTGAAAAAAATAATATACCACACTGCCTCTGTCACCCACCCTGGAGAAGCAACGTGAATAAGATACCGCAACCCAAAATCGCCCTGGTCGCCGGCGCCAGCGGCATTATTGGCAGAGAACTGGTGAAAACGCTGTTACGCAATCGCTGGGAGGTTATCGGCCTCAGCCGCCATGCATCGTCCCACCCGGAAAACATTCCCTTCATTCACGTCGATTTACTGGATGCGCAGCACAGCGCGCAAAAACTGCATTCGCTCAACGGCGTCACCCACATTTTTTACAGCGCATGGGCCAACGCCGGGAACTGGGCGGAAATGGTTGAACCGAACGTCACCATGCTGCGCAACCTGGTCAGCAACATCGAGCAAACCGCACCGCTACGGACGGTAAGCCTGATGCAGGGATACAAAGTGTACGGCGCGCATCTTGGTCCGTTCAAAACCCCGGCGCGTGAAAGCGATCCCGGCGTACCCGGGGCCGAATTTAACGCCGCTCAGCTCACCTGGCTCAGCCATTTCCAGCGCGGAAAAACGTGGCGCTGGAACGCGATCAGGCCGGGCGTGGTCGGCAGTACGGTGCCCGGCAACGCCATGAATCTCGCACTCAGCATCGCGATCTATGCTTCGCTATGTAAAGCGCAGGATCTACCGCTGCGTTTCCCCGGTTCGGAAAAAACCTGGCACAGCATTGTCGATCACACGGACGCCGGGTTGCTGGCTGATGCCACGCTCTGGGCCGCGACCTCGCCAACGGCGCAAAACCAGGCGTTCAACGTCAATAACGGCGACATCTGGCGCTGGTGCGAGCTGTGGCCGCGCATCGCGAGCTGGTTTGAACTGGCATCCGCCCCGCCGGTCAGACTGTCATTTAACCAGCTGTTTGTGGATTACCGCTCGCACTGGCGCGAACTGGCCGGGCAGAGTCTGGTGGAAGCGGACATCTTAAGGCTCAGCGACGGTAAATTTGCTGATTTCGTCTTTGGCTGGAACTACGACATGTTTGGCGATGGCAGCAAACTGCGCCGGGCGGGCTTCACTGAAATGCAGGCCACCGACGACATGTTTTTCCGCCTGTTCGCTCAGCTGAGAGCCGCGCGGATTATCCCCTGAAACAGCATGCTTTAACCGTCAGCCGGCGTCGCGCGAGCAACCCACGATTCAGTTTTTCGCCTCTTCCTCGCGCGCTCTGGTATCCGGGGTAATGATTATTCCAGGACGTAAAAAAGCCGGGTTCTCCCGGCATCATGATTTACCAACCATTTTCTGCGTATAAATACAAAACGTAGTGGATGATATTACTCCAAATTGCAGCATCCTTATGCTTCTGATGATTTCAGAGTACAGAAAGGTATCCGCTTCGATACGCTGGCAAAAATCTGCCAGGCGCTGGAGTGCCAGCCAGGCGATATTCTCGCCTGGGAGGCGGATTAACGCCCTTTCTCGATCGTGCAGGCCCACTGCTGGCTCATGCTGCTCTGGCTGGTGGCGATTTGCAGCGACAGGCTGGCGTCAAGGGTATGCGTGACGCTGTATTCAAGCACCACATCATCCAGATCGCGGGCGACGCGCTCAATGCGAAACAGAGCCTGGCCGGGTTCAATATTGAGCAATCCCGCCGTGCGGCTATCGCAGCTCACCGGCGTATAGCGTTCCGTGGCGTTGGCCGGCGAGTAGCCGAACGTTTCCCGCAGCTGCTTATACAGCGATCGGCTGCCGTCCACGTGGCTCAGATCGTTATAGATACGGCCATTAAGCCAGGTCAGCACATGGCCAACCGGCCGGTCGCCCTGCACTAACAGCCGCTCCAGACGCATCAGCTGGCAGCCTAAATCCAGCCCCATTTGCTCCGCCACCTGGCGGTCGGCCATGGTCGAAATCAGCGACAGAACTTCCACGGCTATCTCCCCCGGCGGAGCAAAGGTGGTCAGTACGTCCGGGAGGTCGGTGTAGTATTTCTGCAGCGCATCGCGGTTAATAAACGTCCCTTTACCCTGTTCGCGGTACACCATGCCAATACTGGCCAGCGAATCTATCGCCTGTTTAATGGTACCGCGCGCGACCTTAAACTCCCCGGCGAGCAGCAGTTCGCCCGGGAGTTTATCGTCATAGGTAAAAGAGAGGATCCGCTGCAGGATAACGTCTTTTATCCTTAAATAGAGAGGGAGTCCATCCGACTCAAACATACTTGTGCTCCAACTCAGAGGTAGTGTATCTGGCTCCTGTAAGCGCTAAGTATATCCTGATTTATCTCCTGATTACCGTCTATGTTTGCGCTGGCGAGAATGGGCGGCGTGCGCGCATTTTCCAGCATGATTTCGCAAATACGTAATACCAGGCTGTTGGCGATAGTCGCGCCCATGATGGTGGAGAGCGGCGCGGCTTTCTGCGCCATCCCCGGCAGGCTCACCGCCGCATCGCCATATTCGCAGTGGTTATCAATGGTGATATCGGCCACATCCACCAGCAGCTTGCCGCTGGAGTGGCGCGACGTGACGCGCGCCGCCGTCGCCAGGCTGGTAATCGCGATAACCGTTGCGCCGCAGGCTTTCGCCGCCAGCGCGACGTCAATGGTAATGGCATTCCGCCCGGAAACCGAGTGGATCAGCAGCGTATCTTCAGCCCTTAGCGGCGACTGCTCCACCAGTACCCGGCCGAGGTTTTCCACATTTTCCACCGCGCTGGTGAGGGTTAACGGCCTGACGTTAAGCATTAGCGCAGGGGTAAAAAGCGGATTGATGATGGCCAGACCGCCCGCGCGATAGCTCATCTCCTCCGCCAGAATCCCGGCGTGGCTGGCGCCAAAGACGAAGATGTTGCGCTGCCCCATAATGCTGTGGGACATGATTTCCGCCGCCCGGGTGAGTTCATCGGGGCGCTGCTCAAGAAAAGCCAGCTTCTGGCGGATCTGACTGTAGTACTGTTTCAGGGCCTGACTCATAGACTTCCTCCCGATATCAGAACGCCAGCAGGCGGGTCAAAAGATGAATGACTGGCGCGAGGACAAACATATCGCTGTCGCCTGCCCATAGCGCGGTATCCGGGATCGTATTGTCGATAAAGCCGGTGACGCAGAAATACTGCCCCCAGGCGACCACGGTCGAGGTGATAAACCCCGCCAGCAGAGCGCCTTTATAGCCTCCGGTAATATTGCCGAAGACCCCCGCCGTACCGGCGTGAAAGAAAATCACAATCATGCTGGGAATAAAAACGTAGCCGGTATAGCGGCCGATCAGGGTCAGCCACAGCAGCGAGCCGACGAAAGCGCCGACAAACCCCAGCACCACCGCGTTTGGCGCAAAGTTAAACAGTATCGGGCAGTCCAGCGCCGGTTTTGCGCCGGGCACCAGCCGCGATCCGATGCCGTTAAACGCCGGCACCATTTCGCCAATAAACATCCGTACGCCGAGCAGCACGACGGCAATGCCGCCGGTAAACATCAGCGATTGTTTGAGGGCATAGATGTAGAAGCTCAGGTCGCCGGATTGCGCCAGGATCTCCGCCGCTTTCGGCGTACCTTTAATCTGCAGAATAAAGGTGCCAATAAAGAACAGCAGCGCCATGGTCAACGCCGTCACCACGTTGGAGTCGCGCAGAAAACCCAGCTTTTTAGGGACTTTGATATCTTCGGAGCTGATTTTGTTGCGGGCGAAAATCTGGCCAAAAATCGCCCCCAGCAGCGCGACGGAGGCGGAAGTATGCCCCAGCGCCACGTTGTCGTTGCCGGTGATTTTTCGCACCCAGGGCTGAACCAGCGCGGGCTGTAGGGTCCAGTAGAGCCCCATAATCACCGTTAGCATCAGCGTCAGCTGCACCGCTGAAATAGCGGGATCGGTGTTCACCATCACCCCGGCAAAGATCATCGTCGTCCAGAACATCATATGTCCTGTCAGGTAGATGTATTTAAAGCGCGTCAGCCGGGCCAGCAGCAAATTGATGGCGAATCCGCCGGCAATGGCGATGGTCACGCTGCTGCCGTAGCGTTCGCTGAAGCGCGCCTGGCCGATAATATTGGTCAGGTTCATGGAGCTGAGACCGAAAACTTCGGTCCAGATCGGCTGAAATATCAGCAGCGCGGAGACGATAATCCCGGCCCCCGCGCCGATGATCAGAAAGCCCAGAATGCCTTTCAGGGTGCCGGACACAATGTCCGCCAGCGATTTCTTTTGCAGCACTAGCCCCAGCAGCACAATCAGGCCAATTAAGATCGACGCTTCACCAAATATATTGATGGTGATCCAGCGCAGCACGCCAAGAAACTCGCTCATGACGGCTCTCCTGCGGGCAGAATTTTCGCCTGGGTCAGCGCCGCGGTGATTTCGGCGTTATCGATATAGTTGTTCACCACCACCACCGGACAGGACAGATGCTTAAGGTTGTCCACCAGCTCCGCGTTGGTTATCACCACATCGGCGTTGGCCGAAGCGGCGGAAGAGACATCCATATGTTCCACGGAGGCCTGAATCCCGTGCTGTTTTAACACCGCCTCAACGTTCATTTTTAAAATCAGGCTGGAGCCCATACCTAAACCACAGACTGTCAGAATTTTCATCGCTATTCACTCCGTGTTCATCACGCTACAAACGCTGCGAGCCGCTGGCTAACAGCCGATAAAGTTGTTCTGGATCGTTCGAATGCATCAGGGTATGCAGGTTATTTTCATCGCTGAGTACGGTCACGATATGCTGGATAAGGTGGATATGCGCATCGCTGCTGGTTGCCGAAAGCCCCAGCACCACCTGCACCGGGTCGTTTTCCGCATGACCAAACGCCAGCGGTTCACGCAGCCTGACCGCGCTGATCTGCGCTTTCATCGCCCCCTGCTCCGGGCGGGCATGCGGCAGCGCCAGCCCGGGGGCAATGACAAAATAGGGGCCCAGCTCGCGGTAGCTATCGACCATTGCCTGGACGTATTGCGGGCTACAGGCTCCCGCACGGCACAGCGCGTTCCCCGCCTCGCGGATGGCCTCCTCAGGGGTAGCGGCCGGGCAGTCTACACGTATCGCCTGACGCTCAATCATCGGAGGCTCCTTGGGTTAGGTGATGACGGATAGAGGCAAGCGTGGTCGCCAGCGCCCGCTGGACGAACGCGCGCCCTTTCTCTTCGCTGGCGGCAGTTGGATCGCCCAGCACCGCATAGTCAGAAAACTCGGTCCAGGGTATCGGCTGATAGCGAAAATTGTTCGGGAAAGCCGGATAGTGCGCGCGGGCGTTGGTCATGGTGACGAACTCCGGCGCCAGCGCCAGCATCAGCGAGGTTTCGACCTCATCAGCATGCATATAGCCGGGGTAAGCCACCGCGGTGGTTTGCCGTCGTTTTACCTCCTCATCCATCCCCGCCCAGCTATAGCTAAGCAAGGTAATACCCTGCTCTTTTAGCTGCCGGGAGGCCGCTTTCATCGCATCAAAATTGCCGTAATGCGCGTTAATCACCGCCGTGGTGGTGATACCGTAGCTGGCCATGTTTTCCGCCAGCGACACCAGCAGCGACGTCAGCCGTTCATGACCGATATCAATCGCGCCCGCGTGGCCGCGCAGGGACCAGACCTGGCTGTAGGAAACGACCGGCAGGCTCAGGGCGCACTCGCCCAGCTGCTCGTCAAGCAGCGCGCAAAACCG
Organism: Klebsiella sp. JN_Kp126; assembly: GCF_033843325.1. Taxonomy (NCBI): domain Bacteria; kingdom Pseudomonadati; phylum Pseudomonadota; class Gammaproteobacteria; order Enterobacterales; family Enterobacteriaceae; genus Klebsiella; species Klebsiella sp. JN_Kp126. The sequence goes on along the minus strand of NZ_JAWXQV010000088.1, from coordinate 46,182 downwards.
CTCGGCCAGCAGGTTATCGGTATCCAGCGGCAGGTGGTCGCCGTGCGGCTCGACGGCGCCGAGCGGCAATAAGGCGATCCGCGCCTTTTGTAACGCCCGCCGGGCCTCGCTTTCGTTTAAACGATGCAGCTTCATAACATCTCCTCAGGCAAAAGCGAGGTAACGCGCCGGGTTGTCGACGAAGAAATCATGCAGCAGCGCTTCGCCGTCAAACCCGGCTTCCCGGGCCTCGTCAATGAATCTTGGCCGCCAGTCGCTAAGGATAAATTTCAGCCCCAGCCCCCCTTTGCCGTAATGCGCGCTCATGGATTTACGGGCAAAATCGCCGCCGATTAAGATCTGCTTTTGATAACCGCGCTGGCAGAGCGCCAGGATGGCCTGGGTACGGATGTGCTCGGGATGATATTTGATGCGGCTGATACCGTCGAAAGAGAGAAACGCCCCGGTGTTGGCGATCTGACGGTGCAGCCAGGGATCGGGGTTACGATCCATATGAGCAAAACATAAGCGGGAGAGATCCAGCCCCCATTTTTTAAAGAGCTGCGCCTGCTCGAGTCCCATCGTCCCCATTTCCGTATGGCTGTGCATCGGCGCCCCGGTGCGCTGCTGGGCGCGAACGATAACCTCCATGGTTTTTTGTTCCAGAGGGGAAATGGCGTTATAGCCGGTACCGCATTTCACCACGCCGGCCCGATGTTCGGTGCCCTCTATCCCCTCAGTGACCTCGCGACAGACATGTTCAACCAGTTCATCAACGTCTGAATGTGCAATCCACTCGGCGAAAGTCTGCGCGGAGCCCGGCCGCTTGCTGCTCCACAGAAAGCCTTTGTTAAAACCCGCAGTGGCGATAATGTGCAGCTGCTGGCGCTGCGCCATGGCGGCGACGGCTGCGGCCTGACGACCATAATCCGGCGCGGTGGCGTCGTAGATGGCGTTACCGCCCGCCCGGCGGAAGTCGCTTAATTCACGCTCTGAAGCCTGCGGATCGTCGAGTAACAGATCGTCATCCTGACGCTCGGCCCAATAGGGCGGAATACAGTAGATATGGTCGTGGCTGTAGGTGACGCCCAGCTGATTAGCGGAAATATCCCCGTTTAACGTTCGAATGATGCCCATGTTTCTTGCTCCCCGGAACGGATAAGAAGGTGCTTTCAACATAGGCGCGCCCCACTTGACCAGTCAAGTGATCAAGTTCGCATCCGTCATATAAAATTTCTATCTGTGAGCTCGGTAGATATTTAAAACGCGATAAGAGCGCACTACGCGACTGACTTCCAGGAAACAGAAATTATATCTGTAAGAGGATCGTGACGGGGACGGTATAAAGCTTTTCATACTTCGGTGAAAATTACGGCTGACGCTGGCTGCTATAAAGGGAATGGTAAAAATACCTTTCATGCTCCCGAACGTTCCCGTAATAAAACACTACCTAAAGGTTATGCCAGTGACTTCACGGACAAACAGGATGGGACTGAATTATTTTCCCTTTAACCATCGGAAGCTTTCGCTGGATAAAATTCAAAAACGGGATTTAATGAACACGATCAAGGAGCAGTGATGTTCTACAGGAATGAAGTGATCAGTTATTTACAGACGAATAAAATTCTTGCGTTAAAACTCGACCGTGCCTTAACGGGCGTCGAAAAAGCGGTATCAAATCAGATTGAAAGCATAGGCGCAGGCGCGATGCGTATGCTGTATTATACCTCCTGCTTTACTGATGAGTATCAGGATGTATGCCAGCAACAAAAAAACGAAGACCTTCGATTTAAACAAGGTGTTATTTATTTGTTGCGACATGGTAATCTCGTGTATGACTTGCTAAAAATATATTTTGAACAAATATTCAAATTTAAAACCAACGATCAATTGGAATACATTAAAAAAAAGCTTATGGCGGTTAATATCCATATTGCCGCCAGTTCACTGACAAGCGCGGGATTTGCTTTAGCAACAGCATCATTTGTCGCAGTAGGCACAAGACTCAGTCTTGAGTTCAGCGCACTGGCAGGGCAAAAAGCAGGTGGGATTGTAGGCGCTATTGCCATATACGGCGTTGTCCAGAAAGCGGTTAATAGTGCACATCGTCTTCACATGACTTATCCTGCTTACTACTCAGCGCTATACGCGAAAGAGCTGGAAATGATGTATTTTCTGATAGAACCTTTGTTTGAACGCGCCGAGACGTTTAAAGCACAATGGGTATCGGATGATGAAATTGCAGATATCATCAGGAGGATGATCCAATAATTATGATGGATTTGATTAAAAGATTGCTCAGGCGAATATTTAGATCCCTGGTGTCGTATTATGGCCCCGCCGCGCTAACAATAGTATTTGCTTTAATTCAAGGTCTATGGTTTCCGGAGAGTCCTGCCTGGCTTATCCCCGTTTTTTTCTTATTTGTGATTTTTATTTTTTAACGATACGTAACATGGTAATTCCTGAAAATTATTACCCTCCTGAATATATAAGGAAATAGTATGTCTACACCCGCACATTTATGGCTTGAGGACGAAAATGGTTCTCCAATTATGGGTAGCTGTTTAATGCCGCTACGAATGGGATCTATCGAGTTAAAATCCTTCTCCCACGGTATCACTATTCCGGTAGATCCCAGTTGGGGAAAACTTACGGGTACCCGCGTTCACCGCCCTATCACGATAGTAAAAGAATTTGATCAGACAACACCGCTTCTGTATCGCGCAGTCTGCGAAGGCCGAACCATGAAGACGGCGACAATCAAAATGTATCGTATTCTCGAATCAGGTATTGAAGCCGAATATTTCAATATCATTCTGGAAAACGTCAAGTTTACAACGGTTGCACCGTACCTCTCTCCAAACGGTATAAGTAGTACTCATCTTGAAACGCTCGAATTGCGTTATGAGGCGATCACCTGGAAGTATACGGAAGGAAATATTATCTATCGTGATAGCTGGAACGATCGTTGCTGTGCGTGATGACAAAGGGTTTCACAGGAGGTCAAGGCTTCCTGTGAGCCTCACGAGGACATCAACCGCCGGCGGGAAATCTGGTGGATAATTTAGCAGCAACACCGTGGCAATGCTCTACCTTAGCGCTCCAACCGGGGGAGAATGTTCAGCATAAAAGTGACGTTGTCACATAGTAATTTTTCAAAGAGAATACCGCTGCTCATGGAAAAATCGCTTTCCCCACCAAGGAGGTGAATAATTTTATTTTTTATAAACAACACGTTACAGAAGATCTCAGTACGTTTAATCTCAGACTAATAATCAACATCATTGATTAAAATGTTTAATTGAATGAATCGATAAAGAGAGTATTGTTAAAAACAATGATGAGCGGAGATAAATAAATGTTACGTGATTTTTTGAAGGTAGAAAAAGAGGATCGTCTGGTCGAACAACAGGACGCCAGCAGCGGTAAAGCGAATTCAACGGACGTCACCGAATGGATTATTGTGAATAAAAATGGTGATAAAAAAGGCCGGGTGGCGTTATTCAATCAATTTACCACCCGCCGTTCCTATTGCGTGAATTACCGCATCACCCAGTTTGATAATAGCGGCAAAGTGGTTGTCGACCGGCTGGCGGAATCAATCTGATCCCGGGGAACGTTTTCACGCCGGCGTCCCGCGCCTTTAGCCCGGCCCGTCGCTGGCGGCGGCCAGCAGCGGCACAATAACATCGCTTAACGGCGTGGGGATATGGTGAATACGGCCATATCGCTGAACGACCCCGTTGCGAATATCCCACTCCAGCGGCAGCCCGGCCTCGCGATCCGTCAGTATTGAAGTGCTTAAATCCGGAGGCGCACGGTGAAAACCGGCGAGAATTTCCTGCGGCACGCCGTCGCCCAGGCTGGCGCCTGCGGCGCGCGCCACCGTCAGCCCCTCCTGCAAATAGGCTAAAGCAAGCGCCGTAATATCGTCGCGGGCAAACATCCCTGCCCGCCTCCCCGTCAGCACCATCAGACCGGCGACCGCATTCTGCAGCAGTTTGCGCCACGCAACGGAGAGAAAATCCGCACTGATATCCACTTCACAGCGCGTGTCCCGTAGCGCGTGCCGCACCCGCTCGGCCCCCTCAACATCCGGCAGCGTCAGGCGCGGTTTCGCCCGCAGCCAGACCGACGCTTCAGGTTCACGCTGGGCGGGGAACCAGACGACCGATGGCAGCACGGTAGCTTCCGCCACGTACGGCGCGAACAGCGTTTTTTGTTCAACGCCGTTTTGGAGCACGCAGACTACCGTTCGATCGTGACACAGCGCTTGCAGCCACGGAGCAATAGCCGCAATTTGTGTCGCTTTTACCGCCACAAATACCAGGTCGTACGGCGCGGCGACCGATGCCGGCTCCGTCAAGACAGGTCCCGGCACCACAATTTTTCCGCCATCAAAACGCAGCGACAGCTGCGGGTGCGCGCGGCGGCCGCATACCAGAGGCGTACGGCCAACCTCGTGCAGCGCCGCGGCGATGGTGGTACCAATTGCGCCCGGACCGATCAGCGCAACGGTGGGTTCTTCAACTGTCATCTATGCCTCCAGGCCGCTTCCGGCCCCTGAGATTTCATTGGTACGTAACATAAACGCGACTTCGTTCGCATTACCATTTTATTCATATGGGTAATCTGAATGTGTGTGTCAGCGTACACACTTTTCACCATCAACAAGGAAGGTACATGTTTCCAGAATACAGAGAGCTGATTTCTCGATTGAAAACCACGCACCCGCGCTTTCAGTCGCTATTCGAAAAACATAATGCACTCGATCACGACATTTCGCGCATAGAAGGAGTCGATGGCAAAGGATACAGTCTCGAGCTTGTACAGATGAAGAAAGAAAAACTTATGTTGAAGGACGAAATGCTCAAAATCCTCCAGCATGAAAGCCTGATGTAAACGAGAAGGCCGCCGGATGGCGGCCTTCTTATAGCACCAGGCTACGAGCGAATAAACGCCAGCAGATCGGCGTTAATCACATCGGCGTGCGAGGTATGCATACCGTGCGGAAAGCCGGGATAAATTTTTAGCTGGCTGTTCGGCAGCAGCTTATCCTGCAGTATCGCGGCGTTTTGATAAGGCACAACCTGATCATCATCGCCCTGCATCACCAGCACCGGCAGCGTAATGGCTTTTAAATCTTCGGTCTGGTCGGTTTCCGAAAACGCCTTAATCCCCTCATAGTGCGCTTTTGCGCTACCGGTCATGCCCTGCCGCCACCAGTTCTGAATCGTGCCCTGGGACACCTCCGCGCCTTCACGGTTAAAGCCGTAGAACGGCCCGGACGCCACGTCGAGATAAAACTGCGAGCGGTTGGCGGCCAGCGCTTTGCGAAAACCATCAAACACCTCGATTGGCGTACCGCCCGGATTACTCTCCGTTTTTACCATCAATGGCGGAACCGCGCTGATCAGCACCGCTTTGGCCACGCGCCCCTGCGGCTGACCATACTGCGCAACGTAGCGCGCAACCTGCCCACCGCCGGTAGAATGTCCGATATGCACGGCGTTATGCAGATCCAGATGCTCCGCCACCGCTGAGGCATCAGCGGCATAATGATCCATATCGTGTCCGTCACTCACCTGATCTGAACGACCATGACCGCGTCGGTCAATCGCAATTACCCGGAACCCTTCTGCCAGGAAAAACAGCATCTGGTTATCCCAATCATCGGCGCTTAAAGGCCAGCCATGATGAAATACGATCGGCTGCGCCTCCTTCGGGCCCCAGTCTTTAAAGAAGATATTGACGCCGTCTTTGGTTGTCACAAATGCCATGTTACAAACTCCTCTCGTGAGAAAACAAGGCTGCGGGCCTGACGCCTGCAGTGGGTCGGGTCTAAAGGCGGGATGCTATCTCTGGACGATAGCGTCTCGTTAGGTGTGAAAATGACCTGGCTGGAAAAGTGTAGATGATTTTTGCCGATACTGAGCGTTCGCTTTGTATCCGATAAATGGGCTGTTAACAGCCCGGTTAAGCATGCAGAAAGGAAAATTTAACGCAGCACGAACTTAATAACGCCGGATGGTTACCGTTTCGGCTCCCGCCTGGTCGAGCGCGGCGAGTCCCTCCTCTATCCGCCCGAGGCTTATCAGCCCGGGGGAGTGGCGAAAATCCTCGCGAAAAATGGCCAGATTGCCCCACGGCGCGTAATAGGCGATGTCGCCGCGCCGTGGGGTCATTGAGGCGCCAGAATCCGCGCGGCGCAGTTTCGTCGGCAGCCAGGCGATTTTTTCCGTGGAACCATAATCCTCGAGCTTCACCGTCATCGGCAGCTGCGCCAGGAACTCATTAGCCGCTGCGCTCTCATCCAGCGAGCCGACAACCGTGACGCCATTGAACTCAAACTGAATCTTCACCGCGTTCTCCCGCCCGGCGGCAAATGCCGCCCCCGTCGTAGCAATAAAAATCAATAACGTGGCGCTAAGAGAGTTGAACATCCGCTCACCCTGCCAGGCCACGAGCGCGCAGGACTTCACTCACCACCGCTACCGCCGAAAAGGCATTTGGCCAGCCGGCATAGAAAGCAGCATGCGCAACGATCTCCCCCGCCTGTTGCGCGGTGAGGCCGTTATCCATCGCCCGGTTAAGGTGGTAGCCAATTTGCGCGCTTTGCCCGGCGGCAATCAACGCGCTGACCGTGACCAGGCTGCGGTCGCGCGGCTTCAGCCCCGGTCGCTGCCACAGGTCAAGAAACAGCGGTTGAGTCGTAAACTTCACCAGTCCAGGGGAAATCGCGCCGAAGTTCTGTTCTACGGTTGTTGAACGCTGGTTCTCCACCGCCTGATTAAGAGGGAGCAGCTCCGGGGAGGCAGCAGCCAGCTGCTCGCGGCCAATGCCGCGCGCGACAAAAATATCTTTCGTCACCGCAACGGCGGCCATCGCGTTGGGCCAGCCGGAATAAAAAGCCAGATGCGTGACGATCTCTGAGATTTCAGCCGCCGTGACGTCGTTATCCAGAGCAACTTCAACGTTATGTTTTAGCTCCGCCGGCTGATTACGGGCGATAAGAATCGCCACGGTCACGATGCTGCGGTCGCGACGCGAGAGTTCTGTTCTCTGCCAGAGATCCCCTATCAGCACCTCGCTGCCGAAACGGGCAAGCGCCGGCGCGACGGATTGAATATCCTCAGCGGACAATACGGATGGACTACGTGGAGCCATTTTTTCACCTCTTTTTTCTTCTGCCAGGGCTGGCGCGCCCAGCATTAACGACATTGCAGCTACGGCAATAAAAGCTTTCATTCTGAACACCTTCCCGGAACGTTAATTCTTCAGCCTTTCCACCAGTTGACGCTGGTATTCAGGCAGTTGATCGCGGCTGGCGCGCTGAAAAACCAGCGGAGGCAGCCAGGTCATTCCCGCATGCAGCGCGCTGGCCTTCATTGGCGTAAAGACGTCGGCCAGGCTGACGCCCGTTCGCCCGGTCTCGCCGTATGTCGCGTCACCGCCTGCAGCCGTCGTGACAATCAGCATCTCTTTGCCCTGCCATACTCCCGGCCCTACGCTGCCCCAGGTATCGTTCAGCCAGGCCTTCATCATCGGGGTGATGTTGAACCAGTGGGTCGGGAAGATAAAAACGATGCGCGAGTGTTCCCGCATGAGCCGTCGCTCTTCATCGGCATTGATATTTCGGGTGTCAAAACCGTAAAGCGCCTCGAGATTGCGTACGGTCACGCCGGGTACGCTTTGCGCTGCGGCCTCAAGACCTTTGGTCATGACAGATTGCTCGGGATACGGATGAGAGACGATAACCAGCGTGTTAGCCTCTGCCGCGCGGCTGGTAGAGGTAAAGCTAAACAGAAATGCGGTGACGGCCAAAAGCCAGAACAGACCGGGAATACAGCGGTGCGAATAGTTCATCAAGCTCTCCTTATCTTTTGCCACAGGGTAAGGCGCGGAATAAGAAGGAGCCAGCCCTCGCTATCGAATGGGGCTGTGAGTTATTTTCATCAATCAGGCTACAGACCGAGCGGCTTCATTTCCCGCACAAGGGAGATTAACAGGCGCAGCCCGGTGGGAACCTGATGACGGCTGGAGTAATAGATATAGAATCCCGGTCCGTATGAGGCCCAGTCGGTCAGCACCAGACGCAGGCGCCCTGCGCTGACGTGCTCTGCTATCAGCGGTTCCGGCAGGTACATCAGGCCAAACCCCTGCAGAATGGCCACCACGCCCGTCTCCGCCAGATCGACCGTTAACAGCGGCGGTACTTTGACGGTGAGCTGCTCTTCGCCACGTTCAAACTCCCATTTATAAATGCGGTTGTTTCCCAGACGATTGCTGACGCAGCGGTGCTGTTGAAGATCGTGAGGATGCCGGGGCTCGCCAAAGCGGGCAAGATATTCCGGGGATGCGGCGACCACCCAGCGCACATCGGCGGACAGCCGCTGCGCCACCATATCTTCAGGCACGGTTCCGCCATAGCGGATCCCTGCGTCAAACCGCGCTTCCGTTACATCAACAATGCGGTTGCTGGCCACGATATCCAGCTCAATATCGGGGTAACGTTCAGCAAAAACAGGCAGGACCGGGGCCAGCAGCAGCGTGGCCGCCTCGACGGCGACGTTGAGCCGAATATGTCCCGCAGGCGAGTCGCGAAACTGGTTGAGCTGTTCAATCGCGCCATCTATGGCGGCCACCGGCTCGCTCACCGCGCTGGCCAGACTCTCACCTGCCGCCGTCAGGGTTACGCTTTTGGTCGTACGGTTCAGCAGACGCACGCCCAGCCGCGCCTCAAATCCCTTGATCGCGTGGCTCAGCGTCGATGCGCTCACCCCAAGTTCAACGGCAGCTTTACTAAAACTCTGATGGCGGGCTATGGCGAAAAAATAGACAAGATCGGCCATGTCGGCACGGGTTATATTCATACGGTCTCGCTAACTGGATAGACTTTAAGCTGAAAAAACAACGTTACTTTGATGTGATGGCGTATCGTGACGTTGATCCGACCAGGAAACTCAAAGACCTGGATGCACGAGCAATCTTCCGGGCGGTATGTTTATACTACAGGCGTCAGCCTTGATAAACTGACCTTCCGACCGGAGATAAACCCATTTTATCCGCCAGAGGCGCATTTATGTTACCTGATTGCGATAAAGCCATCGTCCTGCTGCATGAAATCTACGGCATCAACGCGCATATTCAGCGAACCGCCGCGACCTGGCGCAGCCGCGGCTACGATGCGTACACGCCAGCGCTTTTCCCTCACTCTGCGCCGTTCGCCTATGAGCAGCAGGAGCAGGCCTGGCACCACTTTTCCGATAACGTCGGATTTGATACCGCCGCCATCGTGTCGCTGCTGGCCGAACTAAGAGCGAAATACGGCACGCTAATCCTTATCGGCTACAGCGTAGGCGCCACCTTAGCCTGGCTGGCTGCCAGGAGCGGACTCTGCGACGGTGCGGTTTGCCACTACGGTTCACGGATCCGCCAGTACTGCGATGCGGCGCCTCCGTGCCCAACGCAGGTGATTCTCGCCCGCCATGAACCGGCGTTCGATCCCCGCGCCCTGCAAAACGAGCTGGAGAAATATCCCTCCGTGGCCTGCCGGATGTTCAATGCGCAGCACGGCTTTTGCGATGCCGACAGTCCGGCGTGGGATGCGCGCCTTGCGCAGCAGGCGGACGAAGACACGCTGCGGTTTTTAACGCTTATTCAGCAAAGACAGGAGGCCTGATGCATCAGATATTTCAATGGATTAACGAACCCGCGACATGGTCAGAAGAGGACGGCGAACTGCGCGTAGTGACCGATGCGCAAACCGACTTCTGGCGCGAAACCTGGTACGGGTTTGAGCGTTTTTCCGGGCATATCTACGCCACGGAAGCCGCGGGGGACTTCACCTTTCAGGTAAGGGTGCGAGCAGATTTCAGTACGCTGTATGACCAGGCAGGGATCATGTTAATGCAGGACGCCAGGCGCTGGATTAAGGCCGGTATCGAGTACAACGACGGCGCGCCCGCTATCGGTAGCGTACTGACGCAGGGAACATCAGACTGGGCAACCGGTATTTTCCCGGGCGACCCCGGTGAGTTCTGGCTGCGTCTGACCCGCCGCGGAGAAGCGCTGCGCCTGCAGTATTCAACGGATGGCCAACTGTGGCCGCTGCTGCGGCTGTGCCCTTTTCCGGGCGGCGCGGCGAAGGTCGGCATCATGTGCTGCACGCCGCAGCGCAGCGGCCTGCGGGTTACTTTCGACCAGATATCACTGCTGCCGCCGAATGATAAAGATTTGCACGATCTGAGCTGAGCAGTCGGCTCGCGCGCGGGCAAAATCGCTGAAGAATCGCGACGGAGGTATGATTTCTGGCTCCTCGGGCTGCCCGTGCTCGCGCCTTGCTGCTAGATTGGCAGCAGCAACCTTCAGGCGAAAAATGAGGAGGAGTCATGTTTTCCTACATCATGCTCGGCACTAACGATCTGCCGCGCGCGATTCGTTTTTACGACCCGTTGATGGAGATGCTGGGGCAGCCCCGGAGCGGCCGCAGCGAGCAAGGCGCATCGTGGGGGACATTCAGCGGAAACCGCACCATCGGGCTGTGCGTTGGCAAACCGTTCAACCAGCAGCAGGCAACAGTGGGCAACGGCGCTATGGTGGCCCTGAACGCACGTTCGGTTGAGCATATTCAGCAGCTGCATCAGTTGGCGCTACGCCTGGGAGGAAGTGATGAAGGCGCCCCAGGACACCGCCCGCAGTACGGTGAAGGTTTCCACAGCGCCTACGTCAGAGATCCGGACGGCAATAAGCTGGCGTTTGTTTATTACGCAAACGCAGACTAAGCCCCACGCCGGAAAGTTAAGGCAGGGTTAGCGCATGGCGAAACCCTGCGCATCTCTCAATATCGCGACGGATGCTCTCAGCCAGATGATTCGATTTCGGCAAATGGCCATGCAAATCGCGGCCTTGTCTGCATCAGCCTTCCGTAAACATTCCCGACCTGAACGTCTCCCTCATGGCTTCGATCTCTTGCTGGCGGGCCGCCTTTAAGGCAGAAAGCATATTGCAGGTAAAATCCACAAAGCCAACGCCGTTGGCGGTCACCAGGTTACCGTCGCGTACCGAAGGCTCGTTTCTGTACCGCGCGGCGCCGCTGTAGGCTGACCCCGCCCGGCTCTGCAGGTAGGCCAGCCCGTTCGAGGTGTGGTCGACATCATTGAGAAAGCCATGCGCGCCAAGAAAGGCCGAAGCGTCGCATATCGCGCCTACCACAATCTGCCGGGCCTGCGCTTGTTCTACCAAAGGTACAACCCGCCGGGCCTCCTCTCCCCACCAGTTCATTCCGCCTACCAGCACCAGCGCGGCGTAATCATCGGGTATCGTCTCGAAGGTATAATCCGGCAGGCAGCGCACCCCGCCAATTGACCTCACCGGCCCCTCATCGGCAGCCACGGTTCTGACTTCGTATCGCGGTTCCCATACGCCAAACCCGCGGCGCAGCGCCGGTGCCAGCAGCGCGAACTCCCAGTCGGCGTACTCCTGGATGAGGACAAACAGCACTTCTTTACGCGTATCCATAGACATCGCACTCTCCTTTTATTAACAGAATTTGCCGTCGCAGCATCCGGGTACCGATGGACACTATCGCCGTACTGCCGCCAAAAACTGTATAAATTAACAGTATAAAAGGCAAGGCTATTTTGCCCCTTGCGGCAACCCGAATCGATTTTTGCGAGTCAGCTCCCCGGATAGAAAACTATCCGGGGCAATAGCTATCGTCTCCCGCGCGCTGAGCCCGCGTTTAATGAAATAGGCCTGCGCGCCAGGAGAACCTCTCTCGTGATGTACAGCGTATATCCCTCCGGCCGCAGCCTGGGTGCCCGCAGTTCTTTCAGCGTAATACCGACGATATCTCCCGATTGAAGACGTTGACGGATCGCGCTACCGCTAAGCCGCAGCGCTCGTCTCAGGACCGACAGCAGGCTGGTCTGAAAGGCGCGCGTGACCCTGACATCCACCCTCACCTGAGAAGCGCGAACAAGGTTGATGCGCCAGCGTTCCTGAACCACAAAGTCAGGCGTACCCGATAGCGCCGCGCGATTACGCCGCAGAACGACCGGATCGTGAGAGTAAGCTTCGACGGCAGATTTATCGTTAGCGATAAATCGCGCGTAGAGCTGCGGGTTGATTTTGCTGACGGGCAAACGCGAGAACAGGCTGATGTTCCAGGTATACGCGCAGCGCACGCACTTATAGATACTCCAGACATCGAGCACTTTTTTTTGCGAGTTGACCCGGAAGGCGCCGGATGGGATGAAATCCTGCTGCCCATGACAGGCGGGGCAGCGCTTGCTAATCAGCTGATAGCCGACTGGCCTGACGTTCCATGTAATTTTCATGGTGAACCTTTTTTTAACCCATACAAAAGCGGATCCGTCGAAAACGGACCGTAATTTTTGCGATGTGAAAAATATTTAGAGAATACTTTTCAGTGGGTTAAAAAAAGATTTCCAACGCGACGACCCTGTCTGACCGTGAATGAATGCGTTCAAGAGTAGCAAAACGCCAAGCGGGCTAAATATGCATTAAATCAATAAATACATAGAAATCATTCACAAACGACGTTGTTTACCTTCTGTTCACAAAACGAGAAGCGGCTCACTGATCAAACAAACCTAAACGTTTATGTTTAGCCTCATAAACGTTTAGGTCAAGGAAATAGCCGTCTGTATCGCGGGTAATTTCATAAATACAGAGAGCGAAATATGCGTAAAGCAACGATGCGGGATGTGAGTGAAGCGACGGGATTTTCTATGTTTACCGTTTCACGCGCGCTAAACGGTGGCGATGGCGTTGCTGACGACAGCCGGGAGCTGATTTTAAAAGTGGCGCGAGAACTCGGCTACGTACCTAACCGCGCGGCCCAGGCGCTACGCCGCTCAAGCAGGGACTCGGTGGCGGTGATTACCGCCCATGCCTCGAACTCTTACTACCTCAACCTGATGTCCGGTATTCAGCAGATGCTGCAGCCGTCGCAGTGGACCGTAGTGCTTGGCGATATCGCGGTCAACGGTACCTACGACCGTGCGCAGGAAGATCGCATGATTAACCGCCTGATCGAGTCGCGAATGGCCGGGATCATTTCGACGGTGACGCTTCATCCGGAAAGCCTGAGCCTGCTGGCGAAATGGGATATTCCGATCGTCTTCGTTGACTCACCTCCCCGCGGCGAGCACAACTTTCCCAGCGTCACGACCGACAATTATCAGGCCAGCCTGCTGGTGGGGAACCATCTGGCGCAGCACGGCTATAAAAGCTGGCTGCTCCTCATCTACCCGGACCGCTGGACCACGCGTTTTGAACGCGAGCGCGGTATTCGCGAGGCCGCAGAGCGCTGCGGCGCAACGCTTGAAGTTGTCGAAACGGAGAACGACGCGCAGTCGGCTGCGGACACCCTGAGCCGATACCTGGACCGCCAGACATCGCTGCCGGACGCGCTTATTGCCGGTAACAACCCTATTCTGCTGGGTTCACTTAAACAGCTTCAGCAGCGCCAGATAGCCATCCCCGACGATATGGCGCTTATCGCCTACGATGAATTCGACTGGGCGCCGCTATTAAATCCGCCGCTAACGGTGCTCAATGAAAACAGCGAAGAGATTGGCAGGCAGTCGGCTGAAATGCTTATCCAGTTAATTAATCCGGAAGGAAAAGGAGAAATTAATACCCAGCGTAAAGTTCCCGCCGAACTGGTTATTCGCCAGTCCTGCGGCTGTAGAAAATGAATAACTATTAAAAAGATTGCTGACAACGTACCGCCCGGACGGCATTGCCCGGCGGCGCTTCCCCTGCACGGGCCGACAGAAACGGCGCTTGCGGTTTTCGTCGGCCGGGTAAGGCGCCACCCGACAAAAAAGCGGGCTACGGCGTGCTATACGCGCTCATCATTTTAGCGATGTAAATAACGGCTGAATTTCAGTCGCTACCGAAAAACAACATCAGGGGATTATTTCTGAGGCTTCCCCACACCTGGCCGTACCTTATACCACACGATAATGAAAGGAGCAGAATATGACCAAACTTCGCAAAGCATGGCTGGCTGTCGCGGTTAGCGCGGTAATCACCACCATGACAGGGTTTATTCCCGCAGCCAGCGCCGCGCCGCAGGATGGCAAAAAAATCTCCCGCATCGGCTTAATGGTGCAGGACATGTCCAACCCCTTCTTCTCGGCAATGGAAAGGAACGCTAAGCAGGCCGCGGCGCAAATCGGCGCAACCCTTAACGTACAGGATGCGCAGGTCGATCTGGCAAACCAGAACACGCAGATTGACGCGTTTATTCAGCAGAAAGTGGATCTCATTATTATTTCCGCCGTCGATGAGTCCGGGATCGAGCCGGCCATTCAGCGGGCAAAAGCCGCCGGAATTATCGTTATCGCGGTCGATACGCCCGCGAAAGGCGCAGACGCGGCGATCATGACCAACGCCATCCAGGCCGGGGAAACCTCCTGCGAATACCTGTTCAGCCAGATGGGCGGCAAAGGCAAAGTGCTGCTGGTGGATGGCACGCCGATTCAGACCATTATCGACCGCATCAAAGGCTGTAAAAACGTCGCGCAAAAATACCCGGATATCAAAATCGTCGGCCAGCAGGCATCGCGCAACGACCGCGCTTCCGGCCTGATGGTGACCACCGACATGCTCACGGCCAATCCGGACGTCGCCGGTATTTTCGGCATGAACGATCCTTCCGCGCTCGGTGCGGTACTGGCCGTTGAACAGGCGGGCAAAGCGGGCGCGATCAAAGTTACCGGCGTCGACGGTAGCCCGGAAGCGGTTGAAGAACTTAAGCGCAGCGGCTCGCCGTTTATCGGTACCGCAACGCAAAATCCGGGCGAAATGGTGCGCCAGGCCATCACGCTTGCTCAGGATATGGTCGACGGCAAACCGATCGCCTCCCATACCGTCCTGATCCCCAGCGTACTGGTCACCCGCGATAACGTCGACAGCTATCCGGGCTGGTAATCACTTCGTCACTTTAAGAGGCAAAAACGGGATGACGCTCAGGTTCATCCCGGAGGGCAAAGACAATGGCCGATACAACATCACCTCCCTTGCTCAGGCTGGAAGGGATTTCAAAACGCTACGGCGCGACCCTGGCGCTGAACAACGTACGCTTTGATTTATTCGCCGGAGAGGTCCATGCCCTGATGGGGGAAAACGGCGCGGGCAAATCCACGCTGATGAAGATCCTCTCCGGTAACGAGCAGCGCGATAGCGGCGTTATTTTTATCGACGGGCAGGAGATTGATATTCGCACGCCCAGGGATGCCCGCAAATATGGCATCGCCATTATCCACCAGGAGCTGAATACGGTTCCCGATATGACGGTGGCGGAAAACCTGTTTCTCGGCCAGGAACCGACCGCTTTCGCCGGTATTCTCGATCGCAAACGGATGCACCGGGAGGCCCGGGAGAAGCTGGACCGGATTAACGCGGACATCGACCCGCAGGCGCCGCTCGGCTCGTTGAGTATCGGGCGTCAGCAAATGGTCGAGATCGCCCGCGCCGTCAGTGAAAACGCCAAAGTGCTGGTGCTTGATGAGCCGACCGCCGCCCTGTCGCGGGCGGAGACTCTCCAGCTATACCGGCTGATCGAGCAGATGCGTCAGGATGGCGTCGGGATGGTCTATATCTCGCACCGCATGGAAGAGGTATGGCAGCTGGCAAACCGGGTCACGGTCTTCAGGGACGGCACGTGGATCGGCACGGAAATCCTCGGCAACGTCTCAACCACCGATATCGTCCGCATGATGGTCGGCCGGCAAATCGTCGATCTCTATCAGCACGAGCCGCGTACGCCCGGCAAGGTACTGCTGGAAGTCAGGGACCTGGCAGGCAGTGCGACCGGCCCGGTCTCCTTTGAGGTCAACGCGGGCGAAGTGGTCAGCATGTCCGGTCTGGTGGGCTCCGGGCGAACCGAAGTCGCTCGCCTGCTCTTCGGCGCCGACCCGCGCACCCAGGGAAGCGTGCGCATTGACGGCCGGACGAGCAATCCGGTAGACCCCACCGCCGCTATCGCCGACGGTATCGGGATGGTGACCGAAGACCGCAAAACTCAGGGACTGTTTCTCGGGCATTCGGTTGAGCACAACATTGATATCAGCTCGCTGGATAACTTTGTCGCCGGCGGCGTGGTGAAACGCAAGACGATTCGCGCCGCCGTCCTTGAGCAGATGCGCAGGCTGCGGCTGCGGGAAAATGCGGTTGCACTGCCCGTCAGCGCCCTGTCCGGCGGAAACCAGCAGAAAGCGGCGCTGGCGCGCTGGCTGCTGCGCGATTCGAGGCTGCTTATTCTCGATGAACCGACCCGCGGCGTGGATATCGGCGCCAAAAGGGAAATCTACGAACTGATCGACAAGCTCGCCCGCGCCGGGAAAGCCATTCTGGTGATCTCCTCCGATTTACCGGAGGCCATCGGCATTAGCGACCGCGTGCTGGTCATGCGCGCCGGGCGAATCGTTCATCAGTTACCCTCGTTTTCAGCCACGGAAGAAGAAGTGATGCTGCACGCAACAGGAACCTTTACCAGTCAATCCGGAGAATGCCATGGACAACAATAAACCTGTGACGGAACTGCCGGTCAAAGCGCCGTTTGATTTTGCGAAATGGTGGGATCGGGTGGGGATCTTAATCGTTCTGCTGGTGCTGCTGATCCTGATGTCCACCTTCGCGCCAAACTTTAACCGCGTCGATAATCTACTGAATATCGCCCGCTCGATTTCCGTCAACGCTATTCTGGCGGCGGGCATGACCTTCGTCATTTTAACCAGCGGCATTGATTTATCCGTCGGGTCAATCGTCGCCGTTTCCGGCGTAGTCTCCGTGGTCGCGGCGATGGCCGGGCTCCCTGCGCCGCTGGCGATTCTGGCCGGCGTTGGCGTGGGCGCGCTGTGCGGTCTGCTTAACGGCGTGCTCACCGCCTATCTCGCTCTCGCGCCCTTTATCGTCACTCTCGGCACCATGACCTTCCTGCGCGGTATGGCCTACACCATTACCGAAGGGCAGCCTATTGTGTCGAGTAGCCTGAGCTTCCGCGAGCTGGGAAATGGCTATCTTGCCGGTATCCCCGTGCCGGTCATTATTATGCTGATTGTTTATCTGCTGGCGTGGTTCATTCTTGAGCGCACGCGGTTCGGCCGTCATATCTATGCCGTCGGCGGCAACGCCCAGGCCGCGCGCCTGGCCGGCGTACGGGTCAAACGCGTGCTGGCGGCGGTCTACATGATTGCCGGCGTCTGCGCGGGTCTGGCGGGAATTATCTTCGCCGCCAGGGTGATTTCCGCCCAGCCCACGGCGGGTACGGGATATGAGCTGGACGCCATTGCGGCGGTAGTGCTGGGAGGCACCAGCCTCGCCGGTGGACGCGGGCGGATTATCGGCACCCTGATTGGGTCAATTATTCTTGGCGTACTCAGCACCGGCCTGATTCTGCTGAGCGTGCCCTTTTTCACCCAGCTATTGATTAAAGGCATCGTCATCATTCTTGCCGTGGCGATTGACGGGCTGAAGCAGCATCCGGAGCTGTTTACCTTCTGGCGGAAAAAAGAGATCGCCCGTACCCGCTAGCTTTCCCTGACGCTTTGTTTATCCGCCGCGCTGGCGGCGGGTCTTCGCACGCTTAAATTTTAATGGAGTATACCCTCATGACATATCACATTACGCTGACGGACCCGATGAACGGTACCCGTGATCGCGAACCGATTACGTTTACTCTCCCGGAGAAACTGCAGGAGCCCCTGTGGTGGGCAATCACCAGCGAGGACCAGCGGATCCTTTGCCAGCGCCTCACCCATGAGTCGACGCAAAACAGTACCGCTTTTATCGCGACGGTCAGCTTCAGCGGTACCCTCAAGATGCGGCTTGACCGCCCGCTCACGGCGGCGGAAGTCGGTGAAATCGCCGGTATCCACCGGCTGCCTGGCCGGGAAAAGGACTGTTTTGTCCGTCTCAATACCGGCTGTTTCGATCTGGAAATGTGTCGGGGAACCGCCCAGGGCGTCGGTGCATCCAAGTGGGGGCTGCGCCATTTTCGCGCGCTGCAGGACAACGTCGAGCTGCTTCCTTCCGGAAATAACGCCATTGGCGGGTTTTACGGCCCGTTTTTCACCCCGGAAAATGGGCTGATAAACCCGCCGGAGCATACCCTCGTTGATATTGAGATCCTCGAGGAAGGCCCGGTCTATCATCACTACCGCATGCGCGGCGCGATCCCCGACGGATTATTACCGGAGCTGCGCGGTAAACGTTTCTCCATCGACTGGAAATTTAGCTGGAACACGCCCTGGTTTCAGCGGCGCTACTGCGTAGATGATTTTTCAACGGTGATTAACGGCCGTTCGGTGACCAACAAGATCACCGTCGGCGACGAATTTGAGAGCGGCCCGGGAAAACTGCTGTTCGATCGCTTCGCGGCGTACGGCGGCACCCGCTATCGCGCGGGCGACCCCTATGCCGAAGAGCTGGTCGCCATGGTGGCCAATACCGTCACCACCTCGGAAAACCAGAGCCCGAAATTTACCGAATTCCGCGAACAGCTCGCCGATATGGCCTCCGCCCACTGGGATCTCTACTGGCGGATGTTCTGCCGCTGGGAGAACGTGCTCGATGAGGCGGAGATTCGCGAACGGCTGAGCCAGGTTCGCGCCCGGGCGCATCGCAGAGCCGATCTCACCGAGCGGGAATGGCTGCTGACCGATTCGCCCGTTGACGTTTCCGCCGTCGCGGATGAAACCATCTTTCCCGGGCCGGCCAGTAAAACCGTCGAGTATGATTCAGCGAGCGGCCGGGCGATGATCTGGTGGACCTCCCGCCCCTCCGGCGCGTTTCAGATAGTCCAGCGCCGCCAGTCAGGATGGGTTAACTGGGGCAGCAACGGCGAAAACGAGTGTCCGGAGCTCCCCGTCGGCGTCGATATCAAGACCGCCTGCGGACGTTTTGCCGAAAACTGGATGCAGGTAGCCGATCGGCTGGAAACCCCGCCGGTGGTCGCGGTGAGCCGGGGAGAAAAGCCATGATCCTCTGCTGCGGAGAAGCCCTCATCGATATGCTGCCCTGTCGGAGCCGCGAGAACGCCCCCGCCTTTACTCCCTGCGTTGGCGGGGCGGCGTTCAATACCGCCGTCGCCCTGGGTCGCCAGGGGATGGCGGTCGCGCTGTTTTCCGGTTTATCGGACGATTTTATGGGTGACATGCTGCGCCACACGCTTGACGCCTCCGGCGTGGATTATTCGCCCTCAACCCGCGCGCCGCTGCCCACCACCCTCGCCTTCGTCAGGCTGGTAGGCGGTCAGGCCCGCTATACCTTTTACGATGAGAATAGCGCCGGTCGAATGCTGACTGAAAACGACCTGCCGACGCTCGGGGATGACGTCTCCGCCGTTCTGTTCGGCTGCATCAGCCTGATCGCCGAACCGTGCGGCAGCGTTTATGAAGCGCTGATGGTAAGGGAAGCGCCGCGTCGGGTGATGTTCCTCGACCCTAATATTCGTGAAATTTTCATTCCGGACCGGCAGAAACACCTGGCGCGCATGAGGCGCATGATTGCGCTGGCGGATATCGTCAAGCTTTCCGATGAGGACCTCGCGTGGTTTGCCGAACCCGGCGAAGAGCATGAGGTGATAGGCCGCTGGCTGGCGCGGGGGCCGAAGCTCATCGTGGTCACCCGCGGCGCTGACGGCGCTGATGCCTGGACCGCTGATTTTCATCTGCATGTGCCCGCTATTCGCGTAGCGGTGGCCGATACCGTCGGCGCGGGCGATACGGTGAATGCCGGTATTCTCGCCAGCCTCTCGCAGGCCGGGCTCCTGGAGAAGGAGAAACTAGTGACACTGTCACGTGAGCAGGTTCGCCAGGCGGTGGATCTGGGGATGCGCGCCGCCGCGGTGACGGTTTCCAGGCCGGGCGCTAACCCGCCCTGGGATCATGAACTCTGAAGACAGCGGACGCTCTGTCAGCAACCGACAGCCAGATGAGGGTCTGAAACAGCGTTTATTGACGGACCCTTATCCTGATTTATGTTGTATATGATTTGAGTCCCAATTATTGAATGAAAGCTAAACCAGCTTCATTTATTCATGGGTTATTGCCGACTAATCCATTAATATCAGCTAATTAGATCGTCATTCAGTTTCTGTCGATCCCGTTAACAGACATCAGGGACAGGACGTCAATAATGAAAAACAATCCATGGTTCGTGCGTTTGCGTAATTCCTCTATTCCGCAGCATAAGCTGCGTCCGGCGAAATGGCTGGCGCTGATTGCCCTGCTGCTGCTGCTGGCGCAGTTGACGATAGAGTTTTTACTCTTAGCATAAGCACAATAAAATCGGCTGTTGGTGTTCAAATTCGCAAGCGCCGATAAGATTAAACTCAAGTTTAATTCGTGATAAGCATCTCAGTTTATCAATAACGGCTAGACAAAAAGAACGCAGGCATGCTAGTAATTAATTCAAGCAAGGGAACGGATTTAAATTAAACACCATTTAAACCCTACCCGTCAGGCTGAAAAATTAATTGATAATGGTTTGGATTACTGAACGATTATCAAAAGGGTAAGTGAATCGAAGGCCCTCAGAGACGAAAGTCTCTGAGGGCCTTTTTTGTTTTTTTCTATCTCAGGAGTCAAAAAATGTCTAAAGAACGTCGTCTCTCTCGCATTTTCGCAAAAGATGGTAAATCCGTCACGCTGGCGCTGGATGGCTACTATTTTTCAAGCAAAACAAATGGTATTGATAATACGATAAATCAGCTTCCGGCCCTTGTTGAAAGCGGCCTGGACTGCGCGCTGGTCACTTATGGCATGTTGAAAAATTTCCGCGAAGTTTTCAATTGCGTTCCCGTTGTATTACGCGTCGATAGCACAGTGAATATTTTTGATAATACCGTTCCCGATACGACTCCCGTCTTTTCCATTGAGGATGCGCTGAAAGTGGCTGCGGAAGGCGTAGTGTGCATGACCTTCCCCGGCGCGTTCAATGAAGAGAAAACGCACATCATGGCGATGCAGCTGGCGCAGGCCGCCGATCGCTGGAACGTGCCGCTGATCGTGGAATCCCTGCCGTACGGCTATCCCGTCACCAGCGACGACTCCAACAACCCGGCCGTTATCGCCGCCTCGGCCCGCATCGCCGTTGAGCTGGGGGCTGACGTGATCAAAACCCGCTTTACCGGTACCGAAGATGATCGGCTTATCGTCGAAGCGGCCGGCGTGCCGGTACTCGCGCTGGGCGGCCCGAAAACCGGCATCGACGGTTATTTTAAATTTGTGCAGCACTGTATGCAGGTGGGTGCAAAAGGCGTGGCGGTGGGCCGCAATATTACTCAGGACCCACAGCCGGCAAAAGTAGTAGCAGGTCTGAACGCCATCATCCATGAAAATGCCACAGCGGAAGATGCCTACAGCCTCTACATGGCTAAATAACATCGGATATTAATATGTTCTTAAATAACACCATCATTCCTTCCGTCAGAAAATATAAACATTTTGAACAGGCGTTGGCCTGCGCATCAGAATACGTACTGCTGTCCGAAGCAAATATCGGCAACCTGCAATCGCTGATTGGCAAATGCCATCAGCGCGGCAAAAAAGTGCTTATTCACCTGGAGCTACTGGGCGGTTTTAAACCCGACCAGACGGGGATCAGTCTGCTCAAAAATTACTACAAGGTTGATGGTGTTATTTCGTCCAATCTCTCGGCCCTACGCTATGCCAAAAAAGAGGGGTTGTTAACTATCTTCCGGGTATTGCTCATCGACTCGCGTTCGCTGGATCACTCCATCGATATTGTTAAGCATAACCCGCCAGATGCTATTGAAATCTTACCTGCTGAATATGCCTGCCAGTGTCTGGAATTGATTAGCCGGAATTTAAAAGGCTTTGACGTGATATTCATCGCCGGAGGCTTTGTAAAGCGGAAATACCTTGTAGATAAAATTTTCCATGCCGGATTTAAAGGCATTACCACCAGCGAACCCGGTTTATGGTAACGCATAAGGAGTCCACGCCAATGAAACAACACTACGTCATGGGCATTGATAACGGCGGCACCGTCACAAAAGCGGCGATTTACGATCGCGCCGGCAACGTGGTGGCCAGCGCGTCGAAGTCAACGCAAATGCTGACCCCGAAGGAATTTCACACCGAGCGAGATATCAACGAACTCTGGGCGGCCAACGTTGAAGTCATTAAAACGGCCCTCGCGCAGTCGGGGATCGACGCCAGCCAGATCAAAGGCGTGGCGGTCACCGGCCACGGCAACGGGCTGTATATGGTGGATGAAGCGGGCGCCCCGGTGCGCAACGGGATCATTTCCACCGATAGCCGGGCTAAGGGCTGGGTTGAAAAGTGGTACCGCGACCCGACGTTTGTCAGCGACATTTTGCCCAAAACCATGCAGTCCATCTGGGCAGGCCAGCCCGTCGCCCTCCTCGCCTGGCTGAAAGAGAACGAGCCTGAAGCGCTGAACAACGCGCGCTACATATTCATGGTCAAAGATCTGATTCGTTTTTATCTGACCGGCGAAGCCTTTCTCGAACTTACCGATATCTCAGGGACTAACCTGATCAACGTTCGCGACCGTGACTATGATGTCTCGCTGCTGGCCTGGTGGGGGCTCGGCGATCTGCGCGACAAGCTTCCGCCCATTAAACGCTCCACCGATTGCTGCGGCTACATTACCGACGACGTCGCGCAGCTAACCGGTTTGTGTGCCGGAACGCCTGTCTCGGGTGGCGTGTTTGATATCTCGGCGTCATCCGTCGCTTCCGGCATCAATACTCTGAATAAGCTGGCGATTATTACCGGCACCTGGAGCATCAATGAATACGTGACCGACCATCCGGTTATCGACCGGGATCTCTTTATGACCTCGATTTATCCGATTGAGGGCAAATGGTTAATTACCGAGGCCAGCCCCACATCCGCCAGTAATCTGGAGTGGTTTATCAATAACTTTATGGAAGGCGATCGCACCGCCGCGGCGGCGCAGGGATCGTCAGTCTACGATCTGTGCAATGATCTGGTCTCCACGACAACGCCCGCCGAGAGCCACCTGCTGTTCTTCCCGTTTGTCTTCGGCTCCAACACCATCCCGGACGCCTCCGCGGGGTTTATCGGCCTGAATAGCTTCCATAAAAAAGCGCATTTTCTGCGCGCTATCTACGAGGGGGTCGCCTTCAGCCACCTTTATCACACCGAACGTCTGCGCAACATCAACCCTGATCTAAGCCGCACCATTCGAATTGCGGGCGGCGTCACTAACTCTGCGGTCTGGCTGCAGATATTCGCCGATATTTTCCAGTCCACTCTGGAGATTGTCGACGTGAAAGAGCACGGCACCCTGGGCACCGCGATGACCGCCGCGGTCATGGTTGGCTGGTTTGATGATGTCTTTGCCGCCTCAAATAAGATGGTTCACGTTTCGCGAACGGTCACGCCGAACCCGGACAATAACAAGGTCTATCAGGATAAGTATCAGCTCTACAAAAATCTGCTATCGGAAATGCAGTCTCCGTGGAAAAGCTGCAGTAACTACATTACGCATTAAGCGAGGAAAGTATGGATCTGAATTTACACCACCGCACGGCTATCGTCACCGGCGGCGCAACGGGACTGGGCAAAGAGTTTGTCCTTTCCCTCGCCAGAGAAGGGGTCAACATCTGCTTCACCTATATGCATGATGAGGAGCGCCCGGAGCAGCTGATCGATACGGTAAAAAATAGCGCCAGCGTCGAGATTATTGCGGTGAAAACCGATCTTTCCGATGAGCAAAGCCGGGAGAATCTGTTCGCGACCTGCATTGAGCGGCTGGGGAACGCCGATATTCTGGTCAACAATGCCGGGATCTGGCTAAGCGGCTACGTCACTGAAATCACCCAGCAGGAGTGGGACAGCGTGATGAACGTCAACCTGAAGGCGGTTTTCCACCTGAGCCAGCTGTTTGTCAACCACTGCCTGGCGAAAGATCGGGCCGGCAGCATTCTGAATATCACTTCTCAGGCGGCCTTCCACGGTTCGACCACCGGTCATGCGCATTACGCGGCCAGTAAAGCGGGCCTGGTGGCATTTTCTATCTCGCTGGCGCGCGAGGTGGCGAAACAGAAAATCAATGTCAACAACATCGCCGTCGGCATTATGGATACCGCGATGATCCGTAAAAACATTGAGCAGAATCCTGACTATTACGTCAGCCGTATTCCGGTGGGCCGGGTAGCCCAGCCGCACGAAATTGCCGACATCGGCGTCTTCATGGTCTCTCCGAAAACCAGCTATATGACGGGAGCGACTCTGGATGTCACCGGCGGTATGTTGATGCGTTAATTTATGGAGAATCATTATGAAATGTCTGGCAATTGCCGATCTGTTTATCAATGCAGCGATGATGGACGCGGGTCTGAAAGCGCTGAAAGATAAAGGTATTACAGTGGAAGTGCGCGAATGGTCGCACGAGTCGATTGAAAAACTGCAGGAGGATAATTTACTGGTTGAACAGCAAGGCTCCGAAGCGGTGGCGCTGCCTGCCGCCCTGCTTCAGGGCGCTGAGGAGGTTGAGATCCTGATCGTCCAGTTCGCCCCGGTTAACGCGGCGGTATTCGACAAGCTGCCAAAGCTTAAATACGTTGGCGTGCTGCGCGGCGGCATTGAAAACGTTAATCAGGCGGAGGCCAAAGCGCGCGGAGTTGAGGTAATGAACACGCCAGGACGTAATGCCCGCAGCGTGGCGGAGTTTACCGTCGGCATGATTCTGGCGGAAATGCGCAACATCGCCCGCTCGCACGATGCGCTGCGCGATAAGTTCTGGCGCAAAGAGAGTCCTAACCACCGGGCCATTCCTGAACTGGGCGGCAAAGTGGTGGGTCTGGTCGGGCTGGGGCATATCGCTCAGCTGGTGGCCGGCTTCCTGCGCGGTTTCGGCAGCGAGATTATCTTTTACGATAAGTACGTCCCCGGCCATGACAGCTATGAAAAGGTGGATTCTCTCGATGAGCTGGTTCGCCGTGCGGATGTGATTTCGCTGCATGCCCGCATGACCCCGGAAACGGAAAACCTGATTAACGCGCATCATTTTGAATTAATGAAGGAGAGCGCCATTATCGTCAATACCGCACGCTCCGGCTTAATTAATGAAGGCGATCTGATCGCCGCGCTGCGGGACGGTAAAATCATGGGCGCCGCCCTCGACACTTTTGATGATGAGCCGCTGCCGGAGGATAGCGCGTTTTATTCGCTGAATAACGTCACGATAACGCCGCATATTGCCGGCAGTACTATTGATGCCTTCAGCAATTCGCCGAAGATTTTTTCTGAGATCTTGCTGAAGCAACTCGGTTAAATATTAAAAGAGCCGCGTAAGGTTTTTGCTACGGCCCATTGGGCACGGGTTCGCTCGCGCCCAATTCGGCCGCCTTTTAAGGAAATATTATGGATATTATCAACAGCATTATTAGTCTGGGGGCATCAGTGATGATGCCAGTAATATTCTTTATTATCGCCCTGTGCTTCGGCGTTAAAATTGGCACCGCATTTAAAGCCGGGATGCTGGTCGGTATCGGTTTTGAAGGGGTGGGTCTGGTGATCGGCCTGCTGTTGACCAACCTCGGCCCGGCGTCGCAGGCCATGGTTGAACGCATCGGTCTGCACCTGACGGTGGTCGATACCGGCTGGCCGACCGCCTCCACTATCGGCTGGGGCTCGCCGCTGATGCTGCCAGTGGTCGTGGGATTTATTGTTATCAATATCGCCATGCTGCTGCTTAAATTAACCAAAACGGTAAATATCGATATATTCAACTACTGGATTTTCCTGATTATGGGGTCGGTCGTGTATGCCGGCACCGGTAACTACTGGCTCTCCGTTGGCATTACCTTCGGCATATTTATCTTAACCCTGCTGGCGGCGGATTTAACCGCACCGTATTTGCAAAAAAACTATAATCTTAAAGGGATATCATTCCCCCATCTTACCTGTATAACCTACGTGCCGTTTGGTATTGCCTGTAACTATATTATTGATAAGATCCCGCTGATTAATAAAATTAATTTCGACCCGGAAAGTATTAATAAAAAATTCGGCGTCTTCGGTGAACCGCTGACCCTGGGCTTCGTGCTGGGGCTGCTGCTGGCCTTCCTTGCCGGATACGATGTTGCAGCCGCGGTGTCGCTGGCGATTAAAGTTTCCGCCGCCATGCTGCTGCTGCCGAAAATGATCGAAATTTTAGTGCAGGGTCTGCTTATCGTGCGCGATGCCGCGGAAGCGAAGCTGAAAGCGAAATTTCCCAACCGCGACTTCTATATCGGCATGGATACCGCGCTGCTTATTGGCGAACCCTCGGTGCTGGCGACCGGGCTGCTGCTGATCCCCATGGCGGTGGTGCTGGCGATTATTTTGCCGGGCAACCGCGTGCTGCCGTTTGTCGATCTGGCCTCGCTGATGTTCCTGCTGGCGATGGTGACGCCGTTCTGCAAACGCAATATGTTCCGCATGTTTATCACCGGCACGCTGGTGGTCACCTGTATTTTGTACGTCGGGACGGATATTTCGCGGGAATACACCCAGGCGGCGGTCAACTCTAACATTCCGGTGCCGGAAGGGATGGCGGAAATCACTAATATCGTGGGCGGAGCCACCACCCCGGTGGGCTGGCTGGCGGTGAAATTCGGCGAGTTTTTCAGTACCGCGCCGTAAACTCCCTCTTTTCTCACTCAGCCCGGCGCGGGAAACGGCGTCGGGCTTTTTCGTCTCGCCCTGCGTTCAAACACAAAAAATGCCTGCCAGGAGGGTAAGCTGGCAGGCATGGTTCAATAAAAGGCGTTGTCTTAGAACTGGTAGGTTATGCCCACGGCAACGATGTTATCGGTGCTGATGCTGGCATCTTTGGTGAACCTGGTGTCATCCAGCAGGTTGATTTTGTAGTCCACATAGGTAGACATGTTTTTATTGAAGTAGTAAGTCGCGCCGACATCTACGTATTCAACCAGATCCTGGTCGCCGTAGCGGCCCAGATCTTTGCCTTTTGATTTCAGGTAGGCGATGGACGGACGCAGGCCGAAATCGAACTGATACTGGGCCACAACTTCAAAGTTCTGCGCGGTATTGGCGATATAGCCTTTACCAAACTTCGTCATGTTGCGGGTTTCCGCATAGGTGGTTGCCAGGTAGATGTTATTAGCATCGTACTTCAGACCGGCCGCCCACACTTCCGCTTTTTCGCCACGGGCGTAGAAGTCAGGATTCACGCGCCCTTCCCTGACCTGCGCATCGGTGCGATCGGATGCCGCATAGGCCGCGCCTACGCCAAATCCTTCGTACTCATAGGTCGAGGCCAGACCCCAGCCGTCGCCATGCTGTTTCGCCAGATCGCGACCGTTGCCCTCTTCTTTGCCCTGGTACTGTACGGCGACGTTCAGGCCGTCAACCAGGCCGAAGAAACCGCTGTTACGGTAGGTGGCAACGCCGGTGGTACGCGCGGTGGCGAAGACATCGGTCTGGGTCCAGGTATCGCCGCCGAACTCCGGCAGCATATCGGTCCAGGCGCCGATATCATAGGCGACGCCGTAGTTACGGCCGTAGTCCAGAGAGCCAAATTCGCCAAACTTGAGGCCGGCAAACGCGAGACGCGTTTTGTCGCCGGAGTTGTCGCCTTCAACGTTATTGGCGCTGAAGTTATATTCCCACTGGCCGTAGCCGATCAGCTGGTCGTTGATCTGGGTTTCACCCTTGAAGCCCAGACGGGCATAGGTCTGATCGCCATCTTCTGACTTATCGCTGGAGAAATAATGCAGGCCGGTCACTTTCCCGTAGAGGTCGAGTTTGTTTCCGTCCTTGTTATACACCTCAGCTGCCTGCACGGTTCCTGCAGCAAGAAGTGTAGAGACGGCCACTGTTAGTAATTTTAATTTCATATTATTTCGTCCCTAACTATTAATAAAATATCAAATCTCAGATGCCTTCTGAGCGAGGCTATTATGCGATAATTCGCAAAGAGACTTGAAATTAAAAGTTCCAGTTTTTTAGACCAAATACCATAACTGTGACGACAGCAGCGGTTGTTAATTGATGTACATCAATCATTCACTGCTTGCGTTGGTAAATATTCCGAATCACGCCTTACGCAACCCAGAGATGCAGAAGGTTTGACTAAAATAGATAAATTATCATAAGGAAATTCTAATGATTAGATAAATTAAAGATTGCAATTTGTTAAAAACAATAAAAATCAATAGTTTATAATTTACACAACCAATCATTAATGTTTATTCATAAAGCCACTGATTCCCCTGATCGGCTATTAATAAGTATATTCCGATCCTTCCCCGCAGATAAATTATAGTGCCGAAATGACCACATTTCTTTATTGAAGATTCTTTACAAAAACCGTAAAAATTATAGCATAGTGGTTTAAGATGTGTTTAACACTTTCGTGAAAGGGATATCGTCAGCCCTATTTCAGGGGATAAGTTTAACTATGAATAAATGCTATGAATAAATAGAGCCAGGAGCTTGTCACCAGTTTGATAAGCCGCTGACGCGCCGGGAACGGCTTATCTGTATCGGGGGTAAAGGAAGCTGGCGCGGGGCTGCTCCCCGCGCAATGCCTGGATTACAGGGTAAAACCGCCATCACCCACTTGCGCCCGGGCGTACCACTTCATTAGCTCGGCGGTTCCCGGCGCGTTTTCAGCTGGCGCCCACGGGGCCGCGTCTTGCTCAGAAACCGGCTGGTAACCCCCGTATTTAACCTCAAAAATTACGCCGCCTTTATCCATCGACAGCACGGCATGCCAGGTACCCGCCGCCATCTCCAGCGCCTTACACTCTTCGCCTAACACCACGCGCTCGGTCACGTTGCCAGCATCATCAAAGGTCAACACCACAAAACGTCCGCTAAGGGATGTCAGCAGTTCAAAAGTGTGCGGGTGGCGGTGAGGCCGAACATAGGTACCCGGCTCCATAGCGACGGCCAGGCGTTGCACCGGATCGCTTAAGTCAGGGTGGAAATTACGATGGGCACGTAGGCGAGGCGAAGCTGCAGCCTGTTCGCTTTGTTGCCGAAGGTCACTCAACGTCATTTGTTTCATATAAGCCTTTATTGTAGTTGGGCAGCTTACGGCAATCAGGTTGTCGTAAGGCTTAATGCTATTTTCAACAGACGATTAGCTTCGCCGCTCGCGGAACACATCGCTGTGCGGATTATAGACGCTGATGCCGCGGTCCCAAAGCGCCAGAAATGACGAGAACAGATCGTGGTGGGGTTCGGTTGTCCCCCGCTCGCCCTTTGAGGTAAGACATGGGATAGATGACATGAAAAAGAGTCACTTTGTGAGTGCGCTCCTTAACAGTCGTGGCAGGCGGAAAAATAAGATGAGAGTGCGAAGATAAAGGTATAGTCACGCATGCAGGTGCAGCAATTAATCCGGCGTAAATTTATCGAGCAGCGAAAAAGCGTGTAAATAATTAGACAGCGCCAGTAGCGCATGAAATGAGTTAAAGCCGAACTTCTCAATTAATCTTCTTTTATAGCTGCTGTAGGCCTTGGGCGAAATGCCGAGCAGCTCCGGGTAATCTTTTGCCAGTACGGTAAATTTCATAATAAAAATATACTGAAACTCTCTCTCTGTTAACGTGATGTCCTCTCCCACGGGGATGCCATCAGTCACTCTGGCGATAATACTGGCGATATGTGCGGTGCGCCTTTTGTTTATCAAACAAATAATATTACCTTCAACCCGGAAACAAACAAAATTCTTTTTCATTTCAAAGCTATTTATCAAAAAATGAAACTGCGCGCAGCTGCTGGATGCGTACTTTGTTAAGCACAAATCGACCAGATTCGCCTTTCTGACCGCTTTTATGTCGTTTATTTTCAGACGTATGGCTTTCTTAAAAAAATGATTATGGCTGAAAATAGTTAAC
This sequence comes from Klebsiella sp. JN_Kp126, assembly GCF_033843325.1. Lineage (NCBI taxonomy): Bacteria > Pseudomonadati > Pseudomonadota > Gammaproteobacteria > Enterobacterales > Enterobacteriaceae > Klebsiella > Klebsiella sp. JN_Kp126. Next base: position 16,289 of record NZ_JAWXQV010000088.1, on the reverse strand, counting down.
ATTCCTTTCCCTCATGAAAGTGCAATCATCCTTTATAGAAATACGTATAATAGGCGCCATGGGGATATACCCATGAGTGAAGTGGGTGAATTATAAGTTTGTTTAATATTTATTGTCCAGACGAGTGAATTTCAGAAAAATCCCTGCGAAATGTAAACCATGGGATTTTCACTGGCCCGGAGACAGCACTCATCCCCACACTTACTTTAGGATTTTTCTTACGAGACATCGGTTAAAGAGAAATCAGCAGCATATCACTCTGCGATAAAGATTATATTCAACGAATAAAATTGAAAAATTCAGTTTATCAAAAGATAAAACCATGCACGGGTGTATTGCGCGTAAACCGAAGCGCATGCGCGCGCTGACTTCCGGGCATTTGTTTGCCCTTCGTTTAAGTCTGCGCCAGGCAGCGACCCGGCGCGACTCAGTTTATGAACGGTTTCTGGCCAGCAAAATAATAATGAAGAGACCGCCGATGCCGGCCGTAATGATCCCGATAGGCAGCTCCTGCGGAGCCAGCAGCGTCCTGCTGACGATATCGCCGCCGCACAGTAACACCGCGCCCCACAGGCCGCATAAAGGAAGCAGCAGCAGATGTTTTACGCCAGAAAAATAGCGGCACATATGCGGCACCATCAGGCCGATAAAGCCAATCACCCCGGTCAGGGCCACCAGCAGCGACGTTGCTAACGCGCAGCAGAAAAACACCTCCATTCGCAGGCGGGTAACGTTAATGCCCAGCGACTGCGCGGTCTGCTCACCGGCCAGTAAGCCATCCAGGGAGCGCCAGCGCAGGAGTATGAATGCGCCTAGAAGCAGCAGACTGAACAGGGCGTAGGGCAAATTATCCCAGCGCGCCAGACCGAGCCCACCCAGCGACCAGAACAGCACCGAGCTGGCGGCCCGCTGGTCGCCCGAGAAAATCAGATAGCTGGTCAGCGCGCCGAATAAAAAGGAGATCGCCAACCCGCAGATCACCAGGTGCTCTGCGCCACGCTGCTTTTTAAAATGAAACAGCAGCATCACCGCCACCGCCGAGCAGATGCCGCCAACGAATGCCGACACCGGCAGCGTCAGCGCGCCAAGCCGCTCACCGAATCGGGTGATCACCAGTACCGCTCCCGCCGATGCGCCGGAGGAAAGCCCGAATAAAAAAGGATCGGCCAGATCGTTGCGCGTGGTGGTCTGTAGTAGACCGCCCACGATGGCCAGCACCGCGCCCGCCAGCACCGCCAGCAGCGTTCTTGGCACGCGCAAATCAATGACAATACGTCCGATCATCTCCGAAACCGGCACATCCAGCAGCCGCAAGGCGCCGAGAACCTGGGTAAGCGACAGCGGCACGCTGCCTTTAGCCACGCTGAGCAGCATCAAGCCGGCTAATAACGGCAGCGCCCCCCACGCGGCCCAGTAGTAGCGATAGTGAGTCCCGCTCATTGGTGGGCCGCAGGATACATCGCATGAGCCAGCTTTTCGGCCGCGTTGATATTCGCCGGGCCGGGCGTCAACTCAGCATATTGCAGCTTCAGATAACGCTGCTGCTTCACCGCCGGCGTCTGTTTCATTAACGGATGATTTTCGAGGAAACGGCGCAGCGAATCAGCGCCGCTGCCGGTCTGATAATCGAGAAGAATAATAAAATCGGGTTCCGCCGTCGCCACGCTCTCCCAGGAGGTGGTCCCCCAGCTCATCTCCAGGTCGTCCATCACGTTTTTCCCTCCCGCCGCTTCGATAATCGCGGTCGGCATGGCGTACCGTCCGCTGGTAAAGGGCTTATCTTCGCCAGAATCATAGACAAACACCTTTAATGGCTGCACGCCCTGCGACGGCTTAGGCAGCGCATTCAGCGTTTTTTTCCAGCCGTCGACCAGCGTACGGGCCTCTTGCTGCTTGCCAAAAATCTTACCCAGCGTCAGCTCATCGTTATACAGCAGGTCCATACTCGCTTTTTGTTTCTGAGAGGCGGTAAAGACGCAGCTCTCGCTCAGCACAAAGGTTTTGATGCCGTATGTTTCGAGCACGGAAGGCGTGACCTCCCCGCCGACCTTCATGCCGTAATTCCAGCCGGCGAAAAAGAAATCAGGATTTGCCGCCAGCAGCGTCTCCAGAGAGGGATATTTCGGCGCCAGCTCGGGAATTGATCTCATCTGATGTTTAAATTCCGGGGTCATTTTGTACCATCCGGTAATGCCGGTTAAGCCAACGATGCGGTCCTGCAACCCGAGAGCAAAAGCCATTTCAGACATATTAAGGTCGTGGATGACCGCCCTTTTCGGCGCCTGAGTGAAGGTCACCGGCGTTCCGCAGCTATCAATCGTGACGGGAAAATCCGCCGCGTTCGCCGCTGAAATAAAAAGAAACGCCATCGTCCCTGCAAACCATTTATTCATGCTGCGTTATCCTCCGGTAATTTATCAGGCATAGCCTGGCACCTCAAAAATCCGCAGCGCCTTCCCGGTCATGGGATGCGGTACGGTAAAGCTGGTCAAGCCGAAGACCGGGTAAAGCCGTTGTGAAACAAGCACGCGCTCCGGCACATCCCAGGCCACGGCGCGCCCTTGCGATAAAAGCAAAACCCGATCGGCAAAGGCGTCAATCAGGGAAAGATCGTGCAATACCGCAACGACCGTGATTCCCTGGCTTTTCACTAATGACAGCAGCTCCACTCTGCCGTGGGGATCAAGGTGGTTGGTGGGCTCATCCAGCAGCAGCAGTTTTGGCGCCTGGGCCAGTACCCGCGCCAGCGCCGCCCGTTGTCTCTCACCACCGGATAACGCGGAGAGCGGTCGCTTACGCAGCCTCTGCAATCCCGTATCGTTAATCGCGCGGGTTACGATGATGTCGTGTTCGCGACGCGACATATCCCGGGCGTGGGGAATCCGCCCGAGGGCGACATAATCCTCAAGCGCCAGACGCAGGTCGGGGGTATCATTCTGCGCAAGCACCGCGATCTGCCGGGCTCGCTGCTGCCGGGTTAATGCGGCAATGGAGCGGCCATATAACCGAACGTCGCCCTCCCGCGACGGCAGTTGGCAATCTATCGCGCGTAATAAAGAGGTTTTCCCGCTGCCGTTGGGCCCAATGACGGCCAGACACTCTCCTTTACCGGCGCTGAAATGAATGCCGGAGAGCATTTCCCCGCCGCCGGGCCGCGGCAATGATGCGATATTGACGCTAAGCACGGGATCATCGGCTTTTCCACTCTTGGTCAAACTCTCCTCCATTAGCCGCCGCTCCCTCTCTCTTCAGCGTGGATGAGCGAAACACGCGCTCTTTTGAATTTTGATCGGCAGGTAGTGATGATAATCATTATCATTTAAAAAGAAAGGTAAATAGTCACATATTTTATAATGCCATAAATGTTATGATATAACATATCAAAAAATGGGTGAGAAATGCAACCCGCGCTGCCCTCATGCCAAAGAGAAGCGACAAAACCACGGGGAGTTGTTCTAATAGCCGGACAGTGCTCTCTTGCAGCAAACTCAGTGAATGTGAACAGGAAACGTCAGGATGAAAACGGTAGAGTTTTTGCTTTACACCCTTAAACCGGGGACCGGGAACGAGTTTCACCGGATAATGAAGGAACAAAGCGCCCCCTGTCATCGCGCCGCCGGAATGGATATCGTCTCCTTCGGCAATTCAGTTGATGACAACGACGCTTATTACCTGATCCGGGCCTATGAGGACCTGACGCATTTAAACGCATCCCAGGCGCACTTCTACAGAAGCCCCGCCTGGCGCGAAGGCCCGCGACAGGCCATTATCGACAGGATCAGCGTCAGCGTAAAAACGGTTATGCTGCTGAGCGACAGCGCGATTGATGGCCTGCGAAACGGTTGACCCTCCAGGGCCGCTGGCGTGGCCCAACAAAAAACGCGCTCTCTTTTGCTGTCGCAGAGATTCTGGGGCCCGGGCAAAACGCGGCTGCCGTGCCTGCCTCCGACGCCACCGTTAGTTCTGATTCAACGACTCAAGAAAGCCCTGGGGCGTCGTGTCGCCCAGCTTTTTTTGCGCCCGTCCCCGGTTCCACAGCGCGCACAGCCGCTGCAGCGTCGCGTCCGGTTCATCCAGCGCCGGAATAACGTCGGCTAATCGTTCGCTGAGCTGTACCGCTCCGCGCTCCGCCATCGCCACCGTCCGGCAAGAGAGATCCGCGCGCGCGGGCTGGAAACCTTTATGAGCATAAATCTCAAGACATTGTATACGCGCCGGACAGGCGTTCAGCGCCTCGGTCAGCCAGCTATCGACCAGCGAGGGAGAGATCCCGCTATAGATGCGGCCAAAGCACCAGCCGCTGATCGGCTCCTGCGCCCAGAGCAGATGATGTTCACCGCCGTCGTCCATCGACAGCGCCAGCTGGCGATAGTGCAGCGTCAGGGTATCCGCGCGCATTCCCGCCTTTAACGCTTTTTTCCCCTGCAGCGCGGCATTTTTCCGTCCTTCATGGGCCGGACGCAGATAGCGGTTTAGCGTGGCGCGGGAAATAGCGATGCCCAGCCCCTCATTCACCATAAACAGCAGTTCGTCCAGCGGGGCGCGCAGCGCATCGCGGAGGGCGTTAATGAGAATCTCCTGCTCTTGTCTCAGTACTTTGTGTATCAAATGCGGCGTGGTGTGGTTATCGGAAATCTGGCTGCGGTTGCGCCAGCGGCGAACCGTAGTAATGGAAATCCCCAGTTCCTGCGCCAGTTCCCGGTCGCTTTTCGTCGATTCCTGAAGATATTTACGCGTTCTGGGGGTGGTGGTGGCATTAGCGTGCAGCTTAATTTCCATACGATCCTCTACAGGAAATATAACTAATCATATGAGATATATATTATTGCAGAGAATACAATGTGAACCGCTTCACCTTTCAGCCCACCGCTTTCTCTCATAATCCGCCATAGATAACACACACAGCCCTGTCGATCTTGTACGGAGTTCACAATGAACAATGTTCTGGGATTTCTTGAAGCCAAACTGATGCCTCTGGCGGCGAAAACCGCCCAGCAGCGTCACCTCGGCGCTATTCGCGGCGCCTACGTTTCATTCATGCCTTTTATTATTGTCGGTTCCATTCTGCTGGTGATCTCGTCGTTCCCCAATCAGAGCTACCAGCAGTTTATGGCCAGCACCTTCGGCGCGAGCTGGAGCGCAATTATCGAAATCCCGTTCAACGCGGTATTTTCCACAATGTCGCTGTTTATCAGCTTCCTGGTGGCCTACCGTCTGGCGGAGCACTACGGCGATGACCGCATCTCCTGCGGCATCCTCTCGCTGGTGGGGTTTCTGATCCTCACGCCGTTCATTAAGGTCGCAGAAAACGGCGGCATCACGGTGATCCCCGTGGAGTGGATCGGCACCAAAGGTTTATTCGTCGCCATGATCGGTTCGCTGCTGTGGACCGAACTCTTCTGCTGGCTAAAACGCAAAAAGCTGGTGATTAAGATGCCGGACGGCGTTCCGCCCGCCGTGCAGGAGTCTTTCGCCGCGCTGATCCCGGCGCTGCTGGTGATGATTCTGATCCTGGCGATTCGCATCGGGTTTGCGCACACGCACTACGCCACCATCCACCAGTTTATTTATGAGGTCGTCGCCTCGCCGGTACGCCATTACGGTACCTCCTATTTCGGCGCGCTGATGACCGTTTTCAGCATTACCATTCTGTGGTCGGTCGGCATTAACTCCGGTTCGATGATCAACGGCATCATTCGTCCGCTGTGGATGGAAAATCAGACCGACAACATCGCCGCTATCCAGGCCGGCGTCACCCCGCCGCACATTATCACCGAGCAGTTCTTCGATATGATCTGGATGGGCGGCGCGGGCGCAACGCTATCGCTGGTGATAGCGATGCTGATTTTCGCCCGCAGCAAAAATATGCGCGAAGTTGCCCGCCTCGGCGCCGGCGCCTCCATTTTTAATATCAATGAGCCTATCCTCTTCGGCCTGCCGGTGATCATGAACCCGATTATGCTGATTCCATTTAACCTCGTGCCGCTGGTGCTGGTCACGGTGCAGTACGCGGCGATGAAGATCGGCGCGGTGGCCGTCACCACCGGCGTCTTTATCCCCTGGACGCTGCCGCCGGTGATCAGCGGTTTTATCGTCACCGGGCATCTTAGCGGCAGCGTGATGCAGATCCTCAATTTGCTGATTGGCGCCATGCTGTACCTGCCCTTCATGCGCATCGTCGATAAGCAGTATCGCGCGGCGGAAGTCACCGCCAGTGCTGAAACGGACAACACGCTTGCAAAACAGGAGTAAACCAATGTGGGGAATGATTGCCACCTGGCGAATGGCGCTGGAAGGCGTAACCGAAGCCGCGGCGGCGCTGGCATCCGGCGCTGATACCGCCAGCGCCGTGGTCAATGCGGTGGCGGCGGTAGAAGATTTTCCGCTGTACAAATCGGTGGGCTACGGCGGCCTGCCGACGGAAAACGGCGAGGTCGAACTGGATGCCGCCTTTATGCATGGCGATACCCTGGCCTTCGGCGCGGTGGGTAATCTGGTGGATATTGCCAACCCGGTGAAAGTCGCCCACGCCCTGAGCCGCCAGCGCTACAACAGTCTGCTGGTCGGCCAGGGCGCCAGAGAGTGGGCCATAAGCCAGGGATTCGCCGCCAAAGCGATGCTGACCGAACGCGCGATGCAGCATTACCGGAAGCGCTGTCGCGAAACGCTGGATAAAGGTCTCAGTCCTTACGACGGCCACGATACCGTGGGCATTATTGGCCTTGATAAACAGGGTTCCATGAGCGTTGCCACCTCCACCAGCGGCCTGTTTATGAAAAAGCGCGGACGGCTGGGCGATTCGCCGATTATCGGCTCCGGTTTCTACTGCGATAGCGAGACCGGCGCCGCCACGGCGACCGGCGTCGGTGAAGATCTGATGAAAGGCTGCACCAGCTACGAAATCGTCCGGCGAATGGCCCAGGGAATGACGCCGCAGCAGGCGGCGGACTCGGTGGTCTGCGAGCTGGAAGACAAACTGATGTCGCGCTTTGGCCGCGCGGGCGACCTTTCGGTGGTGTGCATGAACCGGCGCGGCGAATTCGGCGCCGCCACCAACATCAAAACCTTCTCCTTTGTCGTCGCCAGCGCGACGCAGCCGCTCACCGTGTTCTGCGCCGAGCGCGTTCGGGAGAAAACCCATTACCGGCCGGTGGACGACGAATGGATGCAGGCCTATGCCGCACGCATTCGCGCCCCCATCGAGGAGTAAGCCATGCTGGATTATCGTCTGATTAATCAACTGGATAGCGACTGCACCGGCGCGCATCTGGTGACCTGGCCCGGCAGTACGCTGCTGGCCCAGGCCCCGCTCAATGCCGTTCCCCTGCTCGCGGAAATGGTGGAACAGGCCGCCCGCGGCGAGGTGGCGGATACCCGCTTCGGCTGCTCCCCCTTCGCCCGCATCACCCTCATTCCGCCACCGCTGTGGAGGGATACGCTGAACGATGGCCTGGCCGAGGCGCTGCGGCCGCTATGCAAAAAGCCGGTGAGCGAAACGCTTATCCTCGACGCTTCGCTGGAAGAGAGCAGCGGCGCGTTAACCAAAGCGCTGCGCGAACTGTTTAACCTCGACTGGCAGCTTGATGATTTGGGCCTGCATCAGGTGAAAGCCGCCAGGCCACGCCTGCGCCAGCTCGCCCTCTACGCCTTACCCGAACAGCGGTCGGCGCTGGACACCCTCGCCCATCGTCAACGGGCCACGGCGCACGGCATGCTCGCCGCGCGGCGGCTGGCGGATCTGCCTGCGGAGCAGTGTACCCCGCAGTACGTGGTGGAAGAAGCCCGGCGTCTGTGCGCGGATATCCCCACGCTGCGCTGCGAAGTTCTGGATGAAAAAGCGATCGTCGAACAAGGGCTCGGCCTGCTGCATGCGGTGGGTAAAGGCGCTGAACGCCCGCCGCGCCTGCTGGCGATTCATTATGATGGCGTCAGCGAGGGCCCGGTTCGCTGCTACGTCGGTAAAGGCGTCACCTTTGATACCGGCGGACTGTGGCTCAAGGAAGGCGCCGGGATGTACACCATGAAGTACGATATGTGCGGCGCGGCCAACGTCCTTGGCCTGATGCTGAGCATCGCCGAGCTGGCGCTACCGGTGCGGGTAATGGGCGTACTGGCGCTGGCGGAAAACGCGATTGGCCCCGCCGCCATGCAGCCGGGCAGCGTCGCCCGGGCCTGTAATGGCCTGACGGTAGAGATCAATAATACCGACGCTGAAGGCCGCCTGGTGCTTTCCGATGCCATTGCCTGGGCGAGCCAGCGACATCCGCAGGCGCACTATATTATTGATATTGCGACCCTTACCGGCGCGGTGGTTAAGGCGCTGGGTTACGATTTGAGCGGCTTGATGACGCAAAGCGACGCGCTGCGGGCGGGGTTAACCCGGGCAGGAATAAAAAGCGGGGATGAGGTCTGGTCGCTGCCGCTGGATAGCAGGCAGAAGAAGCAGACCGAAAGCGCAATCGCCGACCTGTGCAATACGCCCGGCAATAATGCGGCCATCAGCGCCTCCGCCGCCTGGCTTTTGCACCATTTTTGCCCGCCGGAGATCCCCTGGGCCCATCTCGACGTCAGCGGCACGGCGCTGTGGCGCGAAGGCGGTAAAAGCGTCGCTTCCGGCCGGCCGATTCCGCTACTGATTCAGCATCTGCTCGACGATATCGACGAGAGTTAACACCCTCCCCGGAGGCGATGCTGCGCATCTGTCCGGGCTACGGGTTACCAGCAATCTGCGGCCCGGTAGCCCGGCTAAGCGCAGCGCAAGCCGGGAAGAAGCCACAGCAATACCCCGTCACGGCATATTCCCCGGGTTGCGGCGTAAACGCCTTACCCGGGCTACGGGTTACCGACAATCTGCGGCCCGGTAGCCCGGCTAAGCGCAGCGCGAGCCGGGAAGAAGCCGCAACAATGCCACGTCACGGCATATTCCCCGGGTTGCGGCGTAAACGCCTTACCCGGGCTACGGGTTAACAGCAATCTGCGGCCCTGTAGCCCGGTAGCCCTACTCCTCACTCACGACTGGCTTAACTCTTACCGCAAACAGCACTATCACCATGGCGCTGACCAGCAGCACGCCGCTGCCGACAAAAACGCCGCTCGCGCCGTTGAGATCGAATACCGCACCGCCGCCAGCCGCACCGGCGCTAATCGCCAGCTGAATAGACGCCACCAGCAGGCCGCCCGCGCTTTCAGCTTCATCCGGCACCGTAGTGGCAAGCCAGGTCGACCAGCCCACCGGCACCAGACCAAAAGCAAAGCCCCACATCGCCACCAGCAGACCGTCCAGCAGCGCGACGTGACCGAACGTTACCATCATCAGCGCCAGCACGCTCATTGCCAGCGGCACCAGCGCCAGCGTCAGGCGCAGGCTTCGGGCTAACAGATGTCCGGCAATCGAGGTGCCGATAAAGTTCGCTACCCCAAAACCGAGCAGGATCAGAGAAACCCCTTCGACGCTGGCCTGCGCCACGGTTTCGAGGAACGGACGCAGATAGGTAAAGAAGGCGAAGTGGCCGCTGAAAATCAGGATTGTCGCGAGCATGCCGCCAATCATACCTGGCCGACGCAGCACCTTAAACAGGGTAGCGAAGCTGCCGACGCTCTCCGGACGCATGGAAGGCAGAACCCACAGCTGCCAGAGCAGCGCAACCACGCTCGGCAGCGCACAGATAAGAAATACGTTGCGCCAGCCGATCAGCGCGCCGAAATAGCTGCCCAGCGGCGCGGCAACCACCGTCGCGATGGAAACGGCGGAAAAGATAATCGCCAGCGCTTTCGGCACCATCGCCGCCGGAACCAGACGCATGGTGGTCGCGGTCGACATCGACCAGAAGCCGCCGATGGCAATCCCCAGCAGCAGGCGTCCAAGCAGCAAAAACTCCAGCGAACCGGCGAAGGCCACCATCATGCTGGAGATAATTTGCAAAACGGAGAAGAACATCAGCACCCAGCGGCGGTCAATATTTCGCGTCGCGGTGGTGATCAGCAGCCCGGTAACTAACGCCACCAGCGCCGTCGCGGTGACCGCCTGCCCCGCCATGCCTTCGCTAACGCCCAGGCTTGCCGCCATCGGCGTCAACAAACTGGCAGGAAGAAACTCGGCGACAATCAGGCCAAACACCCCCAGCGCCAGCGCATAGACGGCGCGCCACGCGGGCCTGGCGTTGGCCTGGCTCTCTTCAGCTGCAATGCAGGAACTCATAAACATCTCTCCAGAACAATTAACATTTCGTTAAGATTAGGCGGTTCTGTTCGGACGATCTATGATGCATACTCCTTGATTATTGATAATTCGTCCGGGAATGATGTTATGACTCAGCACGCCCTCGATCTCACCAGCGAACTTCTGCGCGGCATGCGCCTTTCCGGCGTCAACTACCGCCGCATCGAAACCTCCCGCCCTTTTGGCGTCGAATTCGGCTTCGTACCCGGTAAAGCGCAGTTCCACTTTATCAGCCGGGGACCGGTACTGCTGCGCATGGTCAGCGGCCAGCGCCTGATGCTGCAGAGCGGCGATGCGCTGTTTATTCCGAACGGCGATGGTCACGTGCTGCTCTCCGATGACCAGGCAACGGTGATTAACGTGTCCAGACTGCCCAGCGAACCGGTTTGCGGCTCGGTAAGCTGCGTCAAAAACGCCTGCGACGACGCGAAAAGCGACAGCGCTATTATCTTCAGCGCCTGTATGGACTTTGAGCTGGGCGGTATGCAGCCGCTGGTCAAAGCGATGCCCGAAGTGATGCTGGTCAGCAGCCTGCTGACCAGCCGTCCGGAGATCCCGCCGATGCTGGCGGCCATGGAACGCGAAAGCCTCACTCGACAGGCGGGCTACGCCGGCATTCTGGCGCGGCTGGCCGATGTGGTCGCCGCGCTGATTGTCCGCGGCTGGGTGGAGTGTGGCTGCGGCAACGCCACCGGCTGGGTACAGGTGCTGCGCGATCCTAAGCTGGCTAAAGCCATTTACGTTATGCATCAGCAGCCGGGCATTAACTGGAAAGTCGAGGATCTGGCCCGCGAGGCGGGAATTTCGCGTTCGGTATTTGCTGAACGCTTCCTCTCCGCCACCGGCACCACGCCCGCCCGCTATCTCACCGAGCTGCGTATGCGCCTCGCGGTGCAGTACATTTCCCATGAGGGTCAGGCGCTGGAAAAAGTGGCCTTCAGGCTGGGGTACAGTTCTCATGCCGCCTTCAGCCGCGCCTTTAAACGCATTATCGGAAAGGCGCCGGGCGCGCTGCGCGATCTGTCGCGGGAAGAAGGATTTTAGCACTGTCCCAGTTCACGGGTGCGCCTGACCGCCGCCAGTACGCTGCGCTGAAGCCCAGCGGCAAAATCGCTGTTGTTCAGCTCATACAGACCGTGGATCCCGACGCCCGCCGGGGAGTTGTTGATATCCAGAAGCTGGCGCGGATGCTTTTGGCTTTGGCGCAGCATCTCGACCGCGCCGAGCAGGTTTTCCAGCACCACCTCCGTTGCCTGGGGCCGCGGCAGCCCCGCCAGTACGCCGGCATCGGTAAGGGACTCAATAAAGTAGTAAATATAGTTAGGGCCCGCGACGCCAAAGCCGGTAAAGATATCGATCAACCGCTCAGGCAGATACAGCACTTTGCCAAAGCCGCGCAGAAACGGCTCGATCTCAGCCGCGCTGGCGTGGGGGTTTAAGGTCACGCCGCTATAGCCAAATCCGGTATCGGTCAGGGTATTGGGGATCGCCCTGGCAATCGGCGTTGCCGCACCAAACAGGGAGGCCAGCTTTTCCAGGGTCACCCCCGCGATCAGAGAAACCACCGTCGTCGAGCCGTTTAGCTGCGGGCGCACGCGGTTCGCCACCCCCGCCAGATCGTCCTGCGGACGGATCCCCAGCACCAGCAAAGCGGCTTCGTTTACGCCACCGTCGCCCGACAGCCGATAACGGGCGCGCAGAGCCTCGACTCGCGCGCTGTCGATATCCTCCAGCGAGATCGCGTCCGCCCGCAGCGCACCGTGGCTTAATGACGCGCGAATAATCGCCTCCGCCATCTGTCCGGCGCCAAAAAAATGTACCCTGGTCATGAGTCTTACTCCTTATTCAAAAAGATATTCGCCGTTGCCAACGCGAAAGCGTCGGCCTTTGAGCGCCGGGTCAGCAACGCGAAACACCAGTTCAGTCAGTTGGTTCGCCGCGCCCTGGCGGAAAAGAAACTCTCGACCGCCCACCGCCAGCCCCTGCTCGCCTTGCGGGGCAAAGCCAAACAGCAGCTGCCAGCGGTCGCGCACCGCCTGAGGATGCTGTACCGTGAAAACCGCGCGCTGCAGTTCAATCTCCCCCAGAGGATGCGGCGCAGCGAGACCCTGTGCCTGCAGGCGGCTCAACCGGGCGTCATCCTCTTCCCCCCATTGCAGAATAAAGGGATAGACCAGGCCGTCAAAATCGCCGTCAATGGTGAAGATCCGCCAGCGGATAACGTTGCCCTGCGGATCGTCGCGCTGGCCGTTGACGATCGGCGAAACCCGCAGGCCCTGCTCGTGCAACTCCGCATGCGTGCGCTCAATATCGTCGCTACGCAGCGCCACCCGATACAGCGCTTCATTATCCGGCAGCAGCCGCGACGCATCCCGGCAGAGTAAAAACGTCTCCGCGGCGGAAAGCAGCTCTGCATCATCGTCAATCGCCAGAAATTCGATATAGGTCAGGCCGAAATAGCTCAGCGCATTCCTGGTCCCCCAGCCCGGGTGGCGCCCACCGGCCACCGCGTTGAGCTTTTGCCCGCTCAGCGCCTGAATCGCCGCTTCCGGCTGATTAACAAACTGGACCGCGTGGTCCCACGTTAAGGTTGCCATTCGCCCTCCCGCTCCTCTGCCTGATAAAAACGCAGCCGACAGGCGGCATCGCCGCGAGCCAGCGCGGTCTGCACCTCTAAATGCAGCCCCGGAAACGCGTCGGTTAGCGCACGATCGCCTTCCATGCAGATATCGCACAGCGTCTCAATTTCGCTGGCGCCTCGCCCCTGCTGCCGCCAGCAGTTGACATAGGGACAGTAGTGAAACAGGACGATAAATTCGGCCCGGCTGGCGCTAACGGGCTCCATCTCATAAACCTGAGATTCCAGACCGCGGGTAAACAGCCCGGCAAACTCCTGCAAATCTTTTCGATCGCGCATTTGCGCGCGCAGCTTATGTCCGATATCGCGGCCATAGTGGCGTATTGCTTCACGGACAGAATCATCCGCGATATGGCGTTGTCGGCTTTCGTCCAACAGGTAACCAATCGTTGCCGCGCGTTTTTCAGTAATGGCGCGCAGGGCCAGGGTCACCTCATCGTTTAAGGTGGCGGCGTTATGCGCCGGTTCCGAGCTTATTTGCGTCATGCGCTTATTCCCAGTCGGTATTCACTTTCACGTCGCTGGCGCCCGGCAGGGCATACACATCTTCGGCGTACCATTTCCGCGAGAGCTCAGCGAGCGTGCCGTCCTTTTTCAGGGCAACCAGCTGCGCGTCAATCGCTTTGATTAGCTGCGGATCGGTATTTTTTTTATACAAATAGACGTTAGGAAACAGGCCGACGGAATCCGACGCTTTCAGATTAAGATTTAGCGCCTTATTTAACGCCAGCAGCGCGCCAATGGGGTAAATCGCCGCATCGTACTCCCCGGAGGCTACCGCTTTAAAGATATCGGCGGCGGACTGCTCGCCGTTGGGCTGCAGGTTAATTTGTTGGCCTGGATGTTTTTTATTGTAGTTTTCAATCACCGTATAACGGGCGTCGGAGGTATGAATCGGCACCAGCTTTTTCTTCCCGCTGGCGAGATCGCCGAGATTATGTATATCGTTCTCATCGTTACGCACAATCAGGCGCAAATCGCTGATCCCTGTCGGCTCGCCGGAGTGGTCGTATTTTTCCGCCCGCTCTTTGGTGAGATAAAAGTGATCCGCCGCGAGGGTATAGGCGCCGGTCGATAGGCCGACGATCATCGCATCGCGCGAGACCGCATTAAAATGAAACGTATAGTCGGTTAAACGCTGGTCCAGCACCTTTAACAGGTCGCCATCGTAACCGGTAATATTGTTGTTATCGTCAACAAAGCTAAAGGGAAAACCGTTAGCATTGACGACAACCTCAACCGTTTTCGCGTTTGCGCTTTTTTCAACAGCCTGCGCGGCGTTCATTCCCATTGCCAACGCCAGCGCACTCACCAGTAAAATTTTATTTTTCAAAATACCTTCCCCAAAATGATAACCGTGGAACACTCTTTTCTGCGTTTCCTTGCCAGCGGGCGCTCAGAAACCTTTCTGCACTGCGCAATGCTCTGGCAATCGCCAGGCACAGCACGATATAAATCACCAGCACGACGCAGTAGGCTTCGACAAAATGAAACCCGCGCGCGGCGGCGATATTGGCTTTCGCCATCAGATCAACAACGGTGATGGTGTAAACCAGCGAGGTGTCTTTAATCAGATCGATCAGCACGCTGGTAAAGTTCGGCAGCGCGGATACCGCCGCCTGTGGAAAAATAATGCGTCGGAACTGCGTGAATCCGCTTAGCCCGATTGACCATGCGGCCTCGCGCTGCCCCTTATCAACCGCATTCCATCCCGCGCGAAAGGTTTCGGCGAAATAAGCGCTGAAGATCAGCGACAGCGCGGTGACCGCCGCCGCCAGCGGCGAGAGTTTATAGCGGTACATCGTGTCCTGCGGGCCGCCGAACAGCCCGGCGGCAATCCACGGCCAGACGTAAAAAAAGAAATACAGCATCACCAGGACCGGGACCGAACGGCCAAAGGAGAGGAATACCCTCGCCAGCCATTGAACGCCGGGTACCTGACGAATAATCGCCCACGCCAGCGCTGCGCCCAGCAAAGTGGAAAACAGTAAGGATAATAACGTTATCGTCAGGGTGACCGGCAGCGCGCTTAAAATAAACGTAAAATTGTCGCGAATGAACGCCAGGCTAAACATGTTAATTTATCACTCCAGCAGGAACTGATATTTCTTTTCAATACGAGTGGTAAAATAGAGAATAATACTATTCAGCACCCAGTAGACGATAATGACGCTAATAAATGCCGCGACTTGTTTAGCCCCGTAGCTATTTTGCGAAATCTTTTGTGCCCGCCCAAAAATATCCACAATACCAATAATATTGACCAGCGAGGTCATTTTCACGAGATTAATTAAAAGATTGCCAAAGACGGGAATAGCAATAATAAGCCCCTGGGGGAAAATAATCCGCCATATTCCCTGATGCCAGGGAATATTCAGGCTGATAATGGCCTCTTTCTGGCCGCTATCCACCGCGCGCCACGCTGAACGCATCATTTCTGCAAAGTAGGGACTGATGCTGACCGAAATAGACAGCACCGCAAAGGTGGTATCGCTAATCCACAGCGGCGGCAGCGCCAGCGCGGTCAAAATTAATTTGCCGCCGAAGAAAAACAGCAGGATCAGCAGCGCCAGAGGCGCGCCGCGCAGAATGTCGGTATACCCATTTGCCGCCGCGCTGAGCGGCCTAAAGCGGCTAAACTGCAGCAGCACAATCAGCAGCGCGATCGTTAAACCAAGCAGCAGCGACGCCAGCGTTATACCGAGGGTCACGGGTAAATTTTCCAGCAGCTTCGGCACTATTCCGGCGATATCCTGCCAGCTAAACAGCGGGTTATTGTTCATCATCAGCCTCAGGCATGATAGTGCAGTTGCGCAAGAAACGCCCGGGTTCGGCCCTGCTGCGCCGCGCCAAATATCTGTTCCGCCGGGCCCTGTTCAACGATTTCGCCGTTTTCCATAAATACCACCCGGGAAGCGACCTGACGGGCGAACGCCATTTCGTGGGTCACGATGATCATCGTCTGGCCCGCGGCGGCAATGGTCTGAATAAGCTCCAGCACTTCACCGACTTTTTCCGGATCCAGGGCTGAGGTCGGTTCATCCAGCAGCAGAACGGCGGGGTTAATGGCCAGCGCCCGCGCAATACCGATACGCTGCTTTTGGCCGCCGGAGAGACTGTGCGGATAGTGGTCTTTTTTATGCAGCAACCCCACCTGCTTTAAGAGTCGTTCAGCAATAGCCAGCGCCTCCTGCCGCGGGCGCTTTTTAGCGTATATCAGCCCTTCGGTAATATTTTGCAGTGCGGTGAGGTTATGAAAAAGATTCCACGATTGAAAAACCATAGCGGTTTTTGACCGTAGTTTTTCAATCTCCTTTTTTCCCGCTTTTGCGCAATCCAGCGC
This sequence comes from Klebsiella sp. JN_Kp126, assembly GCF_033843325.1. Classification (NCBI taxonomy): domain Bacteria; kingdom Pseudomonadati; phylum Pseudomonadota; class Gammaproteobacteria; order Enterobacterales; family Enterobacteriaceae; genus Klebsiella; species Klebsiella sp. JN_Kp126. Next base: position 89 of record NZ_JAWXQV010000088.1, on the reverse strand, counting down.
CACATCATCTATTCTTATTTGCCCGCTATCGGCACTGAGGGATCCCCATAAAACAGTGCTAATAAACCAGCACCATACTTCGGTAGGCT
>NZ_JAWXQV010000087.1:0-115914 GCF_033843325.1 Klebsiella sp. JN_Kp126 | reverse complement strand
AGTCCGCGTGGAATGAGAAATTCGCCGCCTACGCCAAAGCCTTCCCGCAGGAAGCCGCCGAGTTTACCCGCCGTATGAAAGGCGACATGCCGGCTGATTTCGACGCGAAAGCGAACGAATTCATCGCGAAGCTGCAGGCTAACCCGGCGAAAATCGCCAGCCGTAAAGCGTCCCAGAACGCCATTGAAGCCTTCGGCCCGCTGCTGCCTGAGTTCCTCGGCGGCTCCGCTGACCTGGCGCCAAGTAACCTGACCCTGTGGTCCGGCTCTAAGGCCATCAACGAAGACACTGCCGGTAACTATATCCACTACGGCGTACGTGAATTCGGTATGACCGCGATTGCCAACGGCATCGCCCTGCACGGTGGTTTCCTGCCGTACACCTCCACCTTCCTGATGTTCGTCGAGTACGCGCGTAACGCGGTACGTATGGCGGCGCTGATGAAGCAGCGTCAGGTGATGGTCTACACCCACGACTCCATCGGTCTGGGCGAAGACGGCCCGACGCACCAGCCGGTTGAGCAGGTGGCTTCCCTGCGCGTCACGCCGAACATGTCCACATGGCGTCCGTGCGACCAGGTGGAATCCGCCATCGCGTGGAAATACGGCGTAGAGCGTCAGGACGGCCCGACCGCGCTGATCCTCTCCCGTCAGAACCTGGCGCAGCAGGAGCGTACCGAAGAGCAGCTGGCGAACGTCGCCCGCGGCGGCTACGTGCTGAAAGACTGCGCGGGACAGCCGGAGCTGATCTTCATCGCCACCGGTTCTGAAGTGGAGCTGGCGGTTGGCGCTTACGAAAAACTGACTGCCGAAGGCGTGAAGGCGCGCGTGGTTTCCATGCCGTCCACCGACGCGTTCGACAAGCAGGATGCCGCTTACCGTGAAGCCGTGCTGCCGAAAGCCGTCTCTGCGCGCGTGGCCATCGAAGCGGGTATCGCCGACTACTGGTTCAAATACGTGGGCCTGAACGGCGCGATCGTTGGCATGACCACCTTCGGTGAGTCTGCGCCGGCGGAGCAGCTGTTTGAAGAGTTTGGCTTCACCGTGGATAACGTGGTCGCGAAAGCGAAAGCGCTGCTGTAGTTCTTTTACCGCCTCCGGGTTACGGGCCAGCGCGGTCGGGTAGCCCGGACAGGTGCGCAGCACCGCCTCCGGGTAAAAACTCTGGCTGCCGCCGTAAAAAACGGGTCGCTCTGGCGGCCCGTTTCTTTTTCAGACCATCCTCAGCACCCTGCCTTTTTCCAGAAGCACCCGGCGGGAAAAGTGCCGCCGTGTAAACGCCTCATCGTGGCTGATGGCCACTACGCTGGTCCCTCTTTTGCGGCAAACCGCCAGCCACGCTTCAAATATTGCCAGCCAGTGCTGGTCAAAATCGCGGCTGGGTTCGTCAAGCAGCAGTATTTCTGGCGCCATGGCTTCCAGAGAGGCGACGGCGACCATCCTGCGTTGGGCGGTATGTAAATCCAGCGGATGCGCGTCGGCTACGCTCTCCAGCCGGCATAATTTCAGCGCCGCCGCGGTGCGTTGCGCAACCTCCGCAGGAGGCAATTTCTGTAGCCGTAGCCCAAAGGCGACCTCTTCCGCGACTTTGCTGTGGAAGAGCTGGTTTTCGGCCTCCTGAAACAGCACGCCGATGATATTGGCGCGTTGACGGTTTTTGTATTGCGCAATCGGCTTATCCAGCAAATTGACGGTACCGGACGTGGCGGGTAGCAGTCCGGCCATCACCCGCAGCAGGGTGGATTTTCCCGCGCCGTTATCGCCGGTGAGCGCCAGCCATTCCCCCTGGCCGAGCGCCAGCGAGATATTTTGCAAACAGTCAGCCGTCGCGCCGGGCCAGCGCCAGGTCACCTGATTCAACGTTAGCATAGCGGGGAAAGCGCTCCATCGTGCAGTCGCCATCCCTGCTGACACCAGGCAAGAAAAGGCGAAGGGGGGCGTTCAAAAAGGATAATCAACGAACGCTGCGCCAGCGCCCAGTGCCCCAGGCGCTCCAGAAGCATAGCGCTTGCCTGCGCCGTCAGGCGGCTAAAGGCTTCGTCAAGGATCAGTAGCGTTGGCCGCATAGCCAGCGCGCAGGCGATCGCCACGCGCTGGGTTTCTCCCCCGGATAGGGTGGAGGGGTGGCGATGTCGTAACGCCTGGCACGCCGTCAGCGTCAGCGCTTCGTCAATACGGCGCATAATCTCCTCTTCGCTGAGGCAGAGATTTTCAGGGCCAAAAGCGACCTCTTCTTCGACGCTGAAGGTACAGCCGGAAAGCTGGAGATAGGGTGATTGCTGGACCAGCTGGATGGTCTGCGCCCGTTCGACCAGCGATTGCTGCCCGATGGGGATACCAAGCAGGGTGCCTTTACCTTCGATATCGCCGGGCAGAAAATCCGGATACCAGCCCGCCATAATCTGCGCCAGAGTGCTTTTCCCGCTGCCGCTATCGCCAAAAATCGCCACAATGCCGGGCTGCGAATAATGAAAATCAAAGCATGCCGCAGATCGCGCCGCCTGGGTCGGGTGATAGCGGAATTGTTCTAACGTAACCATAGCCAGGCTCCAGCTTCAGCGACCATCGCCAGCAGCATGCCGTAACGCGCCAGACGTTGTAAGGCGCTGTCTTTCGGCGCCCAAAGCGTGGTGCGCCGACGATGTAAACGAAATGCCCGCATATCCAGCGCCGCTCCGCGTATCGCCAGATCGTTAAGCGCGTTGTGGGTCAGAGGGATAATGAGCGCAGGCATAGCGCGCAGCCGCTGATAGCCGTTCTCGTCCAGCGGTACGCCGCGGGCGCGTTGGGCCTCGTGGATAATCGTCAGCTGGCGCTTTAGCTGTTCGACAACCAGCAGCGGGCCAGCGAACAGATAAGCGACGCCCGGCGGCAGGCGTGAAGCAAACAGGGCGCGAATAAAGCGCTGTACCGGTACGTACTCCATCCACAGCTGTGACGTTGAAACAATCGCCAGAATTCTCAGCCACAGCGTGATGGCGCTGGCCCAGCGCTGCGGGTCGCGAGGGTGGCCGCTCAGCCACTGGGTAAACCAGCCGCCGTGGACCAGCCACAGGCCAATGCCCAGCGAGAAGAGGAGCCAGGCGACGTATTTTGCCCGTCGCCGCGTCGCCCTGAACAGCAGCAAGCTGAGAAACGCCGCTGCGCTATAAATCGGCAGCGCCGTCTCTGCGGGCAGCAGCAGCGTAGTCGCCGCCGCCAGCGCCCAGAGAGTTAATGACGTAAAAGGGTGCATTAGCGTACGGCAGACATCGCAGGAAACTGACGCAGCGTGCGCAGCGGCAGCTGGCGCAGCAGGATCCAGACGATAATCGCGGTAAGGATTTTATCCACCAGATTAGCGCCTAAGACGGTAATCGCCACCGATTCCAGCAGATTCTGACCTGCCGAATGGATCCAGGCGACAAACAGATCCGCGCCGCTGCCCGTCACGCCGCCGAACAGCGCCGTACGCAGCGGTACGGCGACCGCGGTCACGGCGAGGGTAATGACAACGCCGCTAATGACCACCTTCGGTAAGGTGCGGAACCATCCCGCGCGCGCCAGCCATCCGGCGACCAGACCAATCACCATCGCCACCGGCGCAAAGGCGGCGGCAATCGGATCGGTCAGCAGCCCCCACAGGAGGTTGGTCAGTAACCCGGTCAACATGCCAATGACCGGGCCGAGTAAAACCGCGCTGATTAAGGTGCCGATCGAATCGAGAAAGATGGGAAGCTTTAACAGACTGATGAGCTGTCCGCCGATCATATTGATGGCGACGGCGATCGCAATCAGCACCAGGGACTGGCTGGTAAATTGGCGACGAGCCATAGAAACCTCTTTAAGGGGAAAAGTTATCGGGATGAAATGACCAGTTCGTCATAGCCGGAAACCGCGCACGGCTGACGGCTAAACGCCAGGGAGGTCAGTTCGCCTATCACCAGCTCAAGGGTGGTGCGGACGGTACAGCCGGGCATCATATGGCCGCCGAGCATCGCGCCTTGCGGATCGGATATCGCTAAATGGAGATGTTCACCTTGCCATTCCAGCGTGCCGTTCAGGGAGATAACCTCATAGGTTCCGGTCAATAAAGTTGTCTCATCCTGGCCGGCAAAACGTAATGCCGCATCGCTTAAGCTGCCGGTACAGCCGGCTATCCAGGCGGCCTGAATCTGTTGCTCTTGTATGAAGGCGCGCAGGCGTGAAAAAACCTCATCGCCCGGAAGTAAGCGAAGCGCATAGTAACGAGCCGCAGAGGGCTGCAAGTGGGGGATTGTCATTTTTTCGAGGGACTCCGAGACTCGGACGTAACGGGCATCATATCGCCGCTGTACGGTATAGTTTCTGATATAAATCAGTGTTTGCCGCCCGGCAACGAAAAGATTTTGCTACGCTTATTCGTCATTGTGGAATAGGGAATAAATTCCGCGGCAGAGAGGGTAAAAGTGTGATGTAAGTCAGATAAATGGTTTCTCCGGCTGGACAATCATTCCTTTTATTCCTTGTTTGGCTTATTCTAGCTGAAGCGTTTCAGTCGTCTAAATGTTCGACAATTAATCAATCAGTCGCAGTTTGCGACAGGTAAGGTTTCCCTTAGAGCGTTGCTGCATTACTCTGTCAGCCACCTCATATCATGGATAGCCTTGCAGGAGACCTATGACCATACGCATTGCGATTAATGGCTTCGGTCGCATCGGGCGTAACGTGGTTCGTGCTTTGTATGAATCCGGGCGTCGTGCGGAAATTACCGTGGTGGCAATCAATGAACTGGCGGATGCTGCCGGCATCGCGCATTTATTGAAATATGACACCAGCCATGGGCGCTTTGCCTGGGATGTACGTCAGGAGAGAGAGCAGCTGTTTGTTGGCGACGATGCCATTCGTCTTCTGCATGAATCTTCCCTTGAGGCGTTGCCCTGGCGGGAACTGGCGGTTGATGTGGTGCTTGACTGTACCGGCGTTTACGGCAGCCGCGAGCATGGCGAAGCCCATCTTCAGGCCGGCGCCAGAAAAGTGCTTTTTTCACACCCTGGCGGCAACGACCTCGACGCGACGATCGTTTTTGGCGTAAACCATGCTGAGCTCAGAACCGAGCACCGTATCGTCTCCAACGCCTCCTGCACCACCAACTGCATTATTCCGGTCATTAAGCTGTTAGATGATGCCTACGGCATAGAGTCAGGAACGGTAACCACGATCCACTCATCAATGAACGATCAGCAGGTCATTGATTCCTGGCATCCGGATTTACGCAGGACGCGAGCGGCCAGCCAATCAATCATCCCGGTTGATACTAAGCTTGCTGCGGGGATCACGCGTTTTTTCCCTCAGTTTAACGATCGCTTTGAAGCGATCGCGGTTCGTGTACCGACGATTAATGTGACGGCGATAGACCTTAGCGTAACGGTGAAAAAACCGGTAAAAGCAAGTGAAGTCAACCAGTTGCTGCAAAAAGCAGCACTGGGTGCATTTCATGGTATAGTTGACTATACGGAATTGCCGTTAGTCTCGATAGATTTCAACCACGATCCCCATAGCGCCATTGTCGATGGCACACAAACGCGGGTAAGTGGCGCGCATTTGATCAAAACGCTGGTCTGGTGCGATAACGAATGGGGCTTTGCTAACCGGATGCTCGACACCACGTTAGCGATGGCCGCACAAGGTTTCAGGTAAGGCGCTCAGGCGCCTGCAAAACTTTATCAAGAATCAACGAGAGGATTCACCATGTCTGTAATTAAGATGACCGATCTGGATCTGGCTGGTAAACGCGTTTTTATCCGTGCGGATCTGAACGTACCGGTTAAAGAAGGGAAAGTAACCAGCGACGCGCGTATCCGTGCTTCTCTGCCGACCATCGAACTGGCCCTGAAACAGGGTGCGAAAGTGATGGTCACTTCCCACCTGGGTCGTCCTACCGAAGGCGAGTACAACGAAGAATTCTCTCTGCTGCCGGTTGTTAACTATCTGAAAGACAAACTGTCTAACCCGGTACGTCTGGTTAAAGATTACCTGGACGGCGTTGAAGTCGCTGCCGGTGAGCTGGTGGTTCTGGAAAACGTTCGCTTTAACAAAGGCGAGAAGAAAGACGACGAAGCGCTGTCGAAAAAATACGCTGCGCTGTGCGATGTATTCGTCATGGACGCGTTCGGTACCGCTCACCGCGCGCAGGCTTCTACTCACGGTATCGGCAAATTCGCTGACGTCGCTTGCGCAGGCCCGCTGCTGGCCGCTGAGCTGGACGCCCTGGGTAAAGCGCTGAAAGAACCGGCTCGTCCGATGGTCGCTATCGTGGGTGGTTCTAAAGTTTCTACCAAACTGACCGTTCTGGACTCCCTGTCTAAAATCGCTGACCAGCTGATCGTCGGCGGCGGCATCGCCAACACCTTCGTTGCCGCTCAGGGCCACAACGTCGGTAAGTCCCTGTACGAAGCCGATCTGGTTGACGAAGCGAAACGCCTGCTGACTACCTGCGATATCCCGGTTCCGACTGACGTTCGCGTGGCAACCGAGTTCTCTGAAACCGCAACCGCTACCCTGAAATCTGTTAACGACATCAAAGATGAAGAGCAGATTCTGGACCTGGGCGATGCTTCCGCAGAGAAACTGGCTGAAATCCTGAAAAACGCGAAAACCATCCTGTGGAACGGCCCGGTCGGCGTGTTCGAATTCCCGAACTTCCGCAAAGGTACTGAAATCGTGGCTAACGCCATCGCAGACAGCGAGGCGTTCTCCATCGCAGGCGGCGGCGACACCCTGGCAGCAATCGACCTGTTCGGTATTGCTGACAAAATCTCCTACATCTCCACCGGCGGCGGCGCATTCCTCGAATTCGTGGAAGGTAAAGTTCTGCCGGCAGTAGCCATGCTCGAAGAGCGCGCTAAGCAGTAATTCAGTTCAGGCGGGGAGACCCGCCTGTTTTTCAGCGCGCGTAAAAGCTCGCGAACCTTCTTCAACGGTCGAAGATACAGATACAGGACTACGTAACATGTCTAAAATTTTTGATTTCGTAAAACCGGGCGTCATCACTGGCGACGACGTTCAGAAAGTGTTCCAGGTAGCTAAAGAAAACAACTTTGCTCTGCCAGCGGTAAACTGCGTGGGTACTGATTCCATCAACGCCGTTCTGGAAGCAGCTGCAAAAGTTCGTTCTCCGGTTATCGTTCAGTTCTCTAACGGCGGCGCTGCGTTCATCGCGGGCAAAGGCGTGAAAACTGACGTTCCTCAGGGCGCAGCCATCCTGGGCGCTATCTCTGGCGCGCATCACGTGCATCAGATGGCTGAGCACTACGGTGTTCCGGTTATCCTGCACACTGACCACTGCGCTAAGAAACTGCTGCCGTGGATCGACGGTCTGCTCGACGCGGGTGAAAAACACTTCGCCGCAACCGGCAAACCGCTGTTCTCTTCTCACATGATCGACCTGTCTGAAGAGTCCCTGCACGAAAACATCGAGATCTGTTCTAAGTACCTGGCGCGTATGGCCAAAATGGACATGACTCTGGAAATCGAACTGGGCTGCACCGGCGGCGAAGAAGACGGCGTGGACAACAGCCACATGGACGCTTCTGCTCTGTACACCCAGCCGGAAGACGTTGATTACGCGTACACCGAGCTGAGCAAAATCAGCCCGCGTTTCACCATCGCCGCTTCCTTCGGTAACGTACACGGCGTTTACAAGCCGGGCAACGTGGTACTGACCCCGACTATCCTGCGCGACTCTCAGGAATACGTTTCTAAGAAACACAACCTGCCGCACAACAGCCTGAACTTCGTATTCCACGGTGGTTCCGGTTCTTCTGCTCAGGAAATCAAAGACTCCGTAAGCTACGGCGTGATCAAAATGAACATCGATACCGATACCCAATGGGCAACCTGGGACGGTATCCTGCAGTACTACAAAACTAACGAAGCTTACCTGCAGGGCCAGCTGGGCAACCCGAAAGGCGAAGACCAGCCGAACAAGAAATACTACGATCCGCGCGTATGGCTGCGCGCTGCACAGACGTCCATGGTGACCCGTCTGGAGCAGGCATTTAAAGAGCTGAACGCGATCGACGTTCTGTAAGAAAGGTTTGTTGCTTACCCGGAAGCCCGCAGAAATGCGGGCTTTTTTATTATCTGAACAACATGAAATGTTGCTAAATAAATGTGATCAATTTGGCAAAACGCACTCTTATTGTTTACCCTTAACCTGTTTGTAATTATCAGGTTTGGTTATTTTTTCCCCGTCCGGGTATCCATAAGGAAAGTTGAATGGAAGATTTGAACGTTGTCGATAGCATAAATAACGCCGGTTCATGGCTGGTGCGCAATCAGGCGTTACTGCTGAGCTATGCCGTCAACATTGTCGCGGCTATCGCGATTATTATTGTCGGTTTGATCGTGGCGCGGATTGTTTCCAACACCGTCAATCGCCTGATGCGGGCGCGGCATATTGATGCCACCGTTGCCGATTTTCTCTCTGCGCTGGTACGCTACGCCGTTATTGCTTTTACCCTGATCGCCGCCCTCGGCCGCGTGGGCGTGCAAACCGCCTCGGTGATCGCGGTGCTCGGCGCCGCGGGCTTAGCCGTCGGTCTGGCGCTGCAGGGCTCGCTGTCTAACCTTGCCGCTGGCGTCCTGCTGGTGGTCTTCCGCCCGTTCCGCGCCGGTGAATACGTTGACCTTGGCGGTATCGCGGGAACCGTGCTGAACGTGCAGATTTTCTCCACGACCCTGCGCAGCGCAGATGGCAAAATCGTGGTGGTGCCGAACGGTAAAATCATTGCCGGGAATATCATCAACTTCTCCCGCGAGCCGGTGCGCCGCAACGAGTTTATCATCGGCGTGGCCTACGACGCTGATATCGATAAAGTGAAGCAGCTGCTCACCAATATCATCGAATCGGATGAACGTATCCTCAAAGATCGTGAAATGACCGTGCGTCTCAATGAACTGGGCGCTTCTTCGGTGAACTACGTGGTGCGCGTATGGAGTAAGAGCAGCGATCTGCAAAGCGTATACTGGGACGTTCTGGAGCGTATTAAGCGCGACTTTGACGCCAATGGCATCGGCTTCCCGTATCCGCAGATGGACGTTCACGTCATTCGTCCGCAGGAAAAAGCAGAGTAATTCTCCTCTTTTATACAGGCCGGTTTGTCCGGCCTTTTTTCTGCGCCCTATTAGTAGTTCTTATTAACGATTAAAATTTTCAATTTCCTCTAATGATTTCCGCGCGCTATATTCCCCGGCATTGACTCTTTCAGTGGAAATCACTTGCGATGTTATCGTATTACTTTCAGGGCCTTGCCCTGGGAGCGGCCATGATTTTGCCGCTCGGTCCGCAAAACGCCTTTGTGATGAATCAGGGCATTCGTCGTCAGTACCACCTGATGATTGCTCTGCTGTGCGCCATCAGCGATCTGCTGCTGATCTGCGCCGGGATTTTTGGCGGCAGCGCGCTGCTGATGCAGTCACCGTGGCTGCTGGCGCTGGTGACCTGGGGCGGCGTCGCTTTTTTATTGTGGTACGGCTTTGGCGCGCTGAAAACGGCGATGAGCAGCAACCTCGAACTGGCAAGCGCGGAAGTGATGAAGCAGGGGCGCTGGAAAATTATCGTCACTATGCTGGCGGTCACCTGGCTGAATCCGCACGTGTATCTGGATACGTTTGTGGTTCTCGGCAGCCTTGGCGGGCAGTTGGCGATGGAGCCGAAGCGCTGGTTTGCCTTAGGTACCATCAGCGCCTCATTCTTATGGTTCTTTGGGCTGGCCCTGCTGGCCGCCTGGCTCGCCCCGCGCCTGAGCACGGCGAAGGCTCAGCGCGTTATCAACGTGCTGGTCGGTCTGGTGATGTGGGTCATTGCCTTCCAGCTGGCGAAGGACGGCTTCGCTCATGTGCAGGCGCTGCTTAACTAAGCCTTGTCCGATGGACTTTCTCCGCGTACGCGCTAAGCTTGCAGGCATGCGTCTGCGTATAGACGACCAATGTAAGATGGAGAAACGACAGTGAAGTTAAAAGTCATGGCCCTGGCGGCGGCACTCGGATTTAGCGCAATGGCAGTTCAGGCAAACGAGTTGCCAAACGGCCCACATATCGTCACTTCAGGTACCGCCAGCGTCGCAGCGGTTCCTGATATCGCTACGCTGGCGATTGAAGTAAACGTCTCCGCGAAAGACGCGGCATCCGCTAAAAAACAGGCCGATGAGCGCGTGGCCCAGTATCTCTCCTTCCTGGAGAAGAGCGGCATTGCGAAGAAAGACATTAACTCAGCTAACCTGCGTACCCAGCCTGATTACGACTATCAGAACGGTAAAAGCATTCTTAAGGGCTACCGCGCGGTGCGTAGCGTTGAAGTGACGCTGCGCCAGCTGGATAAGCTCAACGGTCTGTTAGATGGGGCGCTTAAAGCCGGTCTGAATGAGATCCGTTCGGTTTCACTGGGCGTGGCGCAGCCGGACGCTTATAAAGATAAAGCGCGTAAAGCGGCGATTGATGATGCCATTCACCAGGCTCAGGAGCTGGCTACCGGGTTCCACGGCAAACTGGGGCCCGTCTACAGCGTTCGCTATCATGTCTCTAACTACCAGCCGAGCCCGATGGTGCGGATGATGAAAGCCGATGCGGCGCCGGTTTCTGCTCAGGAAACCTACGAGCAGGCGACCATTCAGTTCGATGACCAGGTGGACGTGGTGTTTGAGCTGCAGCCGACCCAGCCTGCGCCAGCACCTGCGGAACCGGCGAAACCCGCTGAAGAACCCAAAGCCGCGCAGTAATCCTGTCGCCCGGCCTTCGCGCCGGGCTTTTTCTGTGACTATCTGTAAAATTGAGAGCGCGACAAAAGTCTTTTCCCTGAATAAGGTAAGGATATATCCCTGTTCTACGATGAGGTGAGCATGGATATCTTTATTTCGAAAAAGATGCGCAATTTCATTCTGTTGGCGCAGACCAATAATATTGCCAGAGCGGCGGAAAAAATTCATATGACCGCGTCTCCCTTCGGCAAAAGCATCGCTGCGCTGGAGGATCAGATCGGCTATACGCTATTTACCCGTAAAGATAACAGCATCAGCCTCAATAAAGCGGGGCAGGAGCTCTATCAGAAACTGTTTCCCATTTATCAGCGCTTATCGGCCATCGATAACGAAATTCACTATTCCGCGCACCGCTCGCGCAACATCGTTATCGGCATCGACAATACCTATCCAACGATTATTTTCGATCAGCTCATCAGCCTGGGCGATAAATACGATGGCGTAACCACCCAGGCCGTGGAGTTCAGCGAGAATGGCGTGATTGATAACCTGTTCGATCGCCAGCTGGATTTTATTATCTCGCCGCAGCATGTTTCGCCCCGCGTGCAGGAGCTGGAAAATTTGACCATTAGCGAACTGGCGCCGCTGCGTCTGGGGTTTCTTGTTTCCCGCCGTTATGAAGATAAGCCGCCGCAGGATCTGTTACGTGAGCTGCCCTGGCTGCAGATGCGTTTCCAGAACCGGGCCAATTTTGAGGCGATGCTGGACGCGTATATGCGCCCCAGCGGGATCAACCCGACGATTATCTATCGCCCCTACAGCTTTATGGCCAAAATTAGCGCCGTAGAGCGCGGGCAGTTTTTGACGGTTATTCCTTACTTCGCCTGGCGTCTGGTGAATCCGGCGAAGCTGAAGTACTTCGACGCGCCCGGCAGCGCGATGTATATGCAGGAGTATCTCTATTCGCTGAAAAATCATCGCTATACCGCCACGATGCTTCAGCATATTACTGAAGATCGCGACGGTGCGGAGGGCTAGCCGAGCATTGAACCGTGCTCAAGCAGATTACGATGCAGGTCGAAGGCGTGGGCGAGGTCGTGGTGAATATGTCCGCCGGGAGCGCTCTCCAGATAGCGATGTAAATAGTCCCGGTAGAGCGGATGCGCGCAGTTATCAATGATGGCGCGGGCGCGCTGCAGCGGCGATAGCCCGCGCAGATCGGCGATACCCTGCTCGGTAACGATCGCCTTCACGCTGTGCTCGCTGTGATCGACATGGCTGCACATCGGCACGATGGTGGAGATCTTCCCGTCCTTGGCGATGGACGGCGCCATAAAGATAGAGAGCCAGGCGTTGCGTTCAAAATCGCCGCTGCCGCCGATGCCGTTCATCAGATTCACCCCGGCTACGTGCGTCGAGTTGGCGTGACCGTAGATATCAAACTCCAGCCCCACGTTGAGGGCGATAACCCCCAGACGGCGGATAATTTCCGGATGATTGGAGATCTCCTGCGGGCGCAGGACAATGCGGCTGGCGAAGAAATCCATATTGTCGTAAATCTTGCGCAACGAACCGGCGGATATCGTCAGGCTGGAGGCGCTAACGCCGGTGATTTTCCCCGTTTCCAGCAGATGAACCACCGACTCCTGTAAAACTTCCGAGTACATCATAAAAGCCGGGATATCCGGATTTTCGCCCAGCCGCGCCATGACCGCGTTGTTGATATTGCCCACGCCGCTTTGCAGCGGCAGAAATTCAGGCGGGATGCGTCCGCGAGCCATCTCTTCCAGCAGAAAGGTGACCACGTTATCGGCAATTTTCTGACAAACCGGATTATTGTTATCCAGAACGTTTCCGGCGTCGGGCAGCTCGGTCTCCACCACAGCGACAATCTTTTTCGGATCGATTTGCACGTACCGGCTGCCCACGCGATCCATCGCATGAAAGATGGCGATGCTGTTGCGCCGCGGCGGGGCGCCGGGGATCACGATATCGGCCAGCTCGGCAACCCGCGGGCTGTGGTAGTGATTCAGCTCAATGATCACTTTCTTCGCCCGCAGCAGCCAGGTTGGCGCGTTGCCGATACCGCTGGTGAGCCAGACCCGTCCGTCCGGCGCGATAGCCGAAGCTTCGATCACCGCGACATCAATCTCGCCAAAGAACCCATAGTTGACCATTTGCGCCACTTCGCTCAGGTGCAGATCGACAAACTTCACCTGCCCCTGGTTGATTTTTTGCCGCAGTCCGGAGGCGGTCTGATACGGCGCGCGCCACGAGACGGCATCGGCTGCCGATAGCGCATCATCGGCGGCGGCGCTGATGGAGGCGCCGGTCAGCAAGCGGATCTGAAAAGGCTTCTGCGCCCGATGTAATTCATCAGCGCGGCGAGCGATGGCCGCGGGCAGCGCTTTAGGCGAACCGGCGGGCGTGAATCCGCTGAACGCCACCATCTGGTCGTGCTGGATAATCTCCGCCGCTTCATCGGCGCTCATCCGTTTCATTTTATACTCCTTAATCCGGCGTGATTAATGGCCGACGAACTCAGGTTTACGCTTTTCCATAAACGCGCTCATGCCTTCCTGATAATCCACGCTGTCGTAGACGGCGCGACGCATTCCCTGAATACGTTCGAACTCATCGGAATTCATGGTGTGGGCTTCGCCAAGCACGCGCAGCTCTTCCTTAATGACCGCGATCGCCAGCGGCGCTTTCTCGGAGATGTGGTGCGCCATCTGCAAGGTAAAATCTTCCAGTTCGTCGGCGTCCACCACGTGATTGAGAATACCGACCGCCAGCGCGCGCTGGGCGGTAATCGGCAGGGCGGTGAAAATCAGCTCTTTCACGATATGAAAGCCGGCGTCGCGGGTCAGATTGTGAATGCCGACCAGGTTGTAGGGCACGCCGAGATTCACCGGCGTCATAGAGAACGTTGACGTGCTGGCGGCGATGATCAGATCGGAGCTCATGATCATCTCAAACGCGCCGCCCCAGACGCTGCCTTCGACCATGGAGATCACCGGTTTCGGATACTTTTGGATCATACGGGTGATCTGACGCAGCGGATCGTCATACGAGAGCGGATCGCGGCGCCCGCCGGGCAATTCGTGGATGTCATGGCCGGCGGAGAAAACCTTTGCTCCCCCGGGCGCGCGTAAAATGACGCAGCGAATTTCCGGCCGGTTGAGGTCGCTCAGCGCCTGCATCAGATCGTCGATAAACACCTTGCTTAAGGCGTTGAGCTTGCGGCTATAGTTGAACTCAATCACCGCAACCTTGCGGATAATTTCGACATTAACATATTGATAAGACATAAATATCCTTTTACGCAAAGTAATGATTCTGGAGGAATTCGCTAATCTGCCGCAGGCCGGTGCGCGGCGAGAGGCCGTTGTTTTTTACCGCCTGTAGCGTTTGCTGGAAGTAGCGTGCAAAGTCGGTTCTGGCAAACAGCAGGTGCAGCGCCTCGGTTTCGGCCTGCTTTTGTAGCCACTCCAGCGCCTGGCGCTGGCGCAGTTTTTCCAGATCGCCGCTGTCGGTGAGGGTGGTTTTGAAGTCAAGAATTGCGAGCCAGACGGCTTCGATGCCGCGCTGCTCCAGCGCGCTACAGCTCAAAACGCGCGGCTGCCACGCGGCGTGCTTACGGCGCAGAATATGCAGGGCGGATTCATACATATGACGGGTGATTGCCACGCTGGCGCGGTTCTCGCCATCATCTTTATTGATAACCACGATATCCGCCATCTCCATAATCCCCTTCTTAATGCCCTGCAGATCGTCACCGCCGCCGGCGATCTGCAGCGAGATAAAGCAGTCCACCAGCCGGGAGAGTTCCGTTTCCGACTGGCCGACGCCGACGGTTTCGACAATCACCGCGTCATAGCCCGCCGCTTCGCACAGCAGTATCAGCTCCCGCGCGCCCAGATGGCCGCTGGAGGGCACCGGGCGAATAAAGGCCGAATCCGATCGCGCCAGTTCGATCATGCGCGTCTTGTCGCCAAGAATGCTGCCGCCGCTGACCGGGCTGCTCGGATCGACCGCTATCACCGCGACCCGCAGGCCGTGGCGAATCAGCAGCATGCCGAAAGCTTCCAGAAAAGTGCTTTTTCCGGCCCCCGGCGTGCCGGTGACGCCGAGGCGCAGGGCGTTGCCGGTGAAGGGCATAATGGCATCCAGCAGCTGTGCGCTTAGCGCCTGATGGCGGGGATGCTGGCTCTCCACCAGCGTCATGGCCTGGGCGAGCGTGGCCCGCTCGCCCAGGCGTAGTCGCCGCACGGCGTCCGTCAGCGTGGCGTGGTTAATCATGATATTGGCTAATCCTCATCAGGACGTCGCGTACGCTCTCCAGCATCGGCGTACCGGGGCCGTAAATGGCGGCCACGCCGCGCGCCTGCAGGAAAGCGTAATCCTGCGGCGGGATGACGCCGCCGGCGATGACGCAGATATCTTCCCGCCCCCATTTTTTCAGGGCATCGACCAGCTCGGGGATCAGGGTTTTGTGGCCTGCCGCCAGCGAGGAGGCGCCCACCACGTGCACGTCGTTTTCCACCGCCAGGCGGGCGATCTCTTCTGGCGTGGAAAACATCGGGCTCAGGTCAACGTCGAAGCCGAGATCGGAATAGGCGCTGGCGATCACTTTGGCCCCGCGATCGTGACCGTCCTGACCCATTTTGGCGATCAGAATGCGCGGGCGGCGGCCGCGTTCCGCGAGGAATTTTTCGGTTTGCGCAACAATAGCGTCGAACTCGCCGGCGGCTTTGTCTGACTGGTGGTAGCTTTGCGCAATCACGCCGGTGACGCACTGGCTGGGCACCAGGTAGCGGTCAAACGCCGCCTCCAGCGCGTCGGAAATTTCGCCCAGCGTGGCGCGGACGCGGGCGGCGTTGATGGCGGCGGCCAGCAGGTTTTCACCATGCTGCGCGGCGTGGGTGAGGGCGTTCAGCGCGGCTTTTACCGTCACGTCGTCCCGACTGGCGCGAATTTTTTTCAGCGAGGCGATCTGTTCGTTGCGCACCTTGACGTTGTCGATCTCCAGTACCGCCGTTTCATCTTCTTTTTCCAGCTTGTACTTATTGACGCCGACGATGACGCGCTTGCCCTGGTCGATCAGCGATTGTTCGCGGGCGGAGGCCTCTTCGATCATCCGTTTCGGCAGTCCGGCCTCGATCGCCTTCGCCATTCCGCCCGCGTCGTCGATCTGCTGCATAATGGCCCGCGCCTGCTTAACGACTTGATCGGTCAGCGATTCGACGTAATACGATCCACCCAGCGGATCCACGGTGCGGCAGATCTCTGACTCCTCCTGGATGATGATCTGCGTATTACGCGCGATACGGGCGGAAAAGTCGGTGGGCAGGCCAAGCGCCTCGTCGAAAGCGTTGGTGTGCAGCGACTGGGTGCCGCCGAGCGTGGCGCCGAGCGCTTCGATAGTGGTGCGAATCACGTTGTTATACGGATCCTGCTCGGTGAGGCTCCAGCCGGAGGTCTGGCAGTGGGTGCGCAGGGCTAAGGATTTCGGATTGGTAGTGCCGAAGCCGCTTACCGCTTCGCTCCACAGGTAGCGTGCGGCGCGTAGCATGGCGACGTTCATAAACAGATCCATACCGATGCCGAAGAAAAACGACAGGCGCGGGGCGAAGTCATCGATTTTCAGCCCGGCCGAGAGCGCGGCCTTGATGTATTCGATACCGTCGGCCAGGGTAAAGGCCACCTGCTGCACGCAGTTGGCTCCGGCTTCGCCCATGTGGTAGCCGCTGATGCTGATGGTGTTAAAGCGTGGCATGTTGCCCGAACACCAGGCGATGATGTCGGCGATAATGCGCATTGAGGGCTTTGGCGGGTAAATATAGGTATTCCGGCACAGGTACTCTTTCAGAATATCGTTCTGGATCGTGCCGGTGAGCTGTTCAGGCGCCACCCCTTGTTCTTCCGCCGCGACGATATAAAACGCCATTATCGGCAGCACCGCGCCGTTCATGGTCATCGATACGGACATCATATCCAGCGGGATCCGATCGAATAAAATCTTCATGTCTTCGACGGTATCGATCGCCACGCCGGCTTTCCCCACGTCGCCCGCCACGCGCGGGTTATCGGAGTCATAGCCCCGGTGGGTCGCGAGGTCGAAGGCGACGGAAAGCCCTTTCTGCCCGGCGGCGAGGTTGCGGCGATAGAAAGCGTTGGACTCTTTGGCGGTAGAGAAACCGGCGTACTGGCGGATGGTCCACGGCTGTGCGGTGTACATGGTGGCGCGCGGGCCGCGAACGAAAGGCGGCAGGCCGGGTAGGGTGCCGGTCACTTCCAGATTATCAAGATCGGCTTCGGTATACAGCGGCTTAACGTCAATGCCCTCTGCCGTCTGTTTTACCAGGGCATCGACGGTTTTTTCCCGCCGGCTGAGCTCTTTGTTGGCGAGCGTTTGCCACTCCCGTAACTCTGACATGTTGTGCTCCGTATGCGCAATGAAATGGGATATTGCGAATACGGTGAGCTTTTTCATCGCCCCTGTCGCCAGCAAAAAATAGCCATCGATGCGTCGTTTTTTGCCGCATGAAATGTTTTATTTTGTGATGTATTTCAAAGATATGAACAGGAGAAGGTGGGTCATACAGGCCGGACGGCGCCGGCCTGCTTGCGGGGGTTAATCTTGTCTCAACACCTTGTGGCCGTAATCGATTAGCGCATCGGTCACCCGGCGCATCATGCGGCTTTCCGGAGCAAAACGGTGCCAGTAGAGCATCCGGCGCTGGAACAGGCCCGGCGTGAGGTTAATCAGTTCGCCGCTGTTCAGCTCTCTCTCAATTTGCAGATGCGGGATCATACAGCAGGTTGTTCCCTGGCGGGCCAGCTGCACAAAGGCTTCCGAGGAGTTCACGATATGGCAGGGCACGCTGCCCGGCGGCAAATCGAAGTTCTGCTGCAAAAAGGCCTGGTGCATATCATCGAGATGATCGAATGCCACCACCGGCGCTTTCAGCAGCGCCGAGCGGGTCACCCCGTTGGGGAAATAGCGCTGGGCAAACTCCTTCGAGGCGACGAACAGGTAGTCGAGGGCGCCGAGCTGATCGACCAGGCAACTGGGCAGCGCCTGCGGCTGAATACTGACCGCGCCGACCACTTCGCCGCGGCGCAGACGTTCCTGGGTCCGGGTCTCGTCTTCCACCTGTAGGTTCAGCCGAATAGGGGAGTCGGAAAGCACGCTGGAGAGCGCGGGCAGCAGCCAGGTGGCCAGGCTGTCGGCGTTGACCGCCAGCGATAGCAGCAGCGGCGTGGAGCCGGTTTGTTCATCGCCCAGCCACTCCTCTTCCAGCAGTTCGACCTGACGCAGCAGGGCCAGCAGCTTTTGCCCCTGTTCGGTGGGACGCGGCGGTACGGTTCGCACCAGCAGCGGTTGTCCAAACATGTTTTCCAGCTGTTTGATGCGCTGAGAGACGGCGGACTGCGTAATACAAAGCTTCTGCGCGGCGCGCTCAAACCCTCGTTCCCTGATTACCGCGTCCAGCGCCTGTAGTGTTCTGTAGTCCGGTCGTTTCATTGCTCTGGCGTGCCCCCTAATACTTTTCGTTAACTCGCACTATGACATAAATTTGTTTTTGATGAAGATGAAAAATTGGCGGCCGCGTTGTGTGATCGCCGTCGCAGGGACAATGACCCCCCTGATGTTCTATAATGCGCCTCAGGAATTCACATCTCGGACCATAATCATGACGCAAGATGAACTGAAAAAAGCGGTAGGCTGGGCGGCACTGCAGTATGTACAACCGGGCACTATCGTTGGGGTCGGTACGGGCTCGACGGCGGCGCACTTTATCGATGCGCTGGGTACCATGAAAGGGCAAATAGAAGGGGCGGTTTCCAGCTCTGATGCCTCTACTGAAAAACTGAAAAGCCTCGGTATCACGGTTTTTGATCTGAACAGCGTTGATCGTCTTGGTATTTACGTGGACGGCGCAGATGAAATCAACGGCCATATGCAGATGATCAAGGGCGGTGGCGCAGCGCTGACGCGTGAGAAAATTATCGCTTCGGTCGCCGACAAATTTATCTGTATCGCCGATGCTTCCAAGCAGGTGGATATTCTGGGTAAATTCCCGCTGCCGGTGGAAGTGATCCCGATGGCGCGCAGCGCCGTGGCGCGTCAGCTGGTTAAGCTGGGCGGCCGTCCGGAGTATCGTCAGGGCGTCGTGACCGATAACGGCAACGTGATCCTCGATGTGTTTGGTCTGGAAATTCTGGACGCTATTGCGCTGGAAAATACCATTAACGGTATTCCGGGCGTCGTGACCGTCGGCCTGTTTGCGAATCGCGGTGCGGACGTCGCGCTGATTGGCACCGCTGATGGTGTAAAAACTATCACTAAATAGTCTGATCCGAGGGAGCGAATCGCTCCCTCGCAAATATTTTTTCTCCAGGCCTATTTTGGTGACTTCTGTCACATTTATGCGCCTTGTCTTAGTAACAATCTACCTTTCTATTACTTTCTGGTGTTTTGTCCTGCTATTTCCCGCTGATTGATATTTCTTCAGGTTGCCGACGCAAACGTTCATATTGCCGCAATAGTTTTTTTTGATATGTTGCTGAGAAGAACTTTCGTTCCGCACGACATCAGTTAAGACAAAAACAGGACGGGGAAATGGCTAAGGTATCACTGGAAAAAGACAAGATTAAATTTCTGCTGGTTGAAGGTGTGCACCAAAAAGCGGTGGACAGCCTTCGCGCAGCGGGCTACACCAATATCGAATTTCATAAAGGCGCGCTGGATAGCGAAGAGCTGAAAGCGTCCATCCGTGATGCCCATTTCATCGGCCTGCGTTCCCGTACTCATCTGACTGAAGAGATCTTCGCGGCGGCGGAGAAGCTGGTCGCGGTTGGCTGCTTCTGTATCGGTACCAATCAGGTTGATTTAAACGCGGCGGCGAAACGCGGTATCCCGGTGTTTAACGCCCCGTTCTCCAATACCCGTTCCGTTGCTGAACTGGTGATCGGCGAACTGCTGCTTATGCTCCGCGGCGTACCGGCGGCAAATGCCAAAGCGCACCGCGGCGTATGGAACAAGCTGGCGGTCGGCAGCTTTGAAGCGCGCGGCAAAAAGCTGGGTATTATCGGCTATGGTCATATCGGCACGCAGCTGGGTATTCTGGCCGAATCGCTGGGGATGCATGTCTATTTCTACGATATTGAAAGCAAGCTGCCGTTAGGTAACGCGACTCAGGTCCAGCATCTTTCTGATTTGTTGAACATGAGCGATGTGGTGAGCCTGCACGTGCCGGAAAACGCCTCTACGAAGAACATGATTGGCGCGGAAGAGCTGGCGCTGATGAAACCCGGCGCGCTGCTGATCAACGCCTCTCGCGGCACCGTGGTGGATATCCCGGCGCTGTGCGATGCGCTGGCGAGCAAGCACCTGGCGGGCGCGGCGATCGACGTCTTCCCGACCGAGCCGGCGACCAACAGCGATCCGTTCAACTCTCCGCTCTGTGAGTTCGACAACGTTATCCTGACCCCGCACATTGGCGGCTCAACTCAGGAAGCGCAGGAAAACATCGGTCTGGAAGTGGCGGGCAAGCTGGCGAAATACTCCGATAACGGTTCTACGCTCTCGGCGGTTAACTTCCCGGAAGTGTCGCTGCCGCTGCACGGCGGGCGCCGTCTGCTGCATATCCATGAAAACCGTCCGGGCGTTCTGACCGCGATTAACCAGATTTTCGCCGCGCAGGGCATTAACATCGCGGCGCAGTATCTGCAAACCACTCCGCAAATGGGCTACGTGGTCATTGATATCGAAGCCGAAGAAGATGTCGCCCAGAGCGCGCTGCAGGCGATGAAGGCTATTCCTGGTACCATCCGCGCCCGTCTGCTGTTCTAACTCCTTTTATGCCAGCGGGCAGGTCATCGACCTGCCCCTTTTCTCCTGATAGACCCTTCTGCAATTTCCCGTCGCCACCCAAACGCTTTGCGAAGCTTGCCGCAAACGGCGATTAAAACCGTCGGATGTCGTTGTGCCTGAAAGAAAGGGATTTACGATAAAGACTCAGCGTGGGGCTGAAGCGGGAAAGCCCCTACCGAGGCAGGGGCTCTAAAAGGAAAGGGACGATGATGAGACTTTTCATCATGCTGCTTATCCTGTTAATCATCGCCTGGCCAGCATATTAACAGAGAGAATGCAGGAGGGAGGTTCGCCTCCCTCACCCTTTACCCAGGAATTTAGGTGAAAAAAACAGCAATGTCAATTGTTCGGACGTTTTACCAGAGCCAGGTTTTTGACGGCGTGATGACCGCTGGCAGCGGGATATCCCACTGCTCCGTTGGCAGCGCGTCGACCTGCTGGCAATCATGCGCGTAGCCGACCGGCTGCAGGCGATACTGCCGCCAGTTTTGCAGCGTCCGGTCGTAAAATCCGCCGCCCATACCCAGGCGCTGTCCGGCGGCATCAAACGCGACCAGCGGCGTTACCAGTACATCCAGCTGGCTAAGCGGGAGGACATCGCGCACGTCGAGCTTCGGTTCGCGGATGTTCAGACGATTCACCACCAGATCGCTGCTTGGGTGGTAGTGCAGAAACAGAAGATTGCCGGGGCTGAACGGATGAAGCACGGGGAGATAGACCCGTTTGCCTGCCCGCCAGAGCTGATCAATCAGCGGCCGCGTATCCAGCTCGCCATCAAACGAAAGAAATACCGCGACCGTCTGCGCGAGCAGAACCGGCGGATACGCCATCATTCTGTCCGCCGCCTGGAGGGCGAACTGGGTTTGCTGCTCCGGCGTTAACGCGCGTCGGCGCTGGCGGATCTGCTGACGAATTTGCTGCCTGGTAAAGGGGATATCTGACAATAGGGTCATACCTGAGTCTCATCGGTGAGCAAACGATACCAACAGGCGTAGTCTAATACACGGCGGCGAAAGCCGAAAATTAACTTAGGGGGATGAAACGAAAAAGAAGGGAATCTCCGAGATGCCGCCGCAGGCTGTAACCCTTGAACCCTTGGTTCAAGGTGAATGTGTCGTCACAGTTTTAAGGCTTCTCGGACGGGCCGAGCATGCTCACCAACCGTGGAGCGCCACATTCTTGTGGTATGAAATATCGGCTCAGGGGACTGGCCCGCTTGCAAACATCTCAGAGAAATTTTGTTCTTGCGATTACTCTAACACAGTTAAATGCAAAGTGTTATTCAAACTTCTGCCCGGGTCTTTCGCTTATGCGACCTTGCTCAAGCAATGCTTGTTCGATGGTCTGCTGAAGCATCCGAATACGCTGCTCCATGCTGGCGGCGTAGTCGCGGGTTTTCGCTTTTTCCTGAGTCAACTCATAGCTGATGTTCAACGCGGCGATGAAGACCAGCTGCTCAGTATTTGTGACTCTAGTGCGTTCTTTTAAATCTTGCAACCGCTGATTCAGGTCGTCAGCTGCCTGGTTTAAGGCATCCCTTTGTTCAGGCGGGCAATTCACTCGTAGTGAACGGCCAAAAATTTGGAGATCTACGGGTTGTGCAGACATGCCACCTTCCTGCTGATTGACTGCGCGGCCTTCACGCCCTGGGAGGGTCTGCGAAGGGGCGACACTATAGCTACCCTGGTTTTAAGATACAAGCCCTATTCTGGTTCACCAGGGTCCAAAGTGGTAGCATATCATGAATATTCCTCCCAACGATGACGAATGCGCATGTCTATACAGAACGAAATGCCTGGCTACAACGCTGTAGACCAGTTACTGAACCAACAAGGGGTAGGATTAACCCCTGCCGAAATGCACGGTTTGATTAGCGGGATCCTGTGCGGCGGCAACAAAGACAGCAGCTGGCAGCCGTTGGTGCACGATCTGACTAACGAAGGCCTGGCTTTTGGTCACGAGCTGGCGCAGGCGCTGCGTAACATGCATTCCGCCACCAGCGATTCGCTGGAGGATGACGGTTTCTTATTCCAGCTCTACCTGCCGGATGGCGACGAGGTGAGCGTGTTCGATCGCGCCGATGCGCTCGCGGGTTGGGTGAACCATTTTCTGCTTGGGCTGGGCGTGACGCAGCCTAAGCTGGATAAAGTCAAAGACGAAACGGGTGAAGCCATCGACGATCTGCGCAATATTGCTCAGCTCGGGTATGACGAAGACGAGGATCAGGAAGAGCTCGAAATGTCTCTGGAGGAGATTATCGAATACGTACGCGTTGCTGCGCTGCTGTGCCACGACACCTTCTCTCTTCAGAAACCCACTGCGCCGGAAGTTCAAAAGCCGACGCTACACTAATCATTCATTAAATCGTTCAGGGGGCGTCATGACTCAGCAGGAATTTCTCTCTCGTCGCCAGGCTCTACTGGCGCAGATGCAGCCGGGCAGCGCAGCGCTCATTTTCGCCGCGCCGGAAGCGGTACGCAGCGCAGATTCAGAATATCCCTACCGGCAGAGCAGCGATTTTTGGTACTTCACCGGCTTTAATGAGCCAGAAGCGCTGTTGGTATTGATTAAAAGCGATGAGACGCACAACCACAGCGTGTTGTTTAACCGCGTGCGCGATCTGACCGCTGAAATCTGGTTTGGCCGCCGCCTCGGGCAGGAAGCTGCCCCCGCGAAGCTGGGCGTCGATCGCGCGCTGGCATTTAGTGAAATCAATCAGCAGCTGTTCCAGCTCCTTAACGGCCTCGACGCTATCTACTTTGCGCAGGGCGAATATGCCTACGCCGACGACATCGTGTTTAACGCGCTGGAAAAACTGCGCAAAGGCGTACGGCAGAATCTGCAGGCGCCAGGCTCGGTCATTGACTGGCGGCCGATGGTGCATGAGATGCGCCTGTTTAAATCGGCAGAAGAGCTGGAGGTCATGCGCCGCGCAGGGGAGATCTCCGCGCTGGCCCACACCCGCGCTATGGAAAAATGCCGTCCCGGGATGTTCGAATATCATCTGGAAGGCGAGATCCTTCACGAATTCAACCGTCACGGCGCGCGCTTTCCTTCTTATAACACCATCGTGGGCGGCGGCGAAAATGGCTGCATCCTGCACTACACCGAAAATGAGTGCGAGCTGCGCGACGGCGATCTGGTGCTGATTGACGCAGGCTGCGAATACCGCGGCTACGCGGGCGATATCACCCGAACTTTCCCGGTTAACGGCAAATTTAGCCCGGCCCAGCGCGAGATTTACGATATCGTCCTTGAATCTCTGGAAACCTCGCTGAAGCTCTATCGCCCAGGTACCTCAATTAAAGAGGTTAACCAGCAGGTGGTGCGGATTATGATTACCGGCCTCGTGCGTCTGGGGATCCTGAAAGGTGAAATTGATGAGCTGATTGCCAATAACGCCCATCGTCCTTTCTTTATGCATGGCCTGAGCCACTGGCTGGGGCTCGACGTGCATGATGTCGGCAGCTATGACGTTGACCGCTCGCGTATTCTTGAGCCGGGAATGGTGCTGACGGTTGAACCGGGGCTGTATATTGCGACGGATGCCGACGTGCCGGCCCAGTACCGCGGCATCGGCATTCGTATTGAAGACGACATCGTCATTACCGAAGACGGTAATGAGAACCTCACCGCCGGCGTAGTGAAAAAAGCGGACGATATCGAGGCGCTGATGGCGGCGGCGCGCCAGCTATGAGCGTCCTGATCGTCGGCGGAGGAATGACCGGCGCGACGCTGGCGCTAGCGATATCTCGCCTGACCGGCGGTACGCTGCCGGTGCATCTGGTTGAAGCATCTGCGCCGGATTCCGCGCAGCATCCGGGCTTTGACGCCCGCGCCATCGCTCTGGCTGCCGGCACCTGCCAGCAGCTGGCTCGCGTGGATATCTGGCAAGAGATAGCCGACTGCGCCACGGCCATTCAGCGCGTTCACGTCAGCGATCGCGGCCACGCGGGGTTTGTGACGCTCGAGGCTGAGGAGTATGGGCTGGCGGCGCTGGGCCAGGTGGTTGAGCTGCACGATGTCGGCCAGCGCCTGTTTGCGCAGCTGCGCAAGGCGCCTGGCGTGACGCTGCACTGCCCGGCAAAGGTGGAAAATGTCAGCCGCAGCGAAGAGAGCGTAAGCCTGGTTCTGGACAACGGCGAAACCCTCAGCGGTAAACTGCTGGTCGCCGCCGACGGCTCGCGCTCGACGCTGGGGGCCCGCTGTGGTATCAGCTGGCAGCAGGAACCCTATGAACAGCTGGCGATTATCGCCAACGTCAGTACCGCGCAGCCGCATAGCGGGCGCGCGTTTGAACGCTTTACCCCACACGGCCCGCTGGCGATGCTGCCCATGTCGCAGGGCCGCTGCTCGCTGGTGTGGTGTCATCCGCAGTCGCGGCGTGAAGAGGTGCTGAGCTGGTCGGACGAACGCTTCCGTCATGAGCTTCAGCAGGCATTCGGCTGGCGTCTTGGGCGGATCGTCCACGCCGGAAAGCGCAGCGTGTATCCGCTCTCGCTCACCCGAGCCAGCCGCACGGTTGCGCATCGGCTGGCGCTGGTCGGCAACGCGGCGCAAACGCTGCATCCTATTGCCGGGCAGGGATTTAACCTCGGTCTGCGCGACGTCATGAGCCTGGCGGAAATGCTGGCGCAGGCGCAGGCAGAAGGAGAGGATCCGGGCGGCTATCCGCTTCTGAGCCGCTATCAGACCCGACGCGCCGCAGATAAAGCCGCCACCGTCGGCGTGACCGATGGGCTGGTGCATCTGTTCGCCAATCGCTGGGCGCCGCTGGTGGTGGGGCGCAACGTCGGTCTGATGGCGATGGAATTATTTACCCCGGCGCGCGATGCGCTGGCGCAGCGTACCCTCGGTTGGGTTCCCCGTTAAGGAGTGAAACGTGCAAAGTGTTGATGTCGCTATTGTTGGCGGTGGAATGGTGGGGCTGGCGGTTGCCTGCGGTTTGCAGGGCAGCGGGCTGCGCGTTGCGGTGCTGGAACAGGCCGCGCCTCAGCCGTTAAGCGCGGATGCGCCGCCGGCGCTGCGGGTGTCGGCGGTTAACGCCGCCAGCGAGAAGCTGCTGAGCAAACTGGGCGTCTGGCAGGATATTATCGCCCAGCGCGCCAGCTGCTACCACGGTATGGAAGTGTGGGATAAAGACAGTTTTGGCCGCATCAGCTTTGATGACCAGAGCATGGGCTTTAGCCACCTTGGGCATATTATTGAAAACGCCGTGATTCACCACGCCCTGTGGCAAAAAGCGCAGCGCTGCGCGGACGTCACTCTGCTGGCTCCGGCGCAGCTGCAGCAGGTTGCGTGGGGGGAGAACGAGGCCTTTCTTAGCCTGCAGGACGGCACGATGTTAACCGCCCGGCTGGTGGTTGGCGCCGATGGGGCCAATTCATGGTTGCGCAATAAAGCCGATATCCCGCTCACCTACTGGGATTATCACCATCATGCGCTGGTTGCCACTATTCGCACCGAAGAACCGCACGAAGCGGTGGCGCGTCAGGCGTTCCACGGCGAAGGGATTCTGGCGTTTCTGCCGCTGAGCGATCCGCACCTCTGCTCGATTGTCTGGTCGCTCTCTCCCGAAGAGGCTGAGCGGATGCGGCAGGCGGACGATGCCGCTTTTAACCAGGCGCTGAATATTGCCTTCGATAACCGCCTCGGCTTATGCGCCGTGGAGAGCGAGCGCCAGGTCTTCCCGCTCACCGGCCGCTATGCGCGTCAGTTTGCCGCCCATCGTCTGGCGCTGGTCGGCGATGCCGCCCATACCATTCATCCGCTGGCGGGGCAGGGCGTTAATCTTGGCTTTATGGATGCCGCCGAGCTGATCGACGAACTGAAGCGCCTGCACGCGCAGGGCAAGGATATCGGCCAGCATCTGTATCTGCGTCGCTATGAACGCAGCCGTAAACATAGCGCTGCGCTGATGCTGGCGGGGATGCAGGGCTTTCGTGACATGTTCTCCGGCCACAATCCGGCGAAGAAGCTGCTGCGCGATATCGGTCTTAAGCTGGCGGATACGTTGCCCGGCGTGAAGCCGCAGCTTATCCGTCAAGCGATGGGGCTCAACGACCTGCCCGCCTGGTTACGTTAAGTACGTCACACTTCTCTCACCCGGCCGCCGCGCCGGGTTATCCCCTCTCATTTGAAATAATCTAATTTCACCTCGTTTTTCGCATTAGTTTTATTAATGTTACCTTTTTTTTGTTATAGAAATTAGGCCCGTCATTTCGCAGAAAATATCATCATGCGCTGCTTTTTTAATTAATTAGTTTGGTTTTGTGCGGATTGAATCGCTTTATTGTAGATAAAAACTCTGTAGGCTCTGCGGCTGATTTTGGTCATAAGCTAATGTGATGTCCTGACCAGGCTTATGGTTTAGTGCGGATATCGGTGGTAAGTTCAGGCCAAAGAGAACGTTTGCGTCGGCGTCCTTTAGCGATGCTGGCGGCGTTTTTCGCGGCGCAAAAACGCCAAAAATCGTGGCTGGTTCCGTTTTATTCGATGAGGAAAAGATGGCTCAACAGACTCCGTTGTTTGAACAACACACGCTATGCGGCGCGCGCATGGTGGATTTCCATGGCTGGATGATGCCGCTGCATTACGGATCCCAGATCGATGAGCATCATGCGGTGCGCGGTGATGCCGGAATGTTCGATGTGTCGCACATGACCATCGTCGATTTTCACGGCAGCCGAATCCGCGAGTTCCTGCGCTATCTGCTGGCTAACGACGTGGCGAAGCTCACCGTGCCGGGCAAAGCGCTCTATAGCGGCATGCTGACCGCCTCCGGCGGCGTCATTGATGACCTGATTGTTTATTTCCTTTCTGAAGACTATTTCCGCCTCGTAGTTAACTCCGCCACCCGTGAAAAAGACCTCGCCTGGATCACCCAGCAGTCTGACTCCTATGGTCTTGAGATAACCGTGCGTGACGATCTATCCCTGATCGCCGTACAGGGTCCAAAGGCGAAAGAGAAAGCGGCGACGCTGTTTACCGACGCGCAGCGCCAGGCCGTGGAAGGCATGAAGCCGTTCTTTGGCGTGCAGGCGGGCGATCTGTTTATTGCGACGACCGGCTATACCGGTGAAGCGGGTTATGAAATCGCGCTACCGAACGAGCAGGCGGTGGATTTCTGGCGCGGCCTGCTGGACGCGGGCGTTAAGCCGTGCGGCCTTGGCGCGCGCGATACGCTGCGCCTGGAAGCGGGCATGAATCTTTATGGCCAGGAGATGGACGAAGGCGTCTCTCCGCTGGCGGCTAACATGGGCTGGACCATTGCCTGGGAACCGGCTGACCGTGATTTTATCGGGCGTGAAGCGCTGGAACTCCAGCGTGAAAAAGGCACCGAACAGCTGGTCGGCCTGGTGATGACCGAGAAAGGCGTTCTGCGCGGCGGCCTGCCGGTGCGCTTCAGCGATGCCGATGGCAATCAGAAAGAAGGCATTATCACCAGCGGCACCTTCTCCCCGACGCTGGGCTACAGTATTGCCTTAGCGCGCGTACCGGAAGGCATCGGTGAAACCGCCGTGGTGCAGATTCGCAATCGCGAAATGCCGGTCAAAGTGACGAAACCCGTTTTTGTACGCAACGGCAAAGCCGTGGCGTGATTTCCCATTTGGAGATGAATTGATGAGCAACGTACCAGCAGAACTGAAATACAGCAAAGAACACGAATGGCTGCGTAAAGAAGCGGACGGCACCTATACCGTCGGTATCACCGAGCACGCGCAGGAGCTGCTTGGCGATATGGTTTTCGTTGACCTGCCGGAAGTGGGCGCCGCCGTAGAAGCGGGCGCCGACTGCGCGGTTGCCGAATCCGTCAAAGCCGCTTCCGATATCTACGCGCCGATTAGCGGCGAAATCGTTGCCGTCAATGAAGAGCTGAACGACTCCCCTGAGCTGGTCAACAGCGAGCCGTACGCCGGCGGCTGGATCTTTAAAATCAAAGCCAGCGATGAAGCTCAGGTTGCCGCGTTGCTGGATGCGACCGCATATGAAGCTCTGTTAGAAGACGAATAAATACGCTTCATCCTTCACGTTGCAGGGGCGTTGGCTTCCTGCAACGCGAATGATTTGCGTCTTCTGGCCCGGTTAGCGTCAGTGCTCGCCGGGCAAACCCGTCAGACAATCACGATTCACCGCACGTTCAGGAACCATCGCTCATGACCCAGACTTTAGGCCAGCTTGAAAACCGTGACGCCTTTATTGAACGTCACATCGGCCCGGATGCCCGGCAGCAGCAGGAGATGCTGAAAACCGTTGGCGCCGATTCGCTTAACGCCCTGATTGGCCAGATTGTGCCGCAGGATATCCAGCTGGCAACGCCGCCGCAGGTGGGCGAAGCAACCACGGAATTCGCCGCGCTGGCGGAACTGAAGGCGATCGCCGGTCGTAACAAGCGCTTCAAGTCGTACATTGGCATGGGCTACACCGCCGTGCAGCTGCCGCCGGTGATTCAGCGCAACATGCTGGAAAATCCGGGCTGGTATACCGCCTATACGCCTTATCAGCCGGAGGTTTCCCAGGGTCGCCTGGAATCACTGCTGAATTTCCAGCAGGTGACCCTCGACCTGACCGGGCTCGATATTGCCTCGGCCTCGCTGCTGGACGAAGCCACCGCCGCTGCGGAAGCGATGGCAATGGCCAAACGCGTAAGCAAACTGAAAAACGCCAACCGCTTCTTCGTCGCCGCCGACGTTCACCCGCAGACGCTGGACGTGGTGCGCACCCGCGCGGAAACCTTTGGTTTCGATGTGATTGTCGATGATGCGGAAAAAGCGCTCGACCATCAGGACGTCTTTGGCGTGCTGCTGCAGCAGGTAGGCACCACCGGCGAGGTTCACGATTACAGCAAACTGATAGCTGACCTGAAAGCGCGCAAAGTGATTGTCAGCGTCGCGGCCGATTTTATGGCCCTGGTTCTGCTGACTGCCCCCGGCAAGCAGGGCGCGGACATTGTGTTTGGCTCCGCCCAGCGCTTCGGCGTACCGATGGGCTACGGCGGCCCGCACGCGGCGTTTTTTGCCGCAAAAGATGAATTCAAACGCTCCATGCCGGGCCGTATTATCGGCGTATCGAAAGATGCGGCGGGTAATACCGCGCTGCGCATGGCGATGCAGACGCGCGAGCAGCATATTCGCCGCGAGAAAGCGAACTCCAATATCTGTACCTCCCAGGTGCTGCTGGCCAATATTGCCAGCCTGTACGCCGTGTTCCACGGTCCGGCTGGGCTGAAGCGTATCGCCAGCCGTATTCATCGCCTGACCGATATTCTCGCCGATGGCCTGCAGAAAAAAGGCCTTAAGCTCCGCCATGCGCACTACTTCGATACCCTGTGCGTGGACGTCGCCGATAAAGCCGCTGTGCTGGCGCGGGCGGAAGCGCTGCAGATCAACCTGCGCAGCGATATTCATCACGCCGTCGGGATCACGCTCGATGAAGCCACCACGCGCGAAGACGTCCTGAACCTGTTCCGCGCCATCGTGGGCGACGATCATGGCCTGGATATCGACACGCTGGATAAAGACGTGGCCCTGGACAGCCGTTCGATCCCGGCCAGCATGCTGCGTGACGATGCGATCCTCACTCATCCGGTGTTCAACCGCTACCACAGCGAAACCGAGATGATGCGCTATATGCACGCGCTGGAGCGTAAGGATCTGGCGCTGAACCAGGCGATGATCCCGCTGGGCTCCTGCACCATGAAGCTGAATGCTGCCGCGGAGATGATCCCGATCACCTGGCCGGAATTCGCCGAACTGCATCCGTTCTGCCCGGTTGATCAGGCTGAAGGCTATCATCAGATGATTGCCCAGCTCTCCGACTGGCTGGTTAAGCTGACCGGCTATGATGCGGTCTGCATGCAGCCGAACTCCGGCGCGCAGGGCGAATACGCGGGCCTGCTGGCGATTCGCCATTACCACGAGAGCCGCAACGAAGGGCATCGCGATATCTGCCTGATCCCAAGCTCTGCGCACGGCACCAACCCGGCTTCCGCGCAGATGGCGGGAATGCAGGTGGTGGTGGTTGCCTGCGATAAAAATGGCAACATCGATCTGGCGGATCTGCGGGCGAAAGCCGAGCAGCATGCGGCGAACCTCTCCTGCATCATGGTGACCTATCCGTCCACCCACGGCGTTTATGAAGAGACTATTCGCGAAGTGTGCGAAGTGGTGCATCAGTTTGGCGGCCAGGTTTACCTTGACGGCGCGAACATGAACGCCCAGGTCGGCATTACCTCTCCGGGCTTTATCGGCGCGGACGTCTCGCACCTCAACCTGCATAAAACCTTCTGCATTCCGCACGGCGGCGGCGGCCCGGGTATGGGGCCGATCGGCGTGAAATCGCATCTGGCGCCGTTTGTGCCGGGCCACAGCGTGGTGCAAATTGAAGGTATGCTGACCCGCCAGGGCGCGGTTTCCGCCGCGCCGTTCGGCAGCGCCTCCATTCTGCCGATCAGCTGGATGTATATCCGTATGATGGGCGCAGAGGGGCTGAAACAGGCGAGCCAGATGGCGATTCTGAACGCCAACTACATCGCTACCCGGCTGAAAGACGCGTTCCCGGTGCTGTATACCGGCCGCGACGGTCGCGTGGCGCACGAATGTATTCTGGATATTCGTCCGCTGAAAGAAGAGACCGGCATCAGCGAGCTGGATATTGCCAAGCGACTGATTGATTTTGGTTTCCACGCTCCGACCATGTCCTTCCCGGTTGCCGGCACGCTGATGGTGGAACCGACCGAATCGGAAAGCAAAGTGGAGCTGGACCGCTTTATCGATGCGATGCTGGCGATTCGCGGCGAGATCGACCGCGTGAAAGGCGGTGAATGGCCGCTGGAGGATAACCCGCTGGTGAACGCGCCGCATACTCAGGGTGAACTGGTGAGCGAGTGGAACCATCCGTACACCCGTGAACTGGCGGTCTTCCCGGCGGGGCTGAACAACAAGTACTGGCCGACCGTTAAGCGTCTGGACGATGTTTACGGCGACCGTAACCTGTTCTGCTCCTGCGTGCCGATGAGCGAATACCAG
The DNA here is from genome assembly GCF_033843325.1 of Klebsiella sp. JN_Kp126. NCBI lineage: Bacteria > Pseudomonadati > Pseudomonadota > Gammaproteobacteria > Enterobacterales > Enterobacteriaceae > Klebsiella > Klebsiella sp. JN_Kp126. The sequence goes on along the minus strand of NZ_JAWXQV010000087.1, from coordinate 84,287 downwards.
TAATCTGCTGATTAGACTATCTTTTAAAGGCGCTGCGGCGCCTTTATTTTTTGGGAGAATGGCATGACGATAGCTTTGGTGACGGGCGGCAGCCGGGGAATAGGTAAAGCGACGGCGCTGCTGCTGGCGCAGGAAGGCTATACCGTGGCGGTGAATTACCATCAAAATAGCGCTGCCGCGACCGGCGTGGTGAACGAAATTATCGCCAGCGGTGGCAAAGCCGTTGCGCTACGGGCGGACGTCAGCGATGAAGCGCAGGTGATGGCGATGTTTACCACTATCGATCGCCTCGGCGAACCGCTCGCCGCGCTGGTCAATAACGCCGGCATTTTATTTACCCAGGGGACGATTGAAAGCCTTTGCGCGGAGCGGATTAACCGGGTGCTGGCCACCAACGTGACCGGCTACTTCCTCTGCTGCCGGGAAGCGGTAAAGCGGATGTCGTACAAGCACGGCGGTAAGGGCGGGGCGATTGTGAATGTGTCGTCCGCGGCATCGCGCCTCGGGGCGCCGGGGGAGTATGTGGATTATGCCGCGTCAAAGGGCGCGGTTGATACTCTGACCACCGGCCTGTCGCTGGAGGTGGCGGCGCAGGGGATTCGGGTTAACGGCGTGCGCCCCGGCTTAATTTATACCGACATGCACGCCAGCGGCGGTGAACCGGGGCGCGTGGATCGCGTGAAGTCGATGCTGCCCATGCGGCGCGGCGGGCAGCCGGAGGAGGTGGCTCAGGCTATCGTCTGGCTGCTGAGTGAGAAGGCTTCCTACGTGACCGGCAGCTTTCTGGAGCTGGCGGGCGGGAGATAATCGGAACTCGTTTTCCGGGGGGCGGCTAACGCCTTGCCCGGGATACAACATCTGTTTACCTCACCCCATCCATAGCCCTGCTAAGCGCTGCGCAAGCAGGGAAATGCGCTACGACGCCAGCCACAGCCGCAGGCGCATCCCCCAGCCGCTGGTCCAGCCGGTGGTGACTGACTTCACCTCGCCGCGCGAGATCACCACAAGGGTCGGTGTGACCTGCACCTCCCACCGTTGGGATAGCTGACCGCTGGCGTCATTGATCGTCGGCAGCGCCATTTTTTTATGCGCCAGCCATCGCGCCAGAGCGGCGTTGTCGCCGGAGCGTAGCGCTACCGTCATCACATTGCCGCCATCGTTGGCTAAAGCGGCCACCGACGGGGTGGTATAGCGGCAAACGCCGCACCAGGTGGCCCAGACGTACAGCAGCAAAGGGCGCTCGTGGCTCATTGCCGCCAGATCGACCGTTCGGCCATCAAGCGTTTGCAGCGGCATGCTGGAGAAATTCTGCGGCAGCGCGGGCCTGCGCAGGTAATCCACCGCCAGGCTGACGGCGGCGACAATCAGCAGCCATATCAGGATCTGTCTGAAGACGTTTAGCATCATTTTTCTACATTGTGATGCGCCGGAAAGGCCGGCAGCGTGCGGCGTTGATTCACGAAGTCAGCGTCAGCGACTCAACGATTGATGTGGTTTATCTTATCGGCTGAGCGTGGGTTAGCAATGCTAAAGCTGTAAAGAAGTGTCTGTTTTGTGGGAAGTTTTGCCCCCTTCCGGCTGGAAAGGGGCAAGATGATTACAGTTTCTCGCCGTTGCTGGCGATAACCTCTTTGTACCAGTTAAAGCTCTTCTTGCGCGAGCGGGACATATCGCCGGTACCATCGTCATGTTTGTTGACGTAGATAAAGCCGTAGCGCTTGCTGTATTGACCGGTCGTGAAGGAGACGCAGTCGATGCAGCCCCACGGGGTATAGCCCATTAGCTCAACGCCGTCGTAAGTCACCGCTTTGATCATCTCTTCGACGTGAGCGCGCAGATAGTCGATGCGATAGTCGTCGTTGATGCTGCCGTCTTCCTCGACTTTATCGTACGCGCCGAAGCCGTTTTCGACGATAAACAGCGGCTTCTGGTAGCGCTCATACAGTTCACACAGCGCATAGCGCAGGCCGACCGGGTCAATCTGCCAGCCCCAGTCGGAGGCTTTGACGTGCGGGTTGGGCACGCTGCCTTCAAAGCCGGAGATCGCGTCGCCGGTGCCGCCTTCCGCTTTCACCGCGTTGGTCATGTAGTAGCTGAAGCCGAGATACGCGCAGGTGCCTTCGCGCAGGATTTGCGCATCGCCGTCCTCCATGTTGATATTGAAGCCGCGGCGTTCCCATTCGTTCAGGACGTAGCTCGGGTAGTAGCCGCGCAGCTGGACGTCGGTAAAGACGTAGCGTTCACGCATTGATTCCTGGGCAAACATCACGTCTTCCGGCTTGCAGGAGAACGGATAGAGGGCGACCATTGCCAGCATGCAGCCCACCTGCATCTCCGGATTGATTTGACGCGCCGCCTTTACCGCCAGCGCGCTGGCGACAAACTGATGGTGCAGCACCTGGTACATGGTCTCTTCCGGGTTTTCATGCTCGGTATAGACCACGCCGGAGCAGCAGTAGCCAAACAGCGGCGCGCGCCAGTTACGCTGGTTGTTGATCTCGTTAAAGGTCATCCAGTATTTCACTTTGTGCTTATAGCGCTCGAAGACCACTTCGGCGAAGCGCACAAAGAAATCGACCACTTTGCGGTTGGTCCAGCCGCCGTACTGCTGAACCAGATGCAGCGGCATCTCAAAGTGGGAGAGGGTAATAACCGGTTCGATGTTGTACTTCAGCAGTTCATCGAACATGTCATCGTAGAATTTCAGCCCTTCTTCATTCGGCTGGCTTTCGTCGCCCAGCGGGAAGATGCGCGTCCAGGCGATAGAGGTGCGGAAGCACTTGAAGCCCATCTCGGCGAACAGCTTGATGTCTTCTTTGTAGCGGCCGTGGAAATCGATGGCTTCGTGGTTCGGATAGTACTTGCCCGGCTCTACCTGCTGGGTTATCTCGCGCGGCACGCCGTGCGCGCCGCCGGTAAGCACGTCGCAGATGCTCGGGCCTTTGCCGTCTTTATTCCAGCCGCCTTCAACCTGGTGCGCGGCGACGGCGCCACCCCATAAAAAGTCTTTTGGTAAAGGAATTTTCTTCATCTTTGCTCATCTCGTCTTAATGACTTGTTGGCTGCGAGTCTAACAAAGGGAATATAAATGTCACGATATAACAATTTGCCCGGAATGGAATTTGTTACATCGAAAAAACACCCTGTTATTTTCAGGCGAGTTTGCGCGCTAATTTACGCCCAAGCGTTTCCAGAATATAAATGACCGGGATCTGAGTGGTAATGTCATAGACGCCGCCGATGCGCGTTTGCGGAACGTGCCAGGAGAGATTAAAGTCGGCAAGCTTTGCCAGCCGCGAGTGCTCGTGGCTGGTGATGGACATCACTTTACAGCGATGCAGGCTGAACTGGCTGGCGAAGCGCAGGATCTCTTCGGTTTCGCCGGAGACCGACAGCACGATGGCCAGCGCATTACGCGCCATATCATTGGTCACCGGGAAATAAGGGTCGTCGATATGGTTACTGAATTTCCCGACGTTAGAAAAGAAACGTGCGCCATATTTTGCCAGCGCGCCGGAGGTGCCGGCACCAACAAAAATAATACGTTCTGAAGACAGAATAATATCGACCGCCTGCTCGAGCAGCTGGTCAAATTCATCGTTATTAACGCTTTTAAAAAAGCTCATTATTTCGCTGGCGCCGATATTTGCCTGTTGAGGCTCATTCTGCTCCAGATATAATTTAAAGCGTACGCGAAACTCCGAGTAGCCTTCGCACTGCAGCTTGCGGCAGAAGCGCAAAACGGTAGTCGTGGAGACTCCGGCCGCTTCCGCCAGCTCGCGGATGGTCATGTACATCACTTTGTCGCGATTTTTAATGACGTAGTGATAGACCATCATCTCAAGATTATTGAGACTGGCGATAGCGGCGTGGGAGAAGATACTCACAGTGGCAAACTCACAATTCATAATGACCAGGACGGAATGATATCATGCAGCCAAATGACATAACCTTTTTTCAGCGTTTTCAGGACGACATCCTCGCCGGACGCAAAACCATTACCATCCGCGATGCGGCTGAATCACACTTTAAAACGGGCGATGTGCTGCGCGTTGGCCGCTATGAAGATGACGGCTATTTTTGCACCATTCGCGTGGTGGCCACCTCAACGGTGACGCTGGATACGCTGAGTGAACTGCACGCGCAGCAGGAGAATATGACCCTGGCGCAGCTGCGTGAGGTGATTGCGGAGATCTATCCTGAAGAAAAGCAGTTTTATGTTATTGAATTCGAAAAGCTTTAAATAAACAGTGAACGTCTGTTAGTTGAAATGTTTATGTAACTTATTGATTTTATACTGTTCATAAATATTCATCTTTTTATTTTAGCGAACAGGTGTTCACTGGAATCATTCTCAGTTAACCTAAGTGTGCATTGAAAGCGTACTTGTTTTCGGAGTCAAATATGGTTCGCAAATCGTTAATCACACAGGGATATTCTCTGGCAGAGGAAATTGCCAACAGCGTCAGTCACGGGATTGGGCTGGTGTTCGGTATCGTCGGTCTGGTGCTGCTGCTGGTGCAGGCGGTGGACAGCAACGCCGGCGCCACGGCCATTACCAGCTACAGCCTGTACGGCGGCAGCATGATTTTGCTGTTCCTCGCCTCGACCCTCTATCACGCGATTCCGCATCAGCGGGCTAAGCTGTGGCTGAAAAAATTCGACCACTGCGCCATCTATTTGCTGATTGCCGGGACCTACACGCCGTTTCTGCTGGTGGGGCTGAATTCGCCGCTATCGCGCGGGCTGATGATCGTCATCTGGAGCCTGGCGCTGCTGGGGATCCTGTTTAAGCTGACCATTGCGCATCGTTTTAAGATCCTCTCTTTAGTGACCTACCTGACCATGGGCTGGCTGTCGCTGATCGTCGTTTATCAGCTGGCGATTAAGCTGGCGGTGGGCGGCGTGACGCTGCTTGCCGTGGGTGGCGTGGTCTATTCTCTGGGGGTTATTTTCTACGTCTGCAAACGTATTCCGTACAACCACGCTATCTGGCACGGTTTTGTCCTGGGCGGCAGCGTGTGCCACTTCCTGGCCATTTATTTGTACGTCGGGCAGGTTTAAATTTCGCGAAATCTCCCGGCTCGCGCTACGCTTAGCCGGGCTACAGGTTCACCGTCGTCTGATGGCTGGTAGCCCGGACATGGCGCGCCAGCGCCGCCTCCGGGACATTCTCCGTTGGTGATGGCTTGCTTGCCTGGGCTACGGCCCGGTGTTTTTATTCAGACCACGGCTTTCACGATATCCATTAATCTGCGGATATCTTCTGGCCGGGTATTGCCGGTTTGCGGGTCGATTATCGAGCTGTAAACATGGGGCATCACGCGAGGTACGCCTGCCTCCAGACAGCTTTGCAAAATAATGCCAAAGTTATCGAGATCGATTCCGCCGGTTGGTTCGATTAACGTCATCCCGTTACGGGCTGCCGTGGTCGCCAGCATATACAGCTCCGGTAACGACTTTTCGCCGCCCATGGGGAAAAACTTCGCCGCATGGGCCCCCATGTCCTGCATCATGCGTACCGCCGCATCGCAGGAGACGCGTGCCGGCGTGCCCTGACAGCTGCTGACGCCGGTGGAGATCAGAACCTCGCCAGGGGTTCCCGTCGGGCTGACCAGCGCGTTAATGCAGGTTTGCTGCCCCCCCGTAGCCGCCAGCGCCCCTGCGGCAAACCCGCAGCCGGTAAAGGTCTGATTAACGTGCGCCGGGTGAAGCGCTGACGCGATCATCGCCGCTTTGTAATACTGCGCAGGATCGCCGGCGCCCAGGCCTACGGAGATGGAGGGTATCTCCGCCATCCAGCGTTTTACCTCCTGAACACCTTCTTCCACGGAGGCAAACTGTGCCGAGAGGACGCCAATCGCCGCATGGCCTTCGGCGGCATCATAAATGTCCCGGGCGTTGGCGATATCTTTCGCCAGCACGTTAATCGCGACGCGTTGACGGTAAAAATTAATTTGCTGCATGGTCTGCAATCTCCTTTAGGCGCGCCACGATCAGGCTCATTTCACCCTCGGCTACCGTTCGTGGGTCCAGGCTAAAAACCCCCTGATGGAGGTTATAGCGCCGGGCGTAAATGGCGATATCGCCGTTGCGCAGCTGTGCTTCGACTTCGCGGGCATCCAGGCCCAGCTCCTGGGCATTCACCTGAATGCGGATACGCCAGATAGCGCGTCCGGCTTCATCCTGCTCAATATCGGCTTGTAAGCCGTTTATCGCTGAGATCGCTTTCGCGACGGGCAGGAGTTCCTCGGCTGTGACCCCCTTCTGCCCCTGATGATAGTGTTCCAGCGCATAAACCAGACCGACCATATTCTCCTTGCCGATTTTCATCGCCCGGGCAATACCGTGATGCTGCGCCTTACACGCCGCTATCCACTGTTTTTTCCCGGTGATGAATCCGGAGGTGGGCGCGTTAAACGCTTTTGCCCCGCTATAGATAACCATGTCCGCTCCGCTCGCCGCCCAGACGCGTAAATCCTCCTCGGCGGCGGCATCGACAATCAGCGGCAGGTTGTGAGTCTGTGCGACCTGCACGAAATCCTCGATACTCAACATCCCTTTTTGCACGCAGTGGTGTGATTTCACATACAGCAGGGCGGCGGTGCCGGTAGAGATCGCGCTCTCCAGCTGCCAGCGCGCCGCCAGATTGCTTGAACCGACCTCCACAACGCGCCCACCGCCTAAGCGAATCGCGCTGGTGATGGGCGCGCCATAATCGACGTTATGCCCGCGGAGCATGACGACTTCGTTGGCCATACCGCGACTGTCCGGCATCTGCATCACTCGCGCCTGGTCGCCATGGGTAATCGCGGCGGCCACGGCGATGGCGATTCCCGCCGAGGCGCAGGAGGTGATATAGCTGTCCTCCGCGCCGGTAAAGCGGGAGACCCGCTCGCCGGTTCGGTCTACCAGCCTGTCGATTTCCACAAAGGCCGATGCCGCCCGCGCCGTTGCCTGCATCACCTCCGGCGCCACGCTGGAAACGCCCAGAATCGTCATTTTGCCGCAGGCGTTAATCACCTGTTTTAACCCCAGCTGTTGATAGATATTCTGCGTCATGGTTTACAGCACTCCCAGCAGCGAACAGACCACGCTGAGCGCGACAATTGACAGCAGAATGGTGGTGTAGCGCGGCCCTTTCTTCACCAGATAGAAGTAGATGGCAAACACCGCCGCCAGCGGCAACAGGCCGGGCGCGATAGAGTCGAGGATTTGCTGGACCACCACCTCCGAGCCCTTCAGCGCGCTGAGCTTTAAGGGGGTCGTTATTTTGACGTAGCTTGCGGAGAGCGCGCCCATCATTATCAGGCCCAGCACGTTCGCGCCGTAGATAAGCTCCTTAATTCGCCCTCCCTGGAGCAGACCGATGATTGAGTCGCGTCCCAGCGTGTAGCCTTTGTGCACCATGCCGTAGCTGATCGCCAGCGTAATGGCCGGATAGAGAATTAAGGGCACAATGCCGCCCATCGCGCTGCCGCTGGCGGCGAACGGGATGAAAATCGCAATCAGCAACGGCATGACGGCCGCCCAGATGATGGAGTCCCCCATTCCGGCCAGCGGCCCCATCAGCCCGGTTTTAATCCCGGTGATAGACGCGTCGCTAATCGGTTCACCGCGGGTTTTCTGCTCCTCCATCGCAATCGAGATCCCCTGAATCACCGCGCCAAAGGTCTGCTCAGAGTTGAAGAAGTTCAGATGGCGTTTTAGCGCCTCCACCTGCTCTTCTTTTTGCGGGTAGAGTTTTTTGATAATCGGCGTCATTGAGGCGCAGAAAATCAGGCTTTGTAAACGCTCATAGGAGCTGGAAACTTCCGCGCCCAGCCAGTAAATAAACCAGGCTTTGGTGATGTCCGCTTTGGTCAGCGTGCCGTTCTCCCGCGCGCGCTCCACCAGTTCATGCTGCATTACATCGCTGCTCATCATGCTGCTCCTTCATTTTTCGCCAGGCCCTTAATCAGGAAGGCCACGCAGGTACCAAAGATTGCCATCGCCATAATGTCCACCTTCAGGTACAGCACCGCAAAGAATCCGCCGATAAACCACGGCAGCAGGCTCTTCTTACCGATCACCATGATGGTGATGGCAAAGCCCAGCGCCGGCAGAATTCCGCCCATAATTTCAAAGGAGTGGGTCAACCAGTGCGGCATCAGCTTAAGGAAGCTCTCTACCACGTCCTGGCCAAAATAGTTGGCAGCAAACACCACCGGGAAACGCAGCACCAGGCCGAGCAACGCCGGGTAGAGGAACGCGCAGCGCATAATACCGCCCATGTTGGCCGTTTCCGCGTGTTTATCCGCCATATGCACCCATGCGGCGTTCAGCGTGCGTCTGAGCTGGTCAAGGAAGACGCCGATCACGCCAAACGGGATGGCCAGCGCGATGGCCAGGTTCGGGTCCATCCCGGCTTTTACGGCGATAGGAATCGAGATACAGGCTGCCAGCGCCGGATCTGACGGCACGTTACCCCCGGGCGTTGAGGTCACGCCGAGGTAAACCAGCTGCATGCCAGCGCCAATAATCATCGCTATTTCCATGTTGCCCAGCAGCAGGCCGACAAAAACGGCGATCACCACGGGTTGAAGCAGCATGGCGGAGAAGGTGTAGCCAAGGCGTAAGCGGGCAAACCAGTAATACAATCCCATCAGGCTTGCAAAGACTAAAGTATCCATAATTATTTACCCTGTTATCAGAGGATTAGAATTTTTTCAGGATATCGTCCAGCGACTGCGGCTTATCTTCCGGGATAGTCTGGAAGACCGCCTTAATCCCTCGACTTTTCAGGTCGTGGAGAATGCCAACGTCTTTTTCATCCAACGTGATGTTCTGGAAAACGACCTTGCGGTTCGGCCCGCCGCCTAAGCCACCAACCTGAATGGCGGAAACATCAAACCCGAGCTGTACGGCCTCCTGAATCGCCGCGAGAGAGGGGAACAGCACCAGCACGCTGCCGTCGCCAAGCTGGTTTTCTTTCCACGATGCGGCAAAGCTCTGATTGCTGTAGCAATCCACTTTGATGTTTGGCGGTGCCGCCATCAGATAGATATTTTTCATAAACGGATCGGCGTCCAGCTCATCACTCACTACCGCAATCCGGTTGGCCTGGGATTGTCCGACCCACTTCGTCACCACTTGTCCATGAATGAGGCGGCTGTCGATGCGACATAACACGATGTTAGCCATGATATTTTTTCCTTATTGTGATTGTTGTAATTGACGCACGTGGGCGACAACGTCCAGACAGCTGCTGCGCGCGGCTTCCACTAATTCAGCTACGCAGGCGGATAGCGGCCCCTGTTCCCGCTTGTCCAGGGCCTCCAGCAGCAGCGAGGCATTCAGTCCGGAAATCACCGCCACCGGATAATCGGCGCTTAGCCGCGCGGCCACGTTAGAGGTGGTCCCGCCAATAAAATCGGTCAGAATAAGCGAGCCTTCGGGCAGGGTTTTCACGACAGCTTCTACGCGCTGATAAAACTCGCCCAAGGTATCGACGGGCATCAGGGCGATTTCCGTTACGCCTTTAATTTCGCCCGTCACCATGCACAGGCTGTTGCAGAGCTGTTGCCCCCAGCCGCCATGGGTCAGCAGCAGGATCTGGGACAAAGGTTCAGTGGTAATCAAAATGGCCTCCTGGCGCTATTACATTGATATACGTAATAAGAGCAAAGGCTGTGCCAGAATTTGTGTCACATGGGGGGCGAAGAGGGGCAGGCGCGGCGTAAAGCCACGCCAGTTAAGGGATCAGCGATACAACAGTTCGTAGATATAAAAATATTCCGCGTCGGATAAACGAATGGCATAAGCCTCTTCGATCGGCTGGAAGGCGGATTTAATGACACTAAACGCGCGGACGTCCAGCGCGGGCTGGCTCTCCAGCGACATCTGTAACGGTTTCCGGTTAATTACGATACGCTCGACCATGCAACAGCAGTGGATCAGGAAGCGCAGTGTCACCTGGCGGCTGGGTTTCAGCGAAAGCGAGGTGGTTAAATGGTTAAACACCCCCTCCATCTCTTTGAGAATGCGCTGGGGATTGAGTACCGAAATATGGTTGATGATGCTTTCCATGGTCAGCGCGCTGATGAAGCGCATCGCGCTGCGCTCCATCTCCAGACGGCGCTCACTGCTTGAGAGGTCCGGCGTGAGCAGGCTGAGCACCAGTTCCGGCCCCTGCTCGGAGAACAGCTCTTCAAGCGAGATAAACGGAATATCCGGCAGTCCCGGCTGGAAGGTGCCGACAATCCCCGCCAGTCGCTCACCGGCCAGCAGCGACTGCTGAACGCGCTCCAGGCTGCGAACCTCGTTGTAATCGAGGATCACCATTCGCGTATCCTGCGACATCAGCTCGCCAAAACTTTCCTCCAGCACTTTTTTGATTTTCTCTGCGGTTCCCATGCCGGTAATGCAGGAGATCACCAGCACCTTACCGCCGTTTTCCTGCTGCGGAGTACAGAGCTGACAGGGGATATTTTTACTCTGCAGTAATTCCGCCAGCTGCGGTAGCTCGCTGGTTTCATAGCTTAAATCCAGACCCAGCTCCAGCAGACTGGTCAGCGTAATATTGGGCATTAACAGGACGTCAATCTGGAATAGCTTGCTGATGGTGCTGCCAAAATGCACCAGCGAGCCGATATCCACCATCAGAATCAGCCGCCGGTAGCGTTGGCTCTGGATCCGCTGGGTTAGCGTTTCCAGCGTGTCATGCACCGACTGCTCAAAGGGCATATCGATGGCGCTAAACAGCTCGCGCTCCAGCACCCGGTTGACGTACTGCGCCTGACTGGTCGCCGTCGTCGCGCCGTGGGCGATTAAAATGACGCCGCAGTCGGGACTGGCGTCGATCCGCTGGCGATAATGGCGGCACTCTTTCAGGAACAGACATAGCCAGACGACCTCCGTCGCCGGGCACTGAATATGCAGCAGCTCGTTGATTTTCCGGCACAGCAGAGTCGCGTTTTCATACTCGTCTTTGCAGCGGTCGAGGATCAGGCTGGAGGAGTAGAGCTGCGGGATCAGCCCGCGCTGCACGTAGCCAATCAGCGCCAGAAAGTGTTTACGCAGCGGATTCATCAGGTTTTCTGGCAGCGTAAAGCCCAGCACCTGTTCCACCCAGCCAATCAGCAGGGTCACCCGCTCTTCAATCCGATCGCCATAGCGCGGCGGATGGGCCACGCTGTCGCGGCTGTAGAGACCATATTCAAAGATAGAACTGAGTTTGTTTTTGAGGATCGCCAGCGTCTCAGCCGGTGGGACGTTGCTGTTGCGCAGGTTGACGTATTCGCGGGTCAGGAAGCTGTAAAACAGATCGCTTTCTTCGATCTCCGCTCCTGTCGCCAGAGTGGTTTTCAATGCGGGTAACGTGCGCGCATCGACGCTTAGCCGATCCTGGCCGTCAAACAAGGTATCGACCAGCAGACGCTGTTCCGGGGTGGCGTTGAACGGCACTTCTACCAGCCGTTTATCCAGCTGGAGCGTGTCGTTATGCTCGGTCATTCCCGCGGCCCACGCCTGGGCGCAAAGAAACTGGATATCGCTTTTGAGCTGGCCGATATTGCCTTCCAGCGGTTTATTCAGCAGCCAGAGCAACAGCGTTTTGTCGATACTGACCGTACGCTCAATTTTGCGGCTCTCGCGCTGGAGAAAACCGACAATAAGTTCCACCTGTTCTTCCACCGAGCGCTGACGGATCCCGGGGAGATCGATACAGACCTGGATGCGCCTCTGGAACGTTCGCAGCAGGGCTGAGCTGACCGGTTCGGTGGTGGCGCAAATCAAGCGCACCGTAATGGACCGCGCCGTGGCGCTTGAACCGAGCGGGCGATATTGGCCTTTGTCGAGAATGGAGAAGAGTTTTTCCTGTCCTTCATACGGCAGGCGGTGCACCTCATCAAGCAGCAGATATCCGCCGTCCGCCTGCTCTACCAGACCGGCTTTATTCTCACTGGCACCGGTAAATGCGCCCTGCCGATGGCCGAACAAATGCGAAGAGAGCAGCTCCGGGTTATGCGCATACTCGGCGCAGTTAAAGTAGACCAGCGGCGGGGGAGAACCCGCCGCCTGCTCGCAGGCAAAACGGTGCATCAGCTCGGCAAAGAAAGTTTTACCTACTCCGGAGGGGCCGGTCAGCAATACGTGGAGCCCGTGAGGATAAAGTACCGCTGCGCGGCCTTTTTCCACCGCATCACGGAGGCTGCGATCGTAACCAATCAGGCCGCTGAAGGGGTCATCCGTTGAGCAACCTTCCTGATGCGGCAGAAGGTCGGCAACCGTGCGCACTTCACATTCGGTATCATTCAGTCTGCGCCCCAGCAGCGTTTCCATTGCCTGGCGGTGCCAAAAGAACACGGGGCGTCCTCTGCTCTTAATCGCCAGGCCGTCGTTCCATAACTGATTGAGGTCTTTGCTGACCGAGTTGCGCGCAAGCCCGAGGTTAAAGCCGATGGCTTCCGCCGTAAATGCCGTTTCCTGTTCCAGATCCGCAAGATTCAGCCCGCGTGTTAATCGCTCCAGTTCCCCCAGTATGACCTCAATCCGTCTCATCTCTTTTACCGCTTAAGAAATAAATGATTGTTCAGAACATACACTATTCTTCTACGCAAGAAAGTGGCCTGGGCCAGAGATGGCGCATTTGCGCAAAGCGCGCGGCCGCGGGTGTTTCGTGGTTTGCGGGTGGGGTAGCCCAGACAGGCGCGTGAGCGCCGCCTCCGGGGAGAAGGCGGCAGGGAATATCGCTTTAACTCTCTTCCAGCGAATACGGCAGCGGCTCGATGCTCAGGCTACCTGCATCATCGCGTACGCGAAACACGCTGTCCGGCTCCATATCGTTATTCATCACCACCTGTACCAGCAGGCGACCGTCGTCCAGCTGCACGGCCGCTAAAACGGTGCCGGTTCGGCGCCAGTTTTCACCCATCTTCAGCTCCAGGTCTTCCCCGGCCTCAGGCACGCGGCTGGCTGTTCCCGCCAGATACCACAGGGCGCGCTTGTTGGCGCCGCGGAATTTAGCGCGGGCAACCATCTCCTGGCCGGTATAGCAGCCTTTCTTAAAGCTGATGCCGCCCAGCGCCTGTAGGTTGGTGGCCTGCGGAATAAACTGCGCGCTGTTGGCGCTGTCGATAACCGGCAGCCCGGCTTCAATATTCAGCGCCAGCCACTGCTGGCTGTTGTTGAGCTGCGCTTCACCGCGTAGCGCATCGGTGATGCGGGTGGCGGTTGCCACATCGGTCACCAGCAGGAAACGCTCGGCCGGATGCGCAAACCACAGCACGCTGGTGGCTCCTTCGCTGACAACCTGTTTCTCGGCGTTCGGCAGCTCACTAAACAGCGGCGACAGCGCAGCGCGCGCCTGGAACCCGGCAACGCCCAGCAGTACGGATTCATCATCGGCGGCGATGGTCACTTTAGAGAACACCGCGTATTTTTTCAGTTCGGTCAGCTGCGCATCGCGCAGGCTGCGGCGCTCAATCCACGCAAAACCCTCGTTGCGGCGGAAAACGCGCAGATTGCTCCACATCTTGCCCTTGGCGTCACAATGCGCGGCAAGCAGATGCTGCTCGTCGGTCAGGTGGCTGACGTCGGCGGTAATCTGCCCCTGCAGATATTTTTCGCCATCCGGACCGGTAATCGTCGCCAGCGCCCAGTCGTCCAGCGTCATCAGCGTTAACGGCAGACGAGCGGAAGAGGAAGGCTGACGCGGAGGAAAAGGTGTAAAAGCCATAGTCATATCCTGAATAGCTTAACGCAGAGTGTGTGACTAATGGTAAAAGAGCTATGGTGCAATGCAAGCGCTTTTGACAGGCCATTCGTGCCCTCAAAGACGGGGCGCTGAAACCAGCGAAATAATAAATGACCTGATTATTTTAGGGTTTTCATGGAATAGCGCTCGCGAAACTTGATATTCCAGTGAAGTCAGCGCCGAAAACGGGTTAAACTAAGAGATATTTATAAGCAGGAAGTAAAACATGGACATTAACAATAAAGCCCGCATCCACTGGGCATGCCGTCGAGGTATGCGTGAACTCGATATCTCCATCATGCCGTTTTTCGAGCATGAGTACGACACGCTCAGCGATGGCGATAAAGCGTTATTCATCCGCCTGCTGGAAAACGACGATCCGGATCTGTTCAACTGGTTGATGAATCATGGCGAGCCGGCTGATGCAGAACTGCAGCGGATGGTAAAATTAATTCAGACACGGAATCGGGAACGTGGTCCTGTGGCAATCTGATTTACGCATCTCGTGGCGAGCGCAGTGGTTTTCGCTGCTGATGCACGGCGTGGTGGCGGCGCTTGTGCTGCTGATGCCCTGGCCGCTGAGCTATACCCCGCTGTGGCTGATACTGCTGTCGCTGGTGGTGTTCGACTGCGTGCGCAGCCAGCGGCGGATCCATGCCCGTCAGGGAGAAATCAAGCTGCTGATCGACTCCCGTCTGCGCTGGCAAAAGGCGGAGTGGGATATCATCGGCACCCCGTGGGTGATTAACAGCGGAATGCTGCTGCGCCTGCGGAATACGGAAAACCAACGAACCCAGCATTTGTGGGTCGCGGCGGATAGCATGGACGCGGGAGAATGGCGAGATCTGCGTCGGCTGGTGTTGCTAAAACCGACGCAAGAGTAGGCAGGGACTCAGGAGAACTGCTCAGCCATTTCACCGAGGATTTGCTCGCACCAGTTCTGAATGCGCTCATCGCTCAGGTCGTACTGGTTCGTTTCATCAAGCGCCAGGCCAACGAACAGCTGCCCATCGGCAATGACCGGTTTCGGGCTGGTGAATTCATAGCCTTCAGTAGGCCAGTAGCCGATAAACTTAACCCCTTTGGTCGCCAGCTTATCGTGCAGCATGCCGAGCGCATCAAGGAACCATTCGCCGTAGCCTAGCTGGTCGCCCATGCCGTACAGCGCGACGATTTTACCCTGCAGATCCAGCGTATCGAGCTGCTGCCAGACCGCCTCCCAGTCCTCCTGGATCTCGCCGAAATCCCAGGTTGGAATGCCGAGGATCAGCACATCGTATTGCGTCATCAGGGCAGGGGAATCATCTTTCAGGTTGTGCAGCGTGACCAGTTCAGGGCCGATAATATCGCGGATTTTTTCCGCCGCCATTTCGGTGTAGCAGGTGCTGGAACCGTAAAAAAGACCTATGTTCATCGCGGAAACGTCTCAATTCTTGCTGTGACTTTGCGCTTAGTGTACCAGAAAGGCCGCGCCCGCCTGCAACTCGAATTATTTAGGGTATAATGGCGCCGTTTTAATATACAAAGAGGCCGGAGTGGAACAGGATCTCGCACAAATCGAGCAGTTTCTTGATGCCTTGTGGCTGGAACGGAATCTGGCGGAAAACACGCTGAGCGCCTACCGCCGGGACCTGACGATGGTGGTCGAATGGCTGCATCATCGTGGCCTGTCGCTTGCCAGCGTCAGCGGCGAAGATCTCCAGTCGCTGCTGGCGGAGCGGCAAACCGGCGGCTATAAAGCCACCAGCACCGCGCGCCTGCTAAGCGCCGTGCGCCGTTTCTTCCAGCATCTTTACCGGGAGAAAATTCGCCCGGACGATCCCAGCGCGCTGTTGGCCTCGCCAAAGCTGCCGCAGAGGCTGCCGAAGGATCTGAGCGAGGCGCAGGTGGAACGCCTGCTCCAGGCGCCGCTGGTTGAACAACCGCTGGAGCTGCGCGATAAAGCGATGCTGGAAGTGCTGTACGCCACCGGTCTGCGCGTTTCCGAGCTAGTGGGCCTGACCATGAGCGACATTAGCCTGCGACAGGGCGTGCTGCGCGTGATTGGTAAAGGAAATAAAGAACGTCTGGTACCGCTGGGTGAAGAGGCGGTGCTGTGGGTTGAGAATTACCTTGAATACGGGCGCCCCTGGCTGCTGAACGGCGTGGCGTCCGATGTGCTTTTTCCCAGCCAGCGCGCGCAGCAGATGACGCGCCAGACGTTCTGGCATCGAATTAAGCACTATGCCGTACTGGCGGGGATTGACAGCGAAAAGCTCTCCCCGCACGTGTTACGCCATGCGTTCGCGACGCATTTACTTAACCATGGCGCCGACTTACGCGTGGTGCAGATGCTGTTAGGACACAGCGATCTCTCCACGACGCAGATCTACACCCACGTGGCGACCGAGCGTCTGCGACAACTCCATCAACAGCATCACCCGCGTGCGTGAGTGCTGAAAAAAAGGACTGAGTATGAAAAAAGGTTTACTGATGTTCACTCTGCTGGCGACCACCTTATCCGGTGCGGCGCATGCCGATAGCGCGGCGATCAAGCAACTGCTGGCGAAGCTGGGCGTGCAGAGTTCGGACGTGCAACCTTCGCCGATCAAAGGCATCAGCACCGTATTGACGGACAGCGGCGTGATATACGTTACCGATGACGGTAAGCACATTATCCAGGGGCCGATGTACGACGTCAGCGGCGCGCAGCCGGTAAACGTCACCAATACGCTGCTGGCCGGTAAGCTGAACGCGCTGGAAAAAGAGATGATCGTCTATAAAGCGCCGCAGGAAAAACACGTCATCACCGTCTTCACCGATATTACCTGTGGTTATTGCCATAAATTGCATGAGCAGATGAGCGACTATAACGCGCTGGGTATTACCGTGCGCTATCTGGCCTTCCCGCGCCAGGGGCTGCAAAGCGAAGCCGAGCAGAATATGAAGGCTATCTGGTGCGCTAAAGATCGTAACAAAGCGCTGGATGACGCGATGAGCGGTAAGGGCGTGCAGCCGGCCAGCTGCGATGTTGATATCGCTAAACACTACATGCTGGGCGTGCAGCTTGGCGTTAACGGCACGCCGGCGATGGTGCTGAGCGACGGCACGCTGATGCCCGGCTATCGCGATCCTAAAGACCTGAAAGCGCTCCTTGATGAGCATCAAAAACAGACAAGCGGTAACTGATTCGCGTGAAACAACAGATACAACTACGCCGCCGCGAGGCGGCTGACGGCGTCGATTTACCTGCCGATCTCCCACCGCTGCTGCAGCGGCTGTACGCCAGCCGCGGCGTGCGTAGCGCGCAGGAGCTGGAGCGCGGCGTGAAAGGCATGCTGCCGTGGTCGCAGCTGACCGGCGTCGAAAAAGCGGTAGAGATGCTCTACGGCGCATTTAAGCAGGGGCTGCATATTGTGGTGGTCGGCGATTTTGACGCCGACGGCGCCACCAGCACCGCGCTGAGCGTTCTGGCCCTGCGGGCGCTGGGCTACGGCAACGTCTCGTACCTGGTGCCAAACCGTTTTGAAGATGGCTACGGCCTGAGCCCGGAAGTGGTCGATCAGGCTCACGCCCGCGGCGCGCAGATGATTATGACCGTGGATAACGGTATTTCTTCGCACACTGGCGTCGATCGCGCCCATGCGCTGGGTATTCCGGTGCTGGTGACCGATCACCACCTGCCGGGGGATTCGCTGCCCGCGGCGGAAGCGATTATTAACCCGAACCTGCGCGACTGTGAGTTTCCGTCGAAATCGCTGGCTGGGGTGGGCGTGGCTTTTTATCTGATGCTGGCGCTGCGCACTTTTCTGCGCGATAAAGGCTGGTTTGAGGAGCGCGGCATTGCGCCGCCGAATCTGGCTGACCTCCTCGATCTGGTGGCGCTCGGCACCGTGGCGGACGTCGTACCGCTGGATGCCAACAACCGTATCCTGACCTGGCAGGGGCTGAGCCGCATCCGGGCGGGGAAATGCCGTCCGGGCATTAAGGCGCTGCTGGAGATCGCCAACCGCGACCCGCAAAAGCTGGCGGCAAGCGATCTCGGCTTCGCGCTCGGTCCGCGGCTTAACGCGGCTGGCCGGCTGGACGATATGTCCGTCGGCGTGGCGCTGCTGCTGTGCGACAACACCGGCGAAGCGCGGGTGCTGGCCAATGAGCTGGACGCGTTGAACCAGACGCGCAAAGAGATAGAACAGGGGATGCAGGCGGAAGCCCTGACCCTGTGTGAGAAGCTGGAGCGCAGCGGTGAGACGCTGCCCGGCGGCCTGGCGATGTACCATCCGCAGTGGCACCAGGGCGTCGTCGGCATTCTGGCCTCGCGTATCAAAGAGCGTTTCCATCGTCCGGTTATCGCCTTTGCGCCCACCGGCGACGGTACGCTCAAAGGCTCCGGTCGGTCGATTCAGGGGCTGCATATGCGCGATGCGCTGGAGCGTCTGGATACGCTCTATCCCGGGCTGATTCTGAAGTTTGGCGGCCATGCCATGGCGGCGGGACTATCGCTGGAAGAGGCGCGCTTTGAAGAGTTCCAGCAGCGCTTCGGCGAGCTGGTGACCGAGTGGCTCGATCCTGCGCTGCTGCAGGGGGAAGTGGTCTCCGACGGTCCGCTGGCGGCGGCAGAGATGAGCATGGAGGTCGCGCAGATGCTGCGCGACGCCGGACCGTGGGGGCAGATGTTCCCGGAGCCGCTGTTTGACGGCCGTTTTCGTCTGCTACAGCAGCGCCTGGTCGGCGAGCGTCATCTGAAGGTGATGGTTGAGCCGGTCGGCGGCGGCCCGCTGCTGGACGGTATCGCGTTCAATGTTGATACTTCCCTTTGGCCGGATAACGGCGTTCGCGAAGTTCAGCTTGCCTATAAGCTTGATATCAATGAGTTCCGCGGCAACCGCAGCCTGCAGCTGATCATTGACCACCTCTGGCCAAATTGAGAACAGTATATTAATGAGGGCGCGAATCCGGTAGAATTCCGCTCTTATCACCGCATTTTGACGAATCCATTAAAAGAAACCGACCATGTTTGAAATAAATCCGGTAAAAAACCGTATTCAGGACCTCACGGAGCGCTCGGACGTTCTTAGGGGGTATCTTTGACTACGATGCTAAGAAAGAGCGTCTCGAAGAAGTAAACGCCGAGCTGGAGCAGCCTGACGTCTGGAACGAACCAGAGCGCGCGCAGGCGCTGGGTAAAGAGCGTTCCTCGCTGGAAGCCATCGTTGATACGCTGGATCAGATGTCTCAGGGGCTGGAGGACGTTTCCGGCCTGCTGGAGCTGGCCGTTGAAGCCGAAGACGAAGAGACCTTCAACGAAGCCGTCGCCGAGCTCGATGTGCTGGAAGAGAAGCTGGCGCAGCTGGAATTCCGCCGCATGTTCTCCGGTGAATACGACAGCGCCGATTGCTACCTCGATATCCAGGCCGGTTCCGGCGGAACGGAAGCGCAGGACTGGGCCAGCATGCTGATGCGCATGTATCTGCGCTGGGCCGAAGCGCGCGGCTTCAAGACCGAGATCATCGAAGAGTCTGAAGGCGAAGTGGCGGGCATTAAGTCCGTGACCATCAAGATTATCGGCGACTACGCCTACGGCTGGCTGCGTACCGAAACCGGCGTTCATCGCCTGGTGCGTAAGAGCCCGTTCGATTCCGGCGGCCGCCGCCACACCTCTTTCAGCTCCGCCTTCGTTTATCCGGAAGTGGATGACGATATTGATATCGACATCAACCCGGCGGATCTGCGCATTGACGTTTATCGCGCATCCGGCGCGGGCGGTCAGCACGTTAACCGTACGGAATCCGCAGTGCGTATTACCCACATTCCGACCGGCTTAGTGACCCAGTGCCAGAACGACCGTTCACAGCACAAGAACAAAGACCAGGCCATGAAGCAGATGAAAGCGAAGCTTTATGAGCTGGAAATGCAGAAGAAAAATGCCGAGAAGCAGGCGATGGAAGATACCAAATCCGACATCGGCTGGGGCAGCCAGATCCGTTCTTACGTGCTGGATGACTCCCGCATTAAAGATCTGCGCACCGGGGTGGAAACCCGCAACACTCAGGCGGTGCTGGACGGCAGCCTGGATCAATTTATCGAAGCAAGTTTGAAAGCAGGGTTATGAGGAACCAACATGTCTGAACAACAAGCACAGGGCGCTGACGCGGCAATTGACCTTAATAATGAACTGAAAGCCCGTCGTGAGAAGCTGGCCGCGCTGCGTGAGCAGGGTATCCCGTTCCCGAATGATTTCCGTCGTGACCACACCTCAGACCTTCTGCACGCTGACTTCGATGGCAAAGAAAACGAAGAGCTGGAAGCGCTGAACGTTGAAGTCGCCGTCGCTGGCCGCATGATGACCCGTCGTATCATGGGTAAAGCCTCCTTCGTTACGCTGCAGGACGTTGGCGGCCGCATTCAGCTGTACGTCGCCCGCGACGATCTGGCGGAAGGCGTCTATAACGAGCAGTTCAAAAAGTGGGACCTCGGCGATATCATCGCGGCGCGCGGTAAGCTGTTCAAAACCAAGACCGGCGAGCTCTCTATTCACTGCACCGAGCTGCGTCTGCTGACCAAAGCCCTGCGCCCGCTGCCGGACAAATTCCACGGCCTGCAGGATCAGGAAGCGCGCTATCGTCAGCGCTACCTGGACCTGATCTCCAACGATGAATCGCGCAACACCTTTAAAGTGCGTTCGCAGATCCTGGCGGGCATCCGCCAGTTCATGGTCGGCCGCGGCTTTATGGAAGTTGAAACCCCGATGATGCAGGTGATCCCCGGCGGCGCGTCCGCGCGTCCGTTCATCACCCATCACAACGCGCTGGATCTGGACATGTACCTGCGTATCGCGCCGGAACTGTACCTGAAGCGTCTGGTGGTTGGCGGCTTCGAGCGCGTGTTCGAAATCAACCGTAACTTCCGTAACGAAGGTATCTCCGTTCGCCATAACCCAGAGTTCACCATGATGGAACTCTACATGGCGTATGCGGATTACAAAGATCTGATTGAGCTGACCGAATCCCTGTTCCGCACCCTGGCGCAGGACGTTCTGGGCCATACTGAAGTGCCTTACGGCGATCAGACCTTTGATTTCGGCAAGCCGTTTGAAAAGCTGACCATGCGCGAAGCGATCAAGAAATATCGTCCGGAAACCGAGATGGCCGATCTGGATAACTTCGATTCCGCAAAAGCCATTGCGGAAAGCATCGGTATCCACGTTGAGAAGAGCTGGGGTCTGGGCCGCATCGTGACCGAGATCTTCGAAGAAGTGGCGGAAGCGCACCTGATTCAGCCGACCTTCATTACCGAATATCCGGCAGAAGTCTCTCCGCTGGCGCGTCGTAACGACGAGAACCCGGAAATCACCGACCGCTTTGAATTCTTCATCGGCGGGCGTGAAATCGGTAACGGCTTTAGCGAGCTGAACGATGCGGAAGACCAGGCGCAGCGTTTCCTCGATCAGGTTAACGCGAAAGCCGCCGGTGACGACGAAGCGATGTTCTATGACGAAGACTACGTTACCGCGCTGGAGCACGGCCTGCCGCCGACTGCGGGCCTCGGTATCGGTATCGACCGTATGGTGATGCTGTTTACCAACAGCCACACCATCCGCGACGTGATCCTGTTCCCGGCGATGCGTCCGGTAAAATAAGCATTACGCGAATAAAAAAACCCAGCAGAGCTGGGTTTTTTTATGCCTGGTTGCTAAAGCTGATTAATGCGTTACGCGCATTATCGTCCGCCGCCTGCAGCACCATCCACGGGCTAAAAGCCCAGGGCGTCGCGCGAATCCCGCTTAACACATCCGCAAGATTGCTCCACTGAAAATCCATCACTTCGTCAGGATTTATCCGTAACGCGCTGGCTACTCGCGCCGCATAGACCGGACAGACCTCGTTTTCGACAATGCCATTCGGCGCGACGGCCCGGTAACGGAACCCCGGAAAGACCGGGACGATGCGGGTTATCTCGACGCCGAGCTCAAAGCGGCAGCGGCGCTCAACGGCCTGTTCGAAGGTTTCGCCGGTTTGCGGATGCCCGCAGACTGAGTTCGTCCATACGCCTGGCCAGGCTTTTTTGCCCAGCGAACGGCGCGTGACCAGCAGCTGACCTTGTTCATTGAACAGCCAGCAGGAAAACGCGAGATGCAAAGGGGTATCGAGGGTGTGGGCGGCATACTTCTCCAGCATACCTGTAGGCTTATCTTGCTCGTCCAGCAAAATGACATGTTCCCCGGCCATGACAACTCCTGAAATAAAAAATGACCCGGCACAAACCCGCCGGGTCATGTACTCAGGCCACTAGGGTAGCCCATAAATGGGACAAAGGCATTACCAAAACATGTTGGCCTCCGGGGAGAGCGTGATATTGCAGAGGTGCCGGCAGGGGGCTAATTGAATCACGAGCGGTTTAACCCGGACGCACCGCGACGCTCCCGGACTCTCCCGGGAGAGCGTAGATGTTCAGCCGCTTAGCAGGCCTTTAATACTTCTGTATGAAGGGTAGCGATTGGGGAATGCCTTAGGGACTGGTATGATAATCGCCCTGGTTTTGAGGTGAATGTTCGTGTTAAGCGCAGGATGCCTGATGAGAAAACGCTTTGTTATTGCAATAATGTTGCTGAGCAGCCTGATTGTCGCAGGGTGTTCCAGCTCATCCGATTCCGGTTCTACCTACACCGTGAAGCGCGGCGACACGTTGTACGCTATCTCACGTTCCACTGGCACCAGCGTCAGGGATCTCGCCCGTCTCAATAATATTTCACCTCCCTATACCATCGAAGTCGGGCAAAAGCTGAAGCTAAACAGCGGTTCCGGGACCACGGCGAAGGCGGGGGCATTCGGCAAGAAATCGTCAGCGAAACGTACCGCCGCCGTGACGCCATCTTCGGCGGTGCCGCAATCCTCCTGGCCGCCGGTCGGGCAACGCTGCTGGCGCTGGCCAACCAGCGGTAAAGTAGTGCTGCCATACTCCACCAGCGATGGCGGCAATAAAGGTATCGATATCGCCGGTAGGCGCGGCCAGCCGGTGTATGCGGCAGGGGCGGGCAAAGTGGTGTACGTGGGCAACCAGCTGCGCGGCTACGGCAACCTGATTATGATTAAGCATAATGAGGACTATATCAGCGCCTACGCGCACAACGACAAGCTAATGGTGAATAACGGCCAGAGCGTGAAGATTGGCCAGCAGATTGCCACCATGGGCAGCTCGGACGCGGATTCCGTGCGCCTGCATTTCCAGATTCGCTACCGGGCGACGGCGATCGACCCGCTGCGCTATTTGCCGCCGCAGGGCAGTAAGCCTAAGTGCTAAGAGGTTATTTTATCGGCATTTAGCCTGGTTTGGGCTTGTCAGCGGGTGCGTAAGGTCTATAATGGCCCTCGCACCTCTTCGCTTCCGGGAGGGGAGTAAGGCATTGCGTGGTTGTCTTAAAGTAGTCTGTTGTAAAACGGATTACATCCCTGACAAGAATCCAACGGGGCAATTTGCTTTATCGGATTCTGTCTGGGCGAGTGTAGCTCAATGGTAGAGCTTTTGGTTCCCAACCAAATGACGGGGGTTCGATTCCCCTCACTCGCTCCACTTCCTAAGTAGAGTCCGCTCTGGACGCCAGCCCTAATGATATCGTCTCCTCACATGGTATGAATGACGCCTACAAACGTCGCTATCCGGACATCAACTGAGTATTAACCCACGGCACGTTGGTGATTGACCTGTGCTCATGCACGATAATTGGCTGGTCGATGTTACTGCGAATCTGGTCACAATTTGCTTATGCCAAAACTTCATTCAACTCATTGAAAGTAGACTCTATTCATAGAGAATACATGGTCAGTCAGGGCACCAGACGGACGCTGGAGTTTAGTTAGACAGAGTATGCTTTCAATCGCGGACGTTTTCACTGCGGGGATAGCTAACGCAGTCGGGAATGATTTGCAAATCAGGATGTTACCAAGGATAAGGTCATAACATATTTTATAAGAATAAACTTATGCTGCTAATTATTTGGGGTGCTACTTCAAGTGAGGTCCGTCAATAGAGATAAACAGCAACGTACTGATAAAACTCAAGTATTATAATAAAATATACGATATGTACGTGCTTAATATCAAAAAACATTCAAATATAATAGCGGCAATAGATGAGATAAATGATTTCCCCTGAAATTAGTATAACTTGAGCTTTTTAAGTTCAAAAAGTAACCAATTGCATACGAATTGCATAACCTATTTAATCAAATTATAATAAACAGAATATAATTGCAGGAGCGATGTGCAATGAATTACTTACTTGAGAATTCGGTTCATTACAATGAAGAGTCGCGAGCTTTAGAGAACGATAATACCGAGATAATACTTCCTGTATCGGCCGCGAGGTTATTGTCTTTATTGTTACAAAAAAATAACGAGCAGTTAAGCAGGAATGAAATTCTTGAGAAAGTTTGGGAGCAGTATGGTTTAGTGGCATCTAACCACAATCTTAACAGAAATGTCTCTATATTACGGAAAACATTACAAGAATTAGGTCTTTCAGATATCATTGAAACGATACCTAAACAAGGATTCAGGTTACACTGTGATTTTAAGTTAATATCCCCAGCTCAAGAAAATAACACAAAAAAAATAAAACAAAAGGTGTTGCGTAACACTGGCTTAAAACTAAATTTCTTCATTTTTATATGTTTTAGCATACTCCTCATATGTCTTTACATCAAATACGATGAAAAAAACAGTGTGTTATATAAATATAAAACGATAGGGAAATGTGATGTATATGTTGATAAAAGCTTAACAAACATTAATAATGTATCCGTTTTCTTCGGTACTATGCTTGGTAAGAAAATCATTGAAACTTGTAAGAACATGACCCAAACGATATTTTTTGATGATAATAAAACATCGCTAAACGATAAAACGTACTCTACGCACGTAGCCGTTTGCAAAGCAAATAAATTGAATAAAGGTAATCAATGTGAAAACTATCTCAATATTAAAAATATTTAGCATAGCTGTTAATATTGTATTGTTGCTGGTAATTGCCTTTATTGGTTATAAGTTGTTTGCGATAGATAAATATTTACCAATGAACTGTATGTCCAGTTTTTACATAAATCAGGGAGAAAAAAATGCCATCTCAGGTAATGTTAAAATTGTTTTTCATATAACAGAGAAAGGACATGTGGTTGTCAATGAATATGGTACTCTCGAGAATGAGGGAAAGGAGTATATTGTTGACCGTTCAGGTGATATGACTATTACCAAAAATACGGAAAATGGTTTTCATAAAGTGGTTAAAGGGAATTTTATAGCCAACAAGCAGGATACAACTCCACCAGAATTGACTGAGAAACTCACTTCAAGTCAGTCTGTATTTTTTTATAAAATTCAGAAAATAGATGACGTCACGTGGCGTATTAGCGATCTGCAACGTACTATTTTCATGTGTCGCAAATAATTTATTTAATTCACCAGTCTATTAATAATATTAGCTCATGGTTTTTATAAAGATGGATGCGATACTTATACAGTCTCGTGGTCTTTTTAATCAATTGTAGCGATAGTAAGCCGTATTGATTTAACAATCGACATTGAATACTGGCAATGCTTACTAAAGCAAGTTAACTATTTTTTTGTAGTAGATGGTCGATAACTTTTTTATTTAACTCCTGTTGAAATCATGGCATGAAAACATAGCTATCAACAGGAAAATATCTTCTTATTCCTGACTCCCTTTTGACGTAATGCGGCAATAATCATTTATCTGGTTATTCAATGTGGCAATCAAAACTGGCATTTCCTTCTCCGGTTGTGTTGTTTATATCCGAGTATGCAACGCATATCGTCCTGCCCTGATGAAGTATCCCCTATTAGCGATAACTTTATAAGTAAAAATATTATAGAGATTAAATTTAATCGAATTCTTAGTTCTCAGGTTCATAAGTTTTCTTTGTGAAGACTTGTACAGATTGAACAAGACAGGATTGTCTTTTTTGAGCTCAATTATAAAAATCCGTACCGATGCAACTAATCTGTCACCATCTGTAGGTGGTTATTTATATATTTATTTCTTAATGAAATCTCATTTGATAGAGTGAAAAACTAGATTTTATGTGATTATTGGAATAATAATCTAATTCTTTATGATTGCCGATGATGTTTTTATAATTTGTCACAGGTTTTAGAATAATAATTTGTATCTTCAGTATGACTTTTTGGTCTATTGCCTTGCCTGACAAATAGCGTAACAATTGTTGCCATGTTCAGGTTTGTTAAAATGGATGAGATAACCAGTTTTGATACCAGTTGGAGTTATAAGTTATATATTTTGCAATAAAATACATTAAAAACCTGGGGCTATACAAAGTAGGAATGTTTTCTAACAAGGATAAGGATTAGGAAGTGCGTGCCTTGATATTAGATCCAAATGTCATCAGTCAAAATTACTTACGTTCTCAGACGGAAAACGCTGGGTTTGTTGTGGATGTTTGTTCGAGCTTAAAAGAAGCATGGCTGTTCATGATATCGAATAAACCAGATGTTATGGTAATGACTACGACTCCTCGTGATTCCGAAAGTGTCCAGGCTATTCGGCGTTGGCGAAAAATGGGAGAAAATATTAGGATCTTAATAATCAGCAATGAAGAGAATCTGCAGCATAAAGTGCGTGCTTTAAATGGAGGCGCTGATGATTATATTGTCAAACCTTTCAGGATTGAAGAACTCATTGTTCGCTTACAAACACTTATTCGTAGATCTTGTCTGGAGCCGACGAAAAAAATGGCCGCAGGTAAAATTGAACTTAACATTGGAAGTAGAGCATTGTTTATTGCAGATGAAAAAATAAAACTCACCAACTATGAGTTCGAGATAATGAGACTGCTTATTAAAAAAAGTGGCAAGCTCATCAGTAAATATGAAATCATGAAGCATTTGCATGATGATATATTTAATCAAAATAATAATACTGTCGAAGTGCTCATTGGACGGTTGCGGAAGAAAATCGCCCCCTATAAATGTGCCAGAATCGAAAATAAAAGAGGGGATGGATATTATCTGGATGCGAAAAACTTTATTGACCATTAAATATAAAAGCATCACTGCCTGTACCAGGTAGATGTGGAAATATCCTGTTCATAAATTATAGTGAGAAGTGGCAGTATGGATTAAAAGCAATGCCGGGGTTTTAAGAAAATAATGCATTCAGCGTGTATAGCAAACCATAGTTGTGTGGCCACAAATTCATGATCATTTTTATTATGGCCATATTTGGTTATATCAGTAACGTGAGAGCAATAATTGCTTACTGCACAAAAGCAGTGATAAAGATTAAAGTATGTATGTCAGGGCGCGACCACAGTGGCGATTCCTGTTAATTAAAGATGAACTACATTGTCAATATCAGGAGATGTTATGTTTTTGAAATTATTTTTAGTGTTTGTTGGCTCCTTATTTTTAGTGAGTTGTAGTGGAAATCCTGTGGGGTCGGCTGATAATATTAATATGGCTTTGACGGGGCAACCCATGGCTGTTACCCAGGGGACCGTCACCAGAGTAAGAAATATTACTATCCAGAATGACAGTGATAATAATATTGCCGGTGCGGCAGCAGGTGGGGTATTAGGTGGCGTTGCAGGTAATGCTATAGGCGGTGGAAGTGGCCGACGTATCGCTACGGCGGGCGGTGCCGTTGCCGGCGCTCTGACAGGGCAAGCGATTCAGCGCAATAGATCTCAAATAAACGGTGTGGAGCTTTTCATCCGACCAGTGAATGGTAATGAATTTGTCATTGTCCAGCCGATTGGAGAAACGCCTTTTTTTGTAGGGCAGCAGGTTAATATTACGTCACTAAGAGGTCAGGTTACCATTACTCCTGTCGCTCAATTGTAGAACTATTCTCATTGTATTTTCTTTGAATAATGTTGGTGTCTGGGGAGACAGGATTAATTAAACTGCTTTTAATTAACTCATTCCCCATTTCATACCGATTGCTTATGGAAGGGTATGCGTAATGAATTTACAATCAATGACATTCTCGGATATTGTTATGTCATTTTTTACGATTTTGTTCTTTTTTGCTTATTTAATGTTAATTTTTCAGATTCTAACGGATATTTTCCGTGATGATGATTTACATATTGTTTTTAAAGTAGTCTGGATCGTTTTATTACTCTTTATTCCTGTTGTTTGCTCAATTGTTTATCTATTGATTAGGGGGAAGGGAATGGCGGAAAGACAACGATATTATCACCATAAATATTCTTACCCCGGATACCACGGTGCAAGGAAGAGTATTACCGAACAAATAATTGAAGCTCATGAGCTAAAGGTCGCAGGCATTATCACTGACCGTGAGTATACTGAAATAAAGGAAAAGCTTCTGCGGTAGTAAATTTTATTTTCTGCATAGCTGAACAACGTCAGCCACGTGATACAGTATTTATTTGTTAAGTAAGAATATGCATTGCCATTTTTTTTCAGCAGAGCATTGCTCCATGATTGGTAGCATAAATTTTGTTTAAATGACTAATGAGTATTGTATAACACAATTTGCACAATGCGGAGTGATGTTTTTTTTAATTTTTGTCAGATTTTTTGATAAGGTGCTAAATCAACCCTTTTTTAAAAGGATAATGGTATTTCCTTTAGAGCGTTATTTTACTTTTTAACAAAATAACGCTGAAAAAGAAAAGTAATCGAGGGTTTTTTATTAGTAAGTATTTACATTTCACTTGTTTGTAGTGAAAAGCTCTGAATTTAACTTTTTTGCACCTTGACTTCAGCGCAAAATCCCTTATTTCGTAAGAATATTCTTAACCATAGGGGTTGGATTCCTAATTTTTAGGTTTATCAGGTAGGTTTAATCATGCCTGAATTAAGATTTTTCTTTTTTTGTGGGAGTTTATTAATTTCAAAAAATCAAGTTGTAAAATTTATATCTGAATATATCATATAGGAAAGTTCCTGGTGATTATTAGGATATTTCAAGGAGGGGTATGAAGCATGGAAATGTACTGTGCCAGAGTTGTAGTATTAAATGCCAAATCCTTCCTGAACAAGAGTTTAGCGCCTCTCAGTGCCTTAATCCTAAGGTTTGTATCTGGCCGGGAGTAAATGTTTTTTTTGAGGCGGGGGTGAGGTCTCTTATTAATTCAATAAGTGTTATCACCTCTTCTGAAGGGTTTGTTTTTGTGGATTTTTCCTGGCGGAATATTCATTTCTTTATGAATGACGAGTGGGTTGAATACCTCGCCAGTACCAATATGAAGATAATACTGCTGGCAGATGTAAAAATGGCAGCACTGGCCAATTATTACAAACAAAATGAAAAGAATGTAACAGAGGTACTCTACCTCTCTGAAGGTTTAGGTGCGACCTTAATTAACTTCAGAAAAGTGTTCATTGGATTACCTTTGTTTTGTCGATCTGGCAGATCATTAACAAAAAAAGAAAGGCAAGTTCTCTATTTAACGCTAAAGCATAAAGGCGTGGCTGATATTTCTACGGAAATGTCACTAGATGTCAAGTCTGTTTATAATATCAGGCAAAGAATTGAGAGTAAGATAGGAATGAAAATAAGGAGGTTTGCATAATATCAGAGTATTGTTCCATCACCAGGCAGGCTGAAATATAGCGATTTATAATATCGTTGCTATTAATAATGTACGTGGAGAATTTATTTATGAATAAAAAGATCATAGCCCTGAGTGTTTTTGTTGGTTTGTCATCCGCTGTTTCAGCTTTTGCTGCATCTGATAACACTATTACTTTCCAGGGTGAAGTCACTGACCAGACCTGCGCGGTGACCGTTAACGGAAATGCGGTATCACCGGTGGTTTTATTACCAACAGTGAGTATTTCTGATTTCGCAAGCTCGACAACTGCTGGTGCCACAAATTTTGAAGTAGGTGTCAGTGGCTGCGCGGTTGAAACGACCGATCGGGAAATTTCTACCGTTTTTGTAGGTAATCAGGTGACTACCTCTGGCAATCTGGGAAATACCGGTAGTGCAGGTGATGTGGAAATCCAGATCCTCGACACTGCGGGAACGGTTATTGATTTTACCAGCTATTTCACTGGTGATGCTGACCTGACGTTAACCGCAGGTGAAACATCGGCAAGTGCTAATTACACCGCTCAGTACTATTCAGCTGGTACGCCAACAGCGGGTGATGTTACCGCTTCATTACAGTATGCCGTGACCTACCTGTAAAACCATGGCCGGAAACTTTTTTCCGGCCATTTTTACCGGGGCCAGACTGTGTACTGGCTTAATTAATGGAGAGAAATATGAAGTTTCTATATAAATCCTTTTCGTTTTTTTGTTTTACTTTTTTAGCGTTATTTTCTCTTCAGCTTAATGCCAGCGTTATTATGACGGGAACTCGTATTATATATAATGAGGGAAGTCGTTCAGTTGATGTTAACCTTAAAAATCAGAGCGATTTCCCCTATGTTGTACAGACGTGGTTTGATGACGGGAAGATGTCTAGTGGGCCGGATGCCTCTGTCCGGGTTCCCTTTATCGCCTCACCCCCTGTTTTTCGAATTCAGCCTGGCGCAGGTCAGGTTGTTAAAGTGACATTCACAGGTGGTTTGAACCTTCCAGATGATAGAGAGTCTGTTTTTTATTTTAATTTTTTGCAGGTTCCTCCGGCAAATATTAACAAAAATGACGTGAAAAATAAAATGCTCGTCATGCTGCGTAACAGAGTTAAAGTTTTCTATCGCCCTGCATCTCTGGTGTCTGGTCCAGGCAGGGGGGTACCCAATATATCGGTAACGCCTGTTGCGGATAATGCCTCAGCAGTGATGATAAAAAACCACACGCCTTTCTATGTCACTGTCAGCAGCGTTGCGTTAACAGAGAGGCAACGGAGATTGTCTTCTGGGTCGGGAATGATTGAACCTTCAGGATCTCAGATTTTCAATATTTCTCGAGCAGGTTCAGTTAAGGGTAAAAAAATCACTGTTACAGTGGTAAACGATCAGGGAGCACGACTGAATGCGGAATTCAATTTATAACAATATCTGCATTAGTAATATCTGGTGGCGATTTAACAAAGTCTTATTAACAATATCGTTTGTTGTTACATATCTTCCTTCCGCCAGTGCCCAGGATTATTACTTCGACCCGGCACTGCTGAAAGGTTCTGCTCTTGGGCAGGATATGGAACGATTCAATAAAAAAATCACGCCTGTTCAATCCGGGAAATATGTTCTCGATGTCTATGTTAACAACACGCTAATTTCGATCAGCGAAACCATCAATATAATGGAGCGTGAAGATGGAAAAACAGAACCTTGCCTGACTCGGGAACTGATAGCTAAATTGGCCATCAGAATAAATGCTGTAGTGGCTGCAGAGAGTCATCAGTGTGTACCTGTATCCGACGCCGGGGCGACCATTCAGGCTGAGGTGGATTTATCACAGTCCCGCCTCAATCTGTCAGTACCCCAATCGAATATGTTTCAAAATCCCCGTGGTTTTATTCCTGTCGAAAGCTGGGATAGTGGTGTTATGGCGCTTTTTCTGCGCCATAACACCAATTTCACACGCACCGAAAATACAGGAACGAATTTTAAATATAATTATCTCTGGAGCAATATTAATGCAGGGACGAACCTGGGATTGTGGCAGCTCAGGCATACAGGAAATTTAAGATATGCTGACAGTAACCTTGGCGGTAGTGAATATAAATATAATGCGGCCAGGACATGGGGGCAACGTGCTATTCCTGCATTAGAAAGCGTATTCACTGTCGGTGATAGCTACACCAGCAACAGCCTGTTCGGGAGTCTGTCTTTTAATGGCGTAAAGATGGCTACCGATAAACGAATGTGGCCTCAGGGAAAGCGGGGATACGCACCAGAAGTCAGAGGCGTGGCAGCGACAACAGCTCGGGTTGTCATCCGTCAGCAGGGAACGGTGGTGTATGAGACTACCGTTTCGCCGGGGAGTTTTGTTATTAATGACCTTTATAACACGAAAAGCAAGGGAGACCTGCATGTAGAGGTTATTGAGGCTGGTGGCAACATTTCAACGTTTACCGTCCCCTACTCTTCTGTACCTGATTCTGTACGACCAGGTAACTGGGAGTATTCTGTATCGTTAGGACGGGTAAGAAATTATTACAGTGTTAACAATCGTTTTATTGAAGGAACACTGCAGCGGGGCATGTCGAACATGCTCACCGCTAACAGCGGTATTCGTCTTGCTGAAGATTATCAGGCCGCTTTGCTGGGAGGCGTTATTGCTACTGGAGCAGGGGCATTCGGATTAAACACGACTTTTTCTCATGCCCGAGTCGAAAATGAGCAGACCACCAGCGGCTGGCGTGCAGAAGCCAGCTACAGCAGAACCTTTGACACAGGAACCAATCTTGTTCTTGCTGCGTATCGCTATTCAACCAGTGGCTTCAGGGATTTACAGGATGTCCTTGGCGTCAGGCGTCAGTATCATAATGGCACTGAATACTGGTCAGAAACGTTAAGGCAAAAAAATAAGTTTTCAGCAACCGTCAGTCAGCCTATGGATGAATGGGGGATGCTTAACCTCTCAGGCAGTACAGCCGATTATTATGATGGGAGAGGCAGAATTAAACAATTGCAATTGGGATACAGTAATAACTGGGGACAGATCAGTTATAACCTGAGTATTGCTCGTCAGCAAACCATTATGACGAACGGCAGATACTTTTATAGTCTTAGGGATAGCGATTACGACACGGGAAACCGGCAAAGGTATACAGAAAATACCATCTCATTGGGTTTTTCTGTACCACTTGATTTTGGCAAAAATCGATCCAACCTGACTTTTGGCTTAAATAAAAATAGAGATACCCGAAGTGCGCAGGTAGGGATCAATGGCTCTGCCGGGGAACAGAGTAATTTTACTTATTCCCTATATGGCGGTGCTGAAAATTATCATAACAGCGGTAATGCCACCAGTTGGGGAGGGAGCGGTCAGCAGAACACGTCCGTGGGCGCTTTTCGCGCAAACCTCTCTGCAGGTAAAAACTATCGGCAGTTCGGCGCAGGATATTCTGGCACGCTGGTTGCTCACCGCGGCGGGCTCACGGTAGGACCCTATGCAAGCGATACGTTTGCAATTATCCATGCGCCGGGTGCCAGTGGGGCAATTGTCAAGAACGGCCAGGGGGCAACAATAGATCGCTTTGGCTACGCTATACATCCGTCGCTAACCCCTTACCAGTATAACAATGTTGGACTTGACTCGAGATTCATTAATTCTGACGTTGAGCTGCAGGGAGGCAGTAAGAAAGTGGTTCCATACGCAGGAGCCATGCCAATGGTTTCTTTCGAAACTCTGCATGGTAGAGCCATTTTAATCACCGCGAGCTTTGATGGTGAAATGCCTCCGATGGGCGCTGATGTTTTTGATTCTGCTGGTAACGAAATAGGAATGGTAGGTCAGGGCGGTCAAATTTATGCCCGCGTTGAAGATAATACAGGAAAACTGACGGTTAAATGGGGAAAGCAGGATGGCCAGCGTTGTGAAATCAAATATCGCCTACCGAAAGCAGATAATCAGCCGGTAACACAAATTCATCTGCCCTGCGAGAGGAGATAACAGAGATGATGACCTTCCTGAGAAAAAAAGAGAAGCAGCGGCTTTTTATTTTGCTGCTAGTTCCGGTTATTTTTTTCGGCTGGAGCCAGATGAGCTTTGCCGCAGGTACCTGCACAAAAGTAACGTCGACAAGTCAACTATCCACTGACGCGCTGAATGCGGGTTATACTGCCGCATCGTGGACCGGTGCCTCTGATGCTAATACGGTCACAAGTCTTGGGTTGCCCGGTATTATAACGATCAGTGGTTCCAGCAGTTTTCAGCCGTCTGGAACCCTTCTTGGCAGTTCAGCGGCCTCCTTTCTGACGTCTGGTCACAAGGAGACATACCCAGCAAATCAGATTTTATTTCGCTGCAATCAGACTGCGGTGGATGCGGGATTATATGAGTTTTATGCAACTAATGGCGATGAAAACTACAGTGGTAAAAATGCTGCCAGCGAAGTAGACGGCTCTTATTTTACGTATGTAAAAAATGTTGCTATCAGATTAACGAATATGAAGACAGGGGAATATTATTCACGATA
This sequence comes from Klebsiella sp. JN_Kp126, assembly GCF_033843325.1. Taxonomy (NCBI): domain Bacteria; kingdom Pseudomonadati; phylum Pseudomonadota; class Gammaproteobacteria; order Enterobacterales; family Enterobacteriaceae; genus Klebsiella; species Klebsiella sp. JN_Kp126. The sequence continues at coordinate 50,469 of NZ_JAWXQV010000087.1, read as the reverse complement.
CTGGAAATCCCGCCAGCTTACCGCTGACGACTGGTATTCAGATGATACCTATACATATATACCCGCGAGTGCATTCGCTGATGTATTTGTTGAGCTGTTTAAGGTTGACGGAACTTACGGGAGCCAGAATAGCTCAAACTTCTACACCTATAACTGGTGGAGTACAGGGAGCGCTCAGCCTGCCGGTTATGTTGCATTTCAGGGGGGGAGCTTAAGCTCTGGACTTTATAACGGCGCTGATTCTGCCAGTAACTACTCGGGATGGTATGGATACTGGCCTGCCGGTTTTGGTCTGACGAACTATGTCACGTTCGTCAGAGGGGCGACATGCCTTGTTAAGGATTTCCCTTCGGTTGTACTGTTGCCAACTATTTCAGTTAGCGAACTTAATGCGGGAAATACCAGCCGCGCCGGATTCTCCATCAGTCTGGAATGTGAATCGGGGGCTGTTTCCAGTACATCGAATTCAACAAGTTCTTCGGCAAATGTTGCTATGGGCTTTATGGTGAATCAGGCAAATGCGGTCAGTAAAGCGCAAAGTCTGGGGCTGGTGACTTCCGGCGGTGGTCTCACCTGGCTGCTGGATACAAATTATGGGAACGGTGCCGGGGAAGCCTCAGGGGTCGGTATCCAAATTCTTAACAATGGTGGCAGCGCGCTTAATCTTTTACCCGCTAAATCATCATTTGGCTCAGGAAACAGCTACGGATGGTATGGTTTTAAAGATTTATTGTCGTTAACTGGGGCGGGAAGCGGCACCGATATTTATACGGGTGATTTCACTGCAGAGTTGAGTGCAATCACTGGTCAGACAGTTACCGCGGGGTCCGTGAATGCGCAGTTACAGGTTGTTGTTAGCTTTCAGTAAAAAAATTATCAAGGTGAAATGGTTATGCTGCGTACTATTCGTGCTGGCGCAGCCTGGTTTCGCCGTGGTGAATGTGGAAGGTACCCGGGTAATATTTAATGCCGGAGAAATGGTTTCATCGGTGAATCTGATAAATTCAGGGGGGGAGCCCTCCCTTGTTCAACTCTGGTTTGATGAGGGGGATCTATTTATATCTCCAGAAAACGCCAGAACACCGATTATTGCCGTCCCCCCGGTGTTTCGATTGCAGCCGGGTGAACTGCGCGATGTAAAGCTGCAGCTGATCTCCCGCAATAATATTCCGCAAGATAAGGAATCTCTTTACTGGCTGAATATTTATCAGGTTCCGCCAAATACGATCGGTCCGGCTAATGAGAAGCGCGTTATTCTGCCCCTGCGATTACGCCTGAAAGTTTTTGTACGACCCGTTAATGTCCCGCGGCCTCAGCAGACTGACGGAGAGCGACTGCAGTTCCAGATTAAAAATAGCAATCAACAGGTTGTCATTATGAGTAATCCAACGCCATGGTATATGACGATAGCGGCATTCGAGTCTGGTGATGTGAAAGTTGATAGCATCATGTTAGCGCCAGGAGAGAAAAAGGAAATCACCCTGAATAAAACGGTGAAAGCGGGGGAGGTGCAGTATGAAATTATCAATGATGATGGAACCAAATGGCGTTATCGTTCAATTTTGAGACAGTAATTCACACTGAACGCGCGATAGGCATGACTGACCTGACTTGCCGGAATGCTTATCCGTGCGGGAGTCTGCTCTCCTCAATACCACCCGTCCCTTCTAAATTGGCCTGATTAACCCGCCGGGCATGACTGCACCACATATGATTTTTCATATGTGGTGTTGAACTTATATCTCCGTGGAGTATCCTGTCCGTCGACGATTGGGAGGAATGATGTCATTAACACCCTTACAGCTTTTTAAAAATCTGTCCGATGAAACCCGTCTGGGTATTGTGCTGCTGCTTAAAGAGATGGGGGAGCTGTGCGTGTGCGATCTCTGCACGGCGTTGGATCAGTCGCAGCCCAAAATCTCCCGTCACCTTGCTATGCTGCGGGAAAGCGGATTGTTGCTGGATCGCAAGCAGGGTAAGTGGGTGCACTATCGCTTATCACCGCATATGCCTGCATGGGCGGCACAGGTAATAGAGCAGGCCTGGTTAAGCCAACAGGAGATCGTACAGGCCATCGCCCGCAAGCTGGCATCAGCAAACTGTTCTGGAAGCGGTAAAGCGTTCTGCCTTTAAAAATTTGCCTTAACATATATGTTTTTTCGAATGTGATTTTCAGGGGAGGGGGTATGCTACTGGCAGGTGCTATTTTTGTCCTGACCATTGTTCTGGTTATCTGGCAGCCGAAGGGGTTAGGCATCGGCTGGAGTGCGACGCTGGGCGCGGTACTGGCTTTAATTGCTGGCGTCGTACATGTAGGTGATATTCCGGTGGTGTGGAATATCGTCTGGAACGCGACGGCGACCTTTATTGCGGTGATTATTATCAGCCTGCTGCTCGATGAGTCCGGCTTTTTTGAATGGGCTGCGCTGCACGTATCTCGTTGGGGAAACGGTCGTGGCCGTTTGCTGTTTACGTATAGCGTTCTGCTCGGCGCAGCGGTGGCGGCGTTGTTTGCCAACGATGGTGCGGCATTAATATTGACGCCCATCGTGATTGCCATGCTGCTGGCACTAGGATTCAGCAAGGGTACGACGCTGGCCTTTGTGATGGCTGCCGGGTTTATTGCCGATACTGCCAGCCTGCCGCTTATTGTGTCGAATCTGGTGAACATCGTCTCGGCGGATTTCTTTGGGCTGGGATTCACCGAATATGCGTCGGTAATGGTACCGGTCGATATTGCCGCCATTGGCGCCACGCTAGTGATGCTGCACCTGTTCTTTCGCAAAGATATCCCGCCAGCCTACGATCTGGCCCTGCTTAAATCACCGGCAAACGCAATTAAAGATCCGGCTACGTTCCGCACCGGCTGGATAGTATTGATTCTGCTGCTGGTAGGTTTTTTCGTCCTCGAGCCGCTTGGCATTCCGGTCAGCGCGATTGCCGCGGTAGGGGCGGTAATACTGTTTACCGTGGCGAAACGAGGCCATGCCATTAACACCGGCAAAGTGTTACGCGGTGCGCCCTGGCAGATCGTGATTTTCTCGCTGGGAATGTATCTGGTGGTATATGGTCTGCGCAACGCCGGGCTAACCGAATACCTTTCAGGGGTGCTGAACGTGCTGGCGGATAAAGGACTCTGGGCCGCGACGCTGGGTACTGGCTTCCTGATGGCTTTCCTGTCTTCCATCATGAACAACATGCCTTCCGTGCTGGTTGGTGCGCTCTCTATCGATGGAAGCGCCGCAACCGGCGTTATTAAAGAGGCGATGATCTACGCCAACGTAATTGGCTGCGATCTGGGCCCGAAAATTACGCCAATCGGTAGCCTGGCAACGCTGCTCTGGCTGCACGTACTTTCACAGAAGAATATGACCATCACCTGGGGCTACTATTTCCGCACCGGGATCGTCATGACTCTGCCTGTGCTGTTTGTAACGCTGGCCGCGCTGGCGCTACGTCTCTCTTTCACTTTGTCATGAGATACTACTATCTATGAGCAACGTCACCATTTATCACAACCCGGCCTGCGGCACCTCGCGTAATACGCTGGAGATGATCCGCAATAGCGGTACTGAACCCACCGTTATTCATTACCTTGAAAATCCACCGTCACGCGATGAGCTGGTCAAACTCATTGCCGATATGGGGATCGAGGAGCGGGCGCTGCTGCGTAAAAATGTTGAGCCATATGAAGAACTGGGCCTGGCGGAAGATACATTTACCGATGACCAGTTAATCGACCTTATGCTGCAGCATCCGATCCTGATTAATCGCCCGATTGTGGTGACGCCGCTGGGAACGCGCCTGTGCCGTCCTTCTGAAGTTGTTCTGGATATTCTTCCCGATGCTCAGCAAGGAGCTTTCGCTAAGGAAGATGGCGAGAAAGTGGTGGATGATAAGGGCAAAAGGCTGAAGTAAATTTCCTGCGGGACGGTATCATTATCGCTGAACGATATTCTGGAGGGTGACTATGACTATTATCTGCAGACGCTTACTGATGCCGCTTATGCAGTTTCAGCCAGTATTGAATATTAATAATGCCTGGCTGAATAAGAACCCTGGTCAGGTAAGATGGAAAATCACCAATAATCATCGCCAGCGGCAATAACATGACGCTGCCGTAATGGGATATCGATGTTACTGATCTTTGGCGGTCTGCCCGGTACCGGAAAATCAACCATCGCTCGCCTGCTGGCGGCCAGGCTGGGTGCCGTCTGGTTACGGATTGATTCGATTGAACAGGCGCTGATTCGCGCTGAAACCGTCACCCGGCACGATATAGGGCCGGCCGGATATCTGGTGGCGTACGCCATTGCCGCGGATAACCTCAGGCAGGGCAACGTGGTGATTGCCGACTCAGTTAACCCTATAGCCATTACCCGCCAGGCATGGAGAGCGGTCGCGACCGAGAATGCCGCGCCTTATCTGGAGATAGAACTGACCTGCTCCGACCAAATGCAGCATCGGTATCGCGTGGAAAACCGAGTGGCGGATATTCGCGGTCATATCCTGCCGGACTGGCAAAAGGTTATTACCCGTGACTACGAACCCTGGCGCACCGCCAGCCTGACTCTGGATACCTCGGTGCTGACCGCCGAAGAGGCGGTAGAGCGGATCGGTGAGTATATTGCGTCACGCGGCCGCCACGCGCCGGTAGGTTCGTAGAAGCCGCCGGGCCATCGGCGGCAACAATCTACATAAAGAATTTCACGGCCTGCTGGAGGGTGGTGCCGACTCCCCATAACAGCGGCACGCTCACCGCTAACCAGCTTACGGTTAACAGCAGCGTGGACGGACGGGCCTCCCACGTGAGCTGGGCATCCTTATTGATAGTATACAGACCTTTCGCCTGCTGCTGCTGTTCCGCGGTCATCGCATGCTCTTCCGTCAGCGGACGCACCAGCTGATTACAGATAAAACCCATTACCAGCAGGCCGGTCAGGACCATCAGCGTAATATCATAGACGCGCTCGGGCGGAACCCCGTGCGTCAGCTGATACTCGCGCAGATAGTTCACCAGCACCGGGCCGCTGATCCCTGCCGCCGACCAGGCGGTTAACAAGCGCCCGTGAATAGCGCCCACCATTTGTGAACCAAAGACGTCGGCCAGATAGGCGGGAATACTGGCAAAGCCTCCGCCGTACATCGAAATGATAATGCACATCGCGCAGACATACAGCGCGATATAGCCGCCGTGATTCACCAGCGGCAACGTCCCGTACAGCACGGCGCCCAGGCAGAAAATAATCGCAAAGGTCATTTTGCGCCCGCACAGGTCGGACACCGATGCCCAGAAAAAACGTCCCAGGATGTTAAACAGGCTGAGCAGACCGGTAAATCCTGCGGCCATGGTAGCAATGCGTTTCAGCTGCTCGCCGTTCAGCTCATGCCAGCTGAGATCGAGCGACAGCAGTTTGCCGGCAAAGATCTCCTGCAGCATCGGCGAAGCCATACCGAGAATGCCGATCCCCGCGGTGACGTTGAGCCACAGCACCATCCACAGCAGCCAGAACTGCGGAGTGCGGCAGGCAACGCGGACGTGCACCTGGATCGTGGGATTATTGCGGATCGTTTTTTGCGCCTTCTCACCCGAAGGATGCCAGCCCATGGGCGGCAGGCGATAGCCAAAGGTACCGGCGAGCATAAACAGCGCATAAATCGCCGCCAGCGCCAGAATGCTTTGCCATACCCCGTTGCCGGCCGGACCGGCGAAGTAATTCATCAGACCGTTTGCCAGCGGCGCCCCCACCAGCGCTCCCCCGCCAAAACCCATGATCGCCATCCCGGCCGCCATTCCGCGCTTGTCAGGAAACCAGCGCAGCAGCGTCGATACCGGTGAAATATAGCCCAGTCCGAGACCGATTCCGCCGATGACCCCGGCCCCCAGCCACAGCAGCCACAGCTGATGGAAATAGATAGCGACGCTGGATAGCAGCAGGCCGCCGCACCAGCATAAGGTGGCAATAAAGCTCACCAGCCGCGGTCCAACCTTCTCAAGCCAGCTGCCCCACAGCGCCGCCGAACAGCCGAGAAAAACAAAAAACAGCGTGTAGGTCCAGCCCAGCATGGAGATTTTCCAGTCGCAATCGCGGGTAAACAGCTGCTGCCAGAACGACATCGTGACGGGGCATTGCAAGGACGCGCTTCCTCCTATGAGCTGCGACATAGGCAGCCAGTAAACGGAAAATCCATAGGCCATACCTATGCAGAGATGAACCGCCAGCGCGGCCGGTGGCACCAGCCAGCGGTTAAAGCCGGGCCTGGCGATGATACGGGGTTTCGCGAAAAAATCGCGGAGGGGAGAGACCGGTGCGGTCGCGATGTTTTCATTCATTTGCGCCATTTTCCTGTCCTTTTTATCGATATTGGCCGACGAATGCTGCGGTCGGGGAACGTAGATAAAAGGCAAGAACGGTGCCATTTGATTAAATTGTGTACAAAAATGGCGACTGAAGCGAGCAAGCTTCGCCGAACGGCTGAGGCGAAAAGCCCGCCATCGGCGAAGGAGGCACCGCCCGCGATAAAATCGCCGGGCGCGCTATTATTTTGATAAACGGCGATCTCAGAGTGATACGCGGTACCAGGTGGCGAGGGCGCGTACCGGCCTGCTCGCCCGCCGCTCGTTAGCTTAAGGTATCAATCCATTCGCTCTGGCGCGGGTTCTGCCGACGATAGCAGTGTACCGACACCGCCAGCTGCGTCAGGTCGGTGAAGACCATCGGATCGAGCTGAATATGCTTTTTAATCTGCTGTAGCCGGTAGGTGAGCGTATTGCGATGAATCCCCAACAGCAGCGACGTTTTGCCCGGCTCGGCGTTATTGGCAATAAAGCTGCTGAGGGTATCCAGCAGCACTTCGCCGGAATCATGCTCAAGCAGCTGGCGTACGTTATTGATGAAAAAATTGACCATATAGCTGTCTTCCAGCACCCGGAACAGGCAGAGCATCGCCATTTCACGAAAGTAGTAGATCTGCCGCTGCGGCTGCACTTTGCTCCCCACCTCAATCACCGAACGGGCGAATCGGATGGCCTCGCGAATATCAGGAGCGCTGTCCGCCTGCACGCCAATACCGATATGGTAATGGCTGATCTGATTGCTGAGGACAAACTCGATGCCCCGCAGCAGCGTTTCCTGGGATTCGCTCAGCGTATTGAGGAGCAATATTTCATTGCTGCCCAGCAAAATCACGTCTCTTACCCCGGACAGCTGCGAGAATTCCCGCAGCAGCGTACTCAGTATTTCGCTTAGCTGGTGCTGTTCGACCTGGACGGTTACCACGACCGGCACCAGCGGCGCATCAAAAGCGAAGCCAAGCTCCACCAGGCGATGCAGCGCTTCCTGTCCGGCGGGCGAAGCGCCTTGATCAAGATATTGACCAAACAGGGTATCGCGCAGACGCTGTCGCCAGTTGGTTTCCCGCATCTCTATGGCCTGGCGGACCAGCAGCTCGGCGGTGAGTACCGCCAGTTCAGCATAGCGGCTGATCGCCGCGGGATCGCCGCTGATGCCCACCACCATCACCACGCGATCGTCATAGATAATGGGATGATTAATACCGGGATGCACATTCTGGAAACGCGCGGCTTCCGCGGTGTTGTTAATACAAATGCGTTTACCGGTGCGTATCACCTCACGGGCGATCTCATGCTGCTCGCCGATACGATGCCGTTCACCTGAGGCAATGATCTGTCCATGATGGTCAATCACGTTCACATTATGATGAATTATCGCCATTGCCCGGGCGACAATTTCATTAGCCAGCGCCGTCGTAATAATCATACAGTTATCCGCTTATGTGCCTCTCCGCGCCGCCCGCTCAGAAAGGTTCGTAGAACATTCTCCGCTGCGTCGGCGAGGAGCTGTTCGCATGTGTTCATCGACTCCGCCAGCGGCATAGGGCGCTGGCAGATAGACCACATCGCGTCAATATGGTGTTGATACAATTGCCGACTGCTCTCATCGCGTCCGCCGCAAAGGGCCACAACCGGTACGCCGTGGCGCGCCGCTTTGCCCGCCACGCCCACCGGGGCTTTACCAAAGGCGCTCTGACGATCGAGCCAGCCTTCCCCGACGATGGTCAGCGCGGCATCGCTAAGATGACGGTCGGCGTTAAGCAGTTCGAGCACCAGGTCAATGCCCGGGCGCAGCGTGGCGCCCGCATAGGCGATTAGCGCGGCCCCCATACCGCCCGCAGCCCCGGCGCCGGGCCGTTCGCTGACGTCGTAGCCGAGCGTTTGCTTAAGCTGCCGACTGTAGTGCGCCATACCCGCCTCCAGCTCCCTGAGCGCCGCCTCGTCCGCGCCTTTCTGCGCGCCATACACCCGGGTGGCGCCATCTTCACCAAGCAGAGGATTTGTGACGTCGCAGGAGGCCTGTATTTCGGCCTGTCGTAAGCGCGGGTCCATGGCGCTTAAATCGATGCGCTGAATATGCGCTAGGTCCTTGCCCGCCGCGGGAACCGGCAGCAGCGTGCCGTCCTCGCGCCAGAAGCGGGCGCCAAGCGCTTGGGCAAAACCGATGCCGCCATCGTTGGTCGCGCTGCCGCCCAGCCCGATAATCAAACGCCGACACCCGGCATCCAGCGCCGCTTTTACCTGCTCACCCAGCCCAAAGCTGCTGGCCAGGCGCACATCCCGCTGCGCTTTCGGCGTGAGCTCCAGCCCACAGCTTTGCGCCATCTCGATAATGGCCCGTTCGCCGGGCAGGATCAGAAACGCGGCCTGTACGGAGAGACCGTAAGGCGAGGCGCAACGCTGCTGCTGCCACCTTGCGCCCTTCAGCTGCGGACTTTCCGCAAGGGCCGAGAGCAGCCCCTCTCCGCCGTCCGACACGGGCATTTCGACCAGCTCCAGCTCCTCGTCAACCCGGCGCAACCCCTGTGCTACCGCTGCGCAAGCGGCCTGCGCGCTACAGCTACCCTTAAACGAATCCAGCGCGATAACAATCTTCATGCGTTCTCCTGCGTTAATGCGCTTTGCGCGGCGTTTTATCGGTGGTCATAAGCTGCAATAACATCCCCAGCAGCGCGCATCCCGCCATGGTAAAGAAGGCGTAGATATAACCCGCCGGATTTTCCCACCCCCCACCGAACTGGATGAGCCAGCCCATAAGCAATGGCGAAATGCCGCCGCCGATAAACATCGCCGTGGTGATAATGCCGTTGGCGGTAGAGGTGGCGCGTTCTTCGGCGGAGTCCGAAGCCATGGCGTAGTAGATAGGCCACACGGCGTTGGCCACCAGGCCAAAAAATAGCTGAATGGCGATAAGGCGCGGCATATTGGTGGCGAAATAGAACAGCGCAATGCCGATACTCATCCACAGACCGCAGACGATCAGAGTACGTTTACGGCCAAAGCTATCGGACAGCCAGGGCCAAATTATCTGGCCCAGGGTTCCGGTAAGCGTGAAGATAATACTTAGCCCGGCGGATGCTGCCAGCGACAGGCCGGAGACGTGATAAAGATACGGCGGCAGCACAACGTTAATGCCCATATAGACAATTTGCGTCAGCAGGGTATTGCCCGCCGTTAGCGAAATATTGCGGTTGCGCAGGGTGCGTAAAAAGGTCTTCATCCCTTCGCCTTTGGCAACATGGCTGCTTTCCTGGGTCGCCGGGCGCGTCATCCCCTGGCTATCGATATGCAGATAAAGCGTGTTGATGCGATCGGCGGTGGAATATTTCGCCCAGAAAATCATCAGCGGGATGGCGACGATCAGCGCCAGCAGGAAGCAGTAGCGCCAGCTGCCTTCGCCAAATGCGGAAAGCACCAGACTTGCCACCACGCCGCTCAGCAGCGCGCCAATCGGATAGCCGGTATGATGCACCCCCAGCGCGAAGCCGCGTTTCTCTTTCGGCCACCACTCTGCGGTGTTGCTGACGCCGACGGGCTCGCCCCAGCCGGCCCCGAGGTTGACGCCAACGCGCAGCAGCACAAAAGCCGTCAGCCCGTGGCTGATCGCTTTAATTCCGGAAAGAAAAGAGAGGGCGGTATAGCCCAGCACCAGCGGTACCTGAAAGCGCGCTCGCTTCCAGCCTGAACCGTAGCGATCGCTCCAGATGGAGCCGGGGATATCCAGCACCGCAAGGGCAACCATAATCAGGGCGACGACGTTGCCCCACTGTTCCGGCGAGAGCGAAAACTCTTTAGATATGACCGGGCCAAGGCGCAGGATCATCTCGCGATCGTAGGCGTTAAGCACCCAGATTAGCCAGCAAACCAGCAGCGAAACCCAGGAGAAACGATGTATCAGCCGCTTTTTTCCACCTTGTTCGCCGGCAGGCGTGTGATTGATTGTTGTCATAGTCGTGTTTACTCCGCGGCGTCGCGACAGCATGATGCGCGCCGCCTGGTGTCAGGGTCAGAGTCAGTTCGCCGGGTATTATTGTTATCGCGGCGAGCCGGAGGTTGGCTTAGCCGGCAAAACGCCGTTCCGCTACGCCGGTCACGCCCAGGTCGTATAGGGCGAACAGGCTGCCGCGCAGCTGATTATCTTCCGGGAAGCGCGGGAGGGGCGGCTGCGCCATTGAGGTGACGTACAGCACGTCGAGGTTTTCGCCGCCGAACATGACGCTGGTCACTTTTTTCACCGGCATCTCAATGATGCGATCGACCTTGCCTTCCGGCGTGTAGCGCACCAGCTTGCCCGCGTAGACCAGCGCGTTCCACAGATAGCCTTCGCTGTCCACGGTGGCGCCATCCGCCGCGCCGCCTTCGCTGCGATCGACACGGCAAAAGACTCGTTCTCCGGAGAGATCGCCGGTCGCGGTGTTGTAGTCCCAGGCGCAGATTTCGCCCGTCCAGGTATCGGCAAAATAGAACGTCTCGCCGGAGGGGCTCCAGCAGGGGGCGTTAGAGACGATGATATTTTTCTTCAGCACGTGCAGTGACAGATCGGCGTCCAGGCGATATAGCGCGCCGCTCGGCTCCTCTTCACGCATATCCATCGATCCGAACAGAAAACGTCCCTGACGATCGACTTTGCCGTCGTTGAGCCGGTTAAAGGGCCGGTCCGCTTCCGGATGGTGCAGTAGCGTCAGCTCGCCGCTGGCGAAGTCGAGCAGATGCACGCCATTCTGTAGCGCCACCACCGCGCCTTCGCCGTTCTGGCGCAGGGCGAAAGAGCCAATTTTCTGCCGCACGTCCCAGCTCTTAATCGCGCCGCCCTGCGCGTTACAGGCGAACAGGCGCCCGTCGAGGCTGTCCACCCACCAAAGACGCTGCTGTTCGACATCCCAGACCGGGCTTTCGCCGAGTCGAGTTTTTAAATCCAGTAAGACTTCGATGCGCATAAGAACCTCCTGATTACGCTTTTTCGCCGTCGGCCCGTTTTGCCGATGCACTGCCGGGGGATGACGAACTTTTGATGAACACAGACACCAGCGCGCCGACGATCAGTAGCGCGACGGCGAACCATAAGCCGGACGTTGCCGCGCCGGTGCGGTCCTCAAACGCGCCGAGAATAAACGGCCCGAGAAAGCCGCCGCACAGCCCGAGGCAGTTAAGCAGGCCGAAGCTGCCCGCCAGCATATGCCCGCTCATGATCGAGGGGAGCCAGTTAAAGATGATGGATTGCATGGCGAAGAACATGAAGGCGGCCAGCGAGAAGCCAAGCAGCGCCACGCCGTGACCGGCAATTGCGCCAATGGCCATGCCGGTCGCCATGACCAGATATCCGGCCATCAGCATGCTGCGCGAACGCTGCTCCGTCCGGGCGAAGCGCGGCAGCAGGATCCCGCCAGCGGCGGCTGCGATCCACGGGATGGCGGTCAGCAGACCGATCTGCAGCGGGGTAAGCTGGCCCCAGCTACCGATGATCCCCGGCAGGAAATAACTCAGGCCGTAAACCGAAAACTGGTGAGTAAAGTAAATCAGCACCAGCAACAAAAATACGCGGGTGGTGAGCGCTGTTTTCAGGGAAAAACGGCTCGGCGTATGGCGCGTCTCCTCGGCTTCTTTCTCCAGTACCGCGTTGATTGCCTGCACGTCGTTGCTGTCCAGCCAGCGGGCGTCAGCCGGTTTATCCGGCAGTCTGCGCCAGACGACGAACGCCAGCGCTATCGCGGGCAGCCCTTCGATAAAGAACATCCACTGCCAGCCGTGCCAGCCGGACATTCCATCAAGGCTTAATAACAATCCGCCCAGCGGCGCGCCGATAATATTGGCCAGGCAGACTCCCAGCAGGAACAGACCGGTGGCTTTAGCGCGCTCTTCGCGGCCAAACCAGAGGGTCAGGTAGTAAATAATGCCCGGATAGAGCCCCGCTTCGGCGGCGCCGAGCAAAAGGCGCATCACGTAAAAGGACGTAGGCCCGGTGACAAACGCCATGCCGCAGGAGATGATCCCCCAGGTGATCATGATGCGGGCGATCCAGCGCCGCGCGCCAATCCGGGTTAAAAACAGGTTGCTGGGGATCTCCAGCACCGCGTAGGTGAGAAAAAACAACCCGGCCCCGAGGCCGAATGCGGTTGCGGAAAGGCCGATATCCACCGACATGGTCGCTTTCGCCATGCCAATATTGGTACGATCAATAAAGCTGATGATGTACGCCACGATAAGCAGCGGCATCAAATGGCGGTAGATCTTTTTATGGGTGCGCTGTAGCTGCGCCCCGTTTACCGCCTTTTCATTTATTGCGGACATGGTTATTATTTCCCCGTATTCGTGGTCAGAAGCCTTGCCGGGATCGCGTCGATCCCGTTCGTCAGCTCACAGGTTGTCGCCGGGTGCTGACCCGAACGACGCCCGGCCCGAAGCCCCACTTCGGGCCGTCTTTTCCTAAGCGCCTTCGCGCTCGAACAGCATAGAAATCCCCTGGCCGCCGCCGATGCACATGGTGACCAGACCGGTGCGCGCGCCGCTGCGCGCCATTTCATACATCAGTTTGACCGGCAGGATCGCACCGCTGGCGCCCACCGGGTGGCCGAGGGCGATCGCGCCGCCGTTGACGTTAACGCGGGCTGGATCGAGACGCAGATCGTTCATCACCGCCAGCGCCTGGGCGGCGAAGGCCTCATTGAGTTCAATTAAATCGATGGCGTGAACATCCATATTGAGACGGTTCATCAGGCGTCGGGTAGCGGGAGAGGGGCCAAACCCCATAATCTCCGCGCCGCAGCCGGCGACCGCCCAGCCGCGAATCCGCATGCGCGGGGTTAAGCCGCGCTGTTCCGCCTGCTGGCGGGTCATCATCACCAGTGCGGCCGCGCCGTCGTTAATGCCGGAGGAGTTGGCCGCCGTCACCACGCCGTCGGCTTTAAATGCCGGACGCAGCGCGGCGAGCTTTTCGCGCGGGGTGTCGCGCGGGTGTTCATCGGTCGCGAACAGGCGGGTCGCTTTTTTGCCGTCCGGCACCTCAAGGGCCAGAATCTGCTCGCGGAAGCGATCCTCAGCGATCGCCTTCAGCGCCTTCTGCTGGCTCGACCAGGCGAAATCGTCCATCGCTTCGCGGGTAATACCGAAGCGTTGCGCGACGTTTTCCGCCGTGACGCCGTTGTGATAAGGTCCTTCTGGCCAGGTAAGGATGGAGATCAGTCCATCTTCCAGCTCGCCGTGGCCCATGCGATAGCCATCGCGCGCTTTGCGCAGGTAGTAGGGCAACTGGGTCATATTTTCCGTTCCGCAGGCGACGACCACCTCGGCCTGGCCGCTTTGCAGCTGCATCATGCCGTCCGCCAGGGCCTGAAGCCCGGAGCCGCACTGGCGGTTAACCGAATACGCGGTGCTCTCCTGCGGGATCCCCGCCCGCAGCTGGCAGATGCGGGCGATAAAACCGCTTTCGGCGATTTGCCCGACGTTGCCGACGATCGTTTCATCGATATCCTGTGGCGCAAGCCCGGCGCGGGCGATCGCTTCGCGAATAACCGCTGCCCCGAGATCGTGCTGGTGGGTATGCTTAAGACTGCCGTTAAACGTGCCAATAGCGGTACGAACGCCGCTGACAACCACAATATCATTAGCCTGTGTCATCGTTTTTCTCCTTACAGCACCATGCCGCCGCCGACGTTAATCACTTCCCCGTTGATATAGCGCGCGCCGTCGGACGCCAGAAACGCCACGCACTCGCCAACGTCTTTCGCCTCCCCGGCGTAGCCCGCAGGGATCTTGTTAATCATGATTTGCCAGACGTTTTCCGGGACGCCGCGCGTCATATCGGTATCGATAAAGCCCGGGCAGATGGCGTTAACCGTGACGCCTTTTTTCGCCAGTTCGCGGCAGGCGGTTTTGGTCATCCCCACCACGCCGGCTTTTGACGCCGAATAGTTGGTTTGCCCGACGTTGCCAAGCCAGCTGGCGGAAGCGATATTGATAATGCGGCCCGCGCCGCGCTCGCGCATGCGGATGGCGGCCTGCTGCATACAGAGAAAAGTGCCCTTCAGATTGACAGCGATCACCGTGTCCCAGTCCGCTTCGGAGAGTTTGTGCAGCATGGCGTCGCGGTTGATTCCGGCGTTATTCACCACAATATCCACCGGGCCAAACGCCTCTTCGGCCTGGGAAAACAGCGCTTCGACCTGCGCTTTTTCACCGATATTGCAGTTGATAAACAGCGCCTGTGCGCCCGATTCGCGCAGGGACGCGGCGGCGGCTTCGGCGTGCGCGTCGCGATCGGCGATGATCACTCGCGCGCCTTCCCGCGCAAGCACCTGAGCAATGCCAAAGCCGATACCGCGCGCGGCGCCGGTAACAATGGCGGTTTTACTGGCAAGTTTCATAGCTAATTTCCTTGTGAGTCAGAGGATGAATTCCGGGACAGATGTTCCGCGAGGCCGCAGGGCTGCGGGGTGAACAAGCGACTGTCCATAATCTGAAGATCCGCGGCGATCGCCGGGCGAAAATCCATATGCGCCAGGATGTCGCGCTCAAGATCGATACCGGGGGCGATTTCCGTCAGCACCGGCCCCTCCGGGCGCAGTTCGAAAACCGCCCGTTCGGTGACGTAATGCATGGTTTGTCCTTTGGCGCGGGCCAGCTCGCCGTTGTAGGAAACCTGATTCACCCCGGCGACGAATTTGCGTACCTCGCCTTCGCGGCGGATATGCAGGGCCCCTTGTTCACAGGCGATCTCCAGCCCTTTGGCGGTAAAAGAGGAGCAGAACACGACGTGGCGGGCATTCTGGGTGATATCGATAAAACCGCCCGCGCCGGGGCAGGATGCGCCGAGCCGCGTGGCGTTGACGTGGCCGTGCGGGTCCATCTCGCCGGCGCCCATAAAGGTGATATCGACCCCCGCGCCGTTGTAATAGAGCATTTGATCCTGGTGGCTTATCATCGCGCTCAGGTTACGACCGATGCCGAAATCAACGCCGCCCGCCTGCTGCCCGCCGTAGATCCCTGACTCCACGGTGATGGTGACCTGCTCGCCGAGCCGTTCTTCGTGAATGATGGCGCCAATAACATCGTTAGGAATGCCGGTGCCGAGATTGATGACGCAGCCGGGCGTCAGATAGCGGCAGGCAATCCGCCCGATAAGCTTGCGCAGGTCGAGCGGCAGCGGTGCGTTCTGCGCGGCAGGCAGCTGGATATCGCCGCACAGCGCCGGATCGAAGTCCCAGCTGGAGGTCTGGCGGTGATCCATCTGCGGCTCTTCGCATACCACAATGGCGTCGATCAGGTTGCCGGGAACGGTGATGCTTTTCGGATGCAGCGAGCCTTTCGCCACGCGATATTTCACCTGCGCCAGCACCTTCGCCCCATAGCGTCTGGCGGCGAGAACCGCGTGCAGAACTTCCAGCTTCATCACCTCTTCATCGGTCGTGAGGTTGCCCTCTTCATCAGCATGGGTGCCGCGCACAATGACCACGTCCAGAGGAATGGCCGGGTAGAACAGATATTCGTCGCCGCGAAACGTCACGTGCTCGATCAGATCGGGCCGTTCGCGGGTGCGGGCGTTCATCCGCCCGCCTTCCATGCGCGGATCGACAAAGGTACCGAGCCCGACGGGGGAAAGCCGCCCGGTAAGCCCGGCGGCCATCGCGCTATAGAGATGGACGATCTGCCCCTGCGGCAGACACCAGGCTTCCACTTCGTTGTTGTTGATCATCGCCATCCAGCGCGGCGCCAGGCCCCAGTGCGAGCCGATAAGCCGCGTTACCATACCCGGGTGGGCGAAGTGCTGGATGCCGCGCTGGCGATCGCTTTGCCCAGCGGCATGCAGCAGCGTCAGGTCGCGCGGTTCGCCCGCGGTCAGAAAGCGCGCTTCGATAGCGCTTAAAATGGACTCCGCCGCGCCGATAAGCGTCATCCCGACGGTGCAGACGGTGTCGCCGCTGGCGACCCGCTGGGCCGCTTGATGGGCGTCGATAAATTTGCTGCTCACTTTTTATCCTCCGTTGATAGCGTGATGATGGATTCCGCGAGGCGCGTTTTGAGCTGTTGTTTGCTCACTTTTCCGTTATGGGTGCGCGGTAAAACGCGGGTGAAAATAATGCGCGCCGGCAGCTTAAAGCGGGCGATTTTGACCTTCAGCCAGCCGAGGATCTCTTCGCTGGTCAGGTGGTGCTGGCCGTCCGGCACGATAAACGCCACCGGCTCTTCGCCATAGATCGGGCTGGGGGTCGGGATGACGGCAACTTCCCGCACTCCCCGATAGGTAGAGAGAATGTTTTCCAGCTCCAGCGAGTAAATCTTCTCTCCGCCGCGATTGATCATGTCCTTGCTGCGGTCTTTTATGTACAACCAGCCTTCATCGTCGAGATAGCCCAGGTCGCCGGTACAAAACCAGCCCTGTGCATCGCAGCTCGGGCGTCGTTCGCTGTGCTGCCAGTACTCGCGGATCACCACGTCGCCTTTTAGCCAGATATGCCCGATTTGCCCGGCGGGGAGGAGCTGCTGGCGATCGTTGCGGATCGTAATGGCGAGGCCGGGGATCGCCTGGCCCGAACTGCCGCATTTATCGCTGCCCCAGACGTCGCCCGGAAAAATCGTCGCGGGTGAGGTCGTTTCGGTGAGACCGTAGATCGGCTGAATCGCCGTATGCGGAAACAGGGTTTTTAACTCGTTGATCAGTCCATCGCTCAGATGGCCCGCGCCGCAGGCAATCGTGCGTAACGCGGGGAAATCGCCTGGATGACTGGCGCTCTGCTCGCGTGCCGCCTGGCAGAGAAGGATAAAGATGGTTGGCGAGCCGTGCAGAAAGGTAATGTTCTGTTCGCGCAGGGTGCCGATCACCTGCGGGGCGTTGAACCGGTGCTGCAGCCAGATGCTCGCGCCGAGGCTAATAAACAGCGCCAGCAGCGCCGACAGGCCGGTGATGTGATAGATAGGTACCGCCAGAATGGTGCTATCCGCGGCGGTGAGATTCAGTTTTTGCGTATAGGCGTCAATCGCGCAGAGCAGGTTATTGTGCGTGATAATCGCCCCTTTCGGCTCTCCGGTGGTACCGGAGGTGAACATCATCACCGCCGTATCGTCGCGGTTAACCGGGACCGGCTGGCGGGTCAGCGGTTCGGGAAGTGAGATCGCCTGCCATTCGCTGAGCGAAACCGCGCGCGCGTCGGGGGTGTTTTTCAGCCAGTCCTGTACGGTCGCATCGAACAGCACGACCCGCGGGGCGATATGGCCCACCAGCTCCTCGCTTTCGGCCTGCTTAAGCTTAGTGCTGAAAGGCACCACTTCGATGCCCAGACCAAGCGCGGCAAAAAGGACTTCGCAAAAAGCGGGATGATTCCCCCAGGCCAGCAGGATTCGATCGCCTTTGCGCAGCGACCAGACCTGGTCAAGCTGCGCCATCGCTCGCTGTACCCGCAGGTGAAAATCGCGGTACAGATAGCGCCGATCCTCAAACGCCAGCGCCAGGGCATCCGGGCTGCGGGCGGCGCTGTGTCTCAGGGCCTGGTACAGATTCTGGAAGTCGGCGGAGGTGCTGCTCATTTGTCTCTCCTGATATTGCGTATTGACTGGAAGTAGTCTGGGGAAATTCAGGAGAGGAAATTGCCGAATGGCTCACAATAGAAAATCAACAAAACAGAAGCAATTTTGTAACATTGCACAATAGGCAGGAGAGGTCAGGCGGGGGGCGAAAATCTGGAAGCAGGCAGGCTTTTGTAAAGCCTGAGGAAGCCCACTTTTAGACCCGTGTTAACCGGGCCTAAAAGGGAGAAGGGGATCAGCCCGGCCGTTTAGCGTTTAAAGGCATCGAACTCGAGCCGTTCGCCATCGGGGCCGCGAATAAGCAGGAAGCGCACATTTTCTTCCTCAATCGGCCCTTCATCGAGCGGATAACCGAGCGCCGCCAGCCGCTGCTGCACCGCATCCAGGTCGCTGACTTCCAGCGCCAGATGATCGATACCGCAGCGAGGGGCGTCAAAAGGCGTTCCTTCGGGAAGCTGGTACAGCTCGAGGACGGCGCCCGCCATTTCAAGAAACGCGACTTCAATAGCGCCCTGCGGCGACGGTTTGCTAAACCGCTGCTGGCGCTGAAAGCCCAGCGGTTCATAGAAGGCAAGCGAACGCGTTAAGTCGCTGACCTGATAGCCAATATGAGCAATCGTGTTGATCAGTTCGCGCATGTTATACCCCCTTACGCACGCACCAGAAACCGTAGAAAGCGACATACACAAAGCACACAAGTGGGGCGATAAAAGCGATTTGCATATTGCCGCCGTTCATATCCGAGATAATGCCCATCACCAGCGGAATAACGGCCCCGCCGATAATCGACATCACCACGATCGAGCCTGCGGTCTGGGTATCTTTCCCCATCCCTTTGATGACCAGACCAAAGTTTGTCGGCCAGCATGGCGCCATACAGAAGCTGACCAGAATGAGCGCATAGACCGCCAGCATTGAACTGCTGAATACGGCAACCAGTAAAAGGGCGGTGGCGGCCAGGGCAAAGGTACCGAGCAGCAGCGCCGGATTCAGGCGGTTCATCAACCAGGTGGCCACGGTTTTACCCACGGCGTAAATCACCAGAGAAGCCAGCAGCCAGTAAGTCGCGGAGTGCTCGCTGGTGCCCTGCTGCACGAGCTGCACAAAGCGAATCGTGAAGCTCCATACGCCAACCTGGGCGCCGACGTACAAAAACTGCGACAGGATCCCGAGGCGAAAGCGCGGGATGGCAAAAAGGCGTTTCAGCGTAGGCCCCATGCTTTCCGTCGGGAGCTGCTGCTGCTGAGAGGGCGTGCCCTTGCACGACGGGAATTTAATAAACACGAACACCAGCGCCAGCACCACCAGCACGGAGCCGATAATCAGATAGGGCCCGACCACCTGGCCGACCATCTGATGGCGCGCGGCGTCCGCGGCGGCGGCGGGCATCGCCAGCAGCTGTTCATGGCTCGGATCGTTTTCGCCGAAGACCATCACCTGGCCAATCAGCACGCCGGAAATCACGCCCAGCGAGTTGAAGATCTGCGAAAAGTTAATGCGCTGGGTGGAGGAGTGGATCGGGCCCAGCAGGCTGGAGTAGGTGTTTGCCGAGGTTTCCAGAAAAGAGAGTCCGCAGGCGATCACCCCCAGGCAGGCGAGGAACGCGCCGTAGGTCATGATCTGCGCGGCCGGGACGAACAGGAAACAGCCGAGGGCGTACAGGCACAGCCCAATAATAATCGCCGCTTTATAGGAATAACGCTTAATCAGCGCCGCCGCAGGCAGGGCGACAAAGAAGTAGCCGAGGAAAAAAATCGACTGCACCAGCGCCGTCTGGGTATCCGTTAAATCGAAGCCCTTTTTAAACTGGGCGATCAAAATATCATTCAGGTTGCCCGCCATCCCCCACAGCGCAAACAGGCAACAGACCAGTAAAAATTGCAGCCAGGGGGTGTGCGGTAAATACGCGCTGGTGTCCAGTTTTTCATTGTGGACCGCCGCTTTATCGACCTTATCCGTGATTAGCGTACTCATTGAGCTATCCTCTTAATGGTTTTTATACAGTAGGGTTTATGCCATTTCATAATCAGAGGCGGCACGCAAAAGCCGTTCTCGTGCCTCCTGGTACTCAGGTAAAGATGATGCGCCCTGCTTTTCGACGCTGACGGCGGCGTATGCCGCCGCAAATCGGGCTGCGGCATGCAGCGGCTCGCCGCAGGCCAGTCGCGCCGCCAGCGCGCCGTTGAAGGCATCGCCCGCGCCGGTGGTATCGCGGGGATGAGAAGGAAAGCACGGAATAGGGGATTTCACGCCCTGCTCGCTCAGCAGGGCGCCCTTTGCGCCGAGGGTGATAATGACGTTGCGCGCGCCCTGAGCATGCAGCGCATCGGCGGCCTCGGCCGCGGCCGCCAGAGAGTCAACCCGGCGCCCGGTCATTAACCCGGCCTCCGTGGCGTTCGGCGTGAGCAGATCCACTTTGCTTAGAAAGGCGTGCTCAACGGGCTGCCAGGGCGCAGGATTGAGCACCACGAAGGCCCCGGCCTCTTTGCCGGCGTCAACGACCTGCTCAATGGCGGAAAGATTGTTCTCCAGCTGAACCAGCACCACATCCGCGCAGCCGATAGCGGGAATGCAGCCGGCGATTTCATCATCGGTCACCGTCATATTCGCGCCGGGGTCGACGGCAATCATGTTTTCGGCATCATTGCCGGCCACATAAATCAGCGCGTTGCCGGTGGGGACGTCTTCGGCGACCAGCAGCGTCACGGCATTGAAGCCCACGCCTTTCAGATGACGGCGGGCAAAATGGCCGAAGGTATCATTGCCAATCTTGCCGATATAGTGGACATTCGCCCCCGCTTTTAGCGCGGCGGTGGCCTGGTTCGCCCCTTTCCCCCCGGCGCTGGTCATACTCCCGCAGGCCACTAACGACTCGCCCGGCACCGGAAAGCGCTCCACTCTGGCAACCATGTCGAAATTGAATGAACCAAAAACACAGACTTTTCCTGACATCATTCGCTCCTTTATACGAGCTCGGGGGAGTGCAGCACGGCGGACAGATCGCGGGACATTTTTTCCCAGGCCTGCTCAAGCGGCATATCCGGGCGGAATAAACCGCTGCTGCCCATGACCAATATCTGCGCCCCGGCTCCCAGCAGCTCGCGGTAGGTGTTGCGATTACATGAGCCGTCGACTTCCAGCAAGAAGTTGAGGCTGCGGCTCTCTTTTAGCTGATGAAGCTGCGCGATTTTGGCGGTCATTTCGGGAATAAACGGCTGACCGGCATAGCCCGGATCGACGGTCATCACCGTGACCTTATCGAGCAGATGCAGATAGTGCTGGATGCTCTCAACCGGCGTGGCGGGATTGAGCACCATCCCCACCTCTTTCCCCGCCTGGCGAAGCATATTGATGACCCGAAAAGCTTCGCGGCAGATGGTTTCCGGATGCAGTGAAATGGCGTCTGCTCCGGCTTCTATCAGCGCCGGGATAAACGGGGCGGGCTCTTCGACCATCAGGTGGACATCAATGGGAAGCGACGTATAGGGCCGAATCTGCGCCACAAAGCTGGCCGATAGCGCCAGGTTTTTCACATAGTGCCCGTCCATCACGTCGACGTGCAGCCTGTCGGCTTTGCCGTTTAAAAAGTGCAGCTGTTCCGCCAGCTTCATCATGTCCATACACATGAGCGAGGGAGAAAGGTAATAACGCATAAGGCCTCTTTTATTCCGGTAGTGGCTGATTTCAGGCAAAGTCTGGCCCTGCCGCGGGAAGCAGCGTTTCGACAATGCGCGTAGTCACCGTCACGTCATGACGGCGTACTCAGGCGATCTGTAGCCCGACGTTATGCCAGGTCATCTCTTTTTCCAGCAGCGGATCGACAAACTTTTCGGTGATTAAACAGTCCAGCTCGCCCAATCCGCCGATCCGCGCGACGCCTGTTCGCCCCAGCTTGCTGCCGTCGACCAATGCCACGGTCTGACGGGCGGCCAGCATCATCTGTTTCAACAGGGCGGCGTGGGCTTCCGTACCCGCATATAAGCCGCTATCGCGCTCCAGTCCCTGGCAGGAGAAAAAGAGCGTATCGACGGCGTACTCCCGCAGCGTTCGTGAGGCGGTTTCACCGAAGAACGCCTCCTCGGTCGGGGAAAAATCGCCTCCCAGTCCCACGAGATGCAACGAGCGTCTGCTCATCAGCGTTTGCAAGATGCGGATAGAGGGCGTGATAACCGTTAGCGCCATCTCCGGCATCTGCCGGGCCAAAAACCAGCTGGTGCTGCTGCCGTCCAGGACGATGGTCTGTCCCGGCTGGAGACACTGCAGCGCTTTGCGGGCAACGCGCATTTTTCCTTCGCTGTGCAGCAGCGTTCTCTGCTGAAAGCTTCCCTGGCTATCTTCGACCGGCAGGGCGGGCGACGCCGCTCGGATCGCCGGCAGCGGGTTCTCCGCCGCCAGCGCTCCGCCATGGCTCCGATTTAAGATCCCTTTCCGTTCCAGCTCGCTCAGATCGCGGCGAATCGTTTCCCTGGAGACCCGAGTCGCTTGCGCAATCTCATTCACCCGCATCACGCCGCGTTGGCCCAGCAGTTCAACAATCAAACGATGACGTTCCAGCGGCAACATAGCTCTCTCCTGAAGTACATAATCAGATTACCTTTCCCTTGCGTAGGGCGTTGAGACCTCCGGAATATCCGGCGAAGGCGACCGTTTTGTCGCCGGTCAATGTGACAGCGTACGCATTTTGGCGTCATATCCGGCTGCGGTTTCGCTCTCTCGCCCGTTATTCAGGCATAAACAAAAGCAAACAAAAATAAATGCAAGATTGCCTTTGTGCCCGTTTATGCCCGTTTACGCCCGTTCATCAAGGGCATCGCTCATTTCTCGTCTGCTAATTAAAAGCAAATGAAAATAAAAAAATGCTAATTTGATCACGTTATTTTCATTTGATGCGTTTTTAAATGGATTTAAGCCGATTAAGAGCATTAAATGAAAGCAACTAAAAACAAAGAGCAGGATAAAACCATGAATGAAACAACCCGTCGTTTTGCACGTTTAGTCGACCTGAGCGCAGTCCAGGCCACCAGTACCGAAGCGGACGTTCGCGCCTGCGCCGAGCTGGCAACCCGATACAACATTATTTCCGTCCACGTTCTGCCCTGCTGGACGCGTTTTCTCAGTACGTTGCTGCCGCAGCAGGGGACGGGAGAGGTGATGATTGGCGGGCCGGTCGGCTTTCCCGGCGGCGGGCATGCGACTGACACCAAGGTTCAGGAAGTGCGGCAGCTGATTGCCGATGGCGCCCGCGAAGTGGATATGGTGGTGAATATCGGCAAAGTGTTATCCGGCGATTATGACTATGTGCGCGAAGATTTGCGCCGCGTGGTGGAGGCCGCCGCGCCGGTACCGGCGAAGGTGATCCTCGAAACGCACTATCTCAATGAGGAGCAGATTCGCCGCGTGTGCGATATCGCCGTAGAGGTGGGGATGAAGTGGGTCAAAACCTCCACCGGCTGGGCGCCGACCGGCGCGACGGTGGAAAAAGTCAGCATTATTGCCGACCAGCTTAAAGGACGAATCGATATCAAAGGTGCCGGGGGGATTCGCGATCTGGCAACGGTGCGCGCCCTGTACCAGCTTGGCGTCCGCCGCTTTGGCATGAGCCATGGCGCGGTCACAAAGGTGCTGGCTGAACTGGAGCAGCACCCGGAACGCTTTCCCGAGCTGAACGCCGATTAAACTGAGAGACCGCGGGCCTGATGGCCCGCCTTAAGACGTCACCGGAGTCAGTGATGAAAGATAAAATACTCACGATTGATGTTGGCACTGGCAGTACCCGCGCCGCTCTTTTGCGCGTTGACGGCACGATGGTCGGCTTTGCGCAAAGAGAGTATGAACAGACCACGCCGCGTGCGGGTTGGTCAGAACAGGCCCCGTCTTTATGGTGGCAGGCCGCCTGCGACTGTATACGCGAGGTGCTTTACCGCTATCCTGAAACGGCTGCGCAGATTGCGGTTATTGGCGCCTGCGGGCAGATGCACGGCACCGTCCTGCTGGACGATCGCGGCGAGCTGGTGGAGGACAGGGCGCTGCTGTGGAATGACAAGCGCAGCCAGCCGCAGGTGGAAGCTTTTACCGCGCGCGAAGGGCGGGAAAAGTGGCTGGCGCATTTAAATAATCCACCCGCGGCGGCGTGGCCCGCTTTCAAATTAGCCTGGTGGCGTGAACATCATCCGGAGCGCTGGTCAAAGCTCGCCAAGGTGTTAATGCCGAAGGACTATATTAATTTCATGCTGACCGGCGCCCTGGCGACCGACTATAGCGAGGCGTCCTGCTATTTCCTGATGGACAGCGAAACCCGCGCCTGGTCTTCGCAAGCCTGCGAAACGTTTGGCCTGCGGGTCGATCAGCTACCGGACCTCAAACTTTCCAGCGACATTATCGGCCAGGTAACCCCACGCGCCGCCGGCCTGACGGGCCTGCCTCCAGGGATCCCGGTGGTTGCCGGTACGTCGGACATGGCGGCCTCTCTGCTGGGCTCGGGAGTATATGAGCCGGGGATGGCGTCCGACTCCACCGGCACGTCGACGCTGATCACCGTAGTGTCGCCGCGGCCGTTACGCCACCCGCTGGTCAATAACCTTCATCTGGCTAACGCGGCCTGGGGCGGATTTACGATTCTCGACGCCGGCGGCGATGCCGTCCGCTGGGCGCGGCTGGCGCTTGCCGATAACCAGATTACCCACCCGCAGCTTTTGCAGGAAGCTGCGGCGGTGCCGGCCGGTGCGGAAGGGCTGCTCTTTCTTCCCTATCTGACGGGAGAGCGTCTGGCCGAACACACGAACTCGCGGGCGCAGTTCTTCGGCCTGCAGCGCAAGCATCGCCGCGGTCATTTATTCCGCGCGGTCCTGGAAGGGGTGGCCTTTGCGTCCTGGCGCAATCTGCGCCAGCTGCAGGCGTGCGGGCAATATCCGCAACAAATGATCGCTTCCGGCGGCGGCGCGCGCAGCCCGCTGTGGCTTGAAATCAAAGCCGCGGCGTACAATCTTCCGATATTATCTACGCGCAATCAGGAGAATGGCGTCACCGGATGCGGTATTATCGCCGGGGTTGGCGCGGGGCTGTACGCGGATTTTGCCAGCGGCGTGAGGCAGACGGTGCAGTTCGATAAGCTGATTTCGCCGGATCCCCGTCTGCGGGATTATTACCACGCCTGCAGCGAGCTTTTTGATACGCTCTACCGGCAATCCGCCGCCTTATACGACAGGCTGGATGCCCTGAGCGCAGGACCCGACTGATAAGCAACGGTAAGCCAGCGCCGCGTCGCGCGTAACGTGCCGTAAATAAGAGAGAGGCAGAATGTTTGCAGAAGAAAGACAGGAGAAGTTGCTCAGTATTCTCAGGGAAAAACGCAAAGTGGCTGTTTCTGAGATGTGTGACGTCTTTAATGTATCTGGCGCCACCATTCGTGCCGATCTCCGCCAGCTGGAAGAGGAGGGACTGCTGACCCGTACCCACGGCGGCGCCGTCCTTCGCACGCGGGCGAGCTTTGAACAGGCATCGGACGCGCGTGAAATTGTCAACCTCAGCGCGAAAGAGCGGATCGGCCAGCGCGCGGCGGCGCTGGTTGAGGATGGCGACATTATCGTGCTG
Organism: Klebsiella sp. JN_Kp126; assembly: GCF_033843325.1. Taxonomy (NCBI): domain Bacteria; kingdom Pseudomonadati; phylum Pseudomonadota; class Gammaproteobacteria; order Enterobacterales; family Enterobacteriaceae; genus Klebsiella; species Klebsiella sp. JN_Kp126. The sequence continues at coordinate 25,007 of NZ_JAWXQV010000087.1, read as the reverse complement.
GATACCGGCACAACGACCCTGCATATCGCGCGCAATATTCGCGACCGACAAAACGTCACGGTGGTCACCAACGATTACCAAATCGCCCGCGAGCTGGAAGCCAGCCCCTCGATTCAAACCATTCTGCTGGGCGGGATCGTGAAGAAGGGGTACCACTGCGTGGTGGCGATCAACGGACGCTCTATTCTTGATACCCTGAACGTCGATAAAGCGTTTATGGGCGCCAATTCGCTGTCGCTGAAACACGGCGCCTGCGTGGCCGATATCATGCTGGCAGAAACGAAACGTGGCATGGTTGAACACGCCAGCCAGGTGATTATCGTCTGCGACTACAGCAAGCTGAATAATACCTCGCTTGCCCAGTTTACCGCCGCGGATCGGATTGATACCGTGGTGGTCGATCGTCTGCCCGATGACGTTCAGGCGTATCGTAATGCCGGCATTCAGGTGATCTCCCTGGATGAAGAGGCGCACCTCTAGCGTTCTGTTCCGGCAGCGGCGTACCGATCCGGAGTACTACGGTAAAGGGCTCGGTATTGCGCCGCGTATCAACCCGGCGCTGGAGAAAGTGACGGCTTCTCCCGAATATAGCGCAATTAAAGCGCGCTGGATTAAAGCGTCGTTGATAGTGGCGTACAGGAAAGATACCCCCTGAAGGGTATAGCCCCTAAACGTTTCTGTATGCCATCGGGAGCATCGGCTTATCCGTCAACGAACAAACGGTTACTGGTTCTCTCCCTTTTTAAAAGTTTTCAATACATTATGCGCGTAGCTAATATAATTCTTAGCGCGCGGACATTTAAAATGTAACGCGAAACTTCTGAAAAACATGTCCAATGAAATAAAAAGTGGATTTTATTTCAATCTTTATGTCAGAATCGCGTTATGGCAGTAAAAACCATATTTTATATATTGTCATTATGCAAGCCATAATGAGCGGATACTAACGAACGCTACAGAAATAACATTCTGAGGCGTTGTCTGATTATTCGCATGGAGAATTATCGTGATGCTATCCTGTCTTAAAAACCTCGCTGGTGATTATATAGGATATAAATCATATGGCAGGAAGAATAAATGAGTTCGATGACAAATAGCCTGGAAAGATTAAGGAAGGAAAAGGAGGAGATAAAGCGACAGCGGCGTGAGTTTAAAATAAAATTCGTGTGCTTATATGTCTCAATATTGTCACATCTAAAAGCAAATCCTGATAATAAAGTTACCAAGGGTTCTTTTGGTGATGCTAAAAAAATCACCGTGGCAAACGATGGTTTCTTTTTTGATATTAGTTTCAAATATGACTACGCAAGAAATAAAGTGCGGATTATTGTATCTGAAGAAAGCCTGTCGCTGAAAGTCAGGCTCACCCTGCGGCTGACGGCATCAAAAGCGAAATGGCGCATTGTAAAAATATCCCATAAAAAGTTTAAGTATATTTTTAGAGTCATGAAGCCACAGCTGATTGAGGAGCTTATCGTCTTTTTGATCCGCTATCTGTAGATATCTCCTCTCCGCCAATGGGCCAATGAGCCGGGATGCTCGCTTCGATCGTTCTTCCGGCTGCAGGTTGGATATTTCCTGCCGCGAGTTCCTCCTGGTTTGAGTCGATGAGAATGTCATTAAATGGCATTACTCAATAAAGCCCCCATTAATGCTGTTTTTTCCCGCTTTTACCCCTTTTATCGCCCGGGTTTTCTGGTGGGATGAAGTTGCCAGGGTGATTTCTTAACTCCTTGTAAATAAATGAAAAAGTATCATTTTTGTCATGAATGCCTCTGTCAATCACATTTCCTCTGTCGCCAACTTTAAATCTGTAAAAGTAGACGTTTGTCGACTTTTCATCTAAAAAGTTGGGGGAAGGGACTAGACAGGACCATTATTAGGTTATCAAATGGTTAAATTACGTCACATTAAATGTGAATGATTGGCCTTGTGTATAAAAGGCCAACACGCTTTCCGCTGCGTTAAAGCGCTGCGGACATCTTTGGGAGAAGTTATGCATTCCTCTGTTAATAAAAATGAAACTCGGACCTTTTTTGGTCATCCTTACCCCCTCGGTTCGCTGTTTTTCACCGAAATGTGGGAACGGTTCTCGTTTTACGGTATTCGACCATTACTGATCCTGTTTATGGCGGCCACCGTCTATGACGGCGGGATGGGGCTGGCGCGCGAGAACGCGTCGGCCATTGTCGGGATCTTTGCCGGGACCATGTATCTTGCCGCGCTGCCCGGCGGCTGGCTGGCGGATAACTGGCTCGGGCAACAAAAGGCGGTCTGGTACGGCTCGATTCTGATCGCCCTCGGCCATCTCTCCATCGCGCTGTCGGCGGTGATGGGGGATAGCCTGTTCTTTATCGGCCTGATGTTTATCGTGCTCGGTTCCGGCCTGTTCAAAACCTGTATTTCGGTGATGGTCGGTACGCTGTACAAGAAAGGCGATGCGCGCCGGGACGGCGGCTTCTCGCTGTTCTATATGGGCATCAACATGGGGTCGTTTATCGCCCCGCTGATCTCCGGCTGGCTGATTAAATCTCACGGCTGGCACTGGGGCTTCGGCATCGGCGGCATCGGGATGCTGGTCGCGCTGATTATCTTCCGCGTCTTTGCCGTTCCGGCGATGAAACGCTACGACAGCGAAGTCGGCCTCGACTCCACCTGGAACAGCCCGGTAGTGAAACGAAACGGCGTCGGCGCATGGCTGCTGGCGCTGACGGTCGGCGTGGCGGTTATCATCGCGTTGATTGCCCAGGGCGTTATCGTGATTAACCCGGTGGCGGTCGCCAGCGTGCTGGTCTACGTGATTGCGGCGTCGGTGGTGCTCTATTTTATCTACCTGTTCGTCTTCGCCGGACTGAGCCGCAAAGAGCGCGCCCGCCTGCTGGTATGCTTTATCCTGCTCATCTCCGCCGCCTTTTTCTGGTCGGCGTTTGAGCAGAAACCGACCTCGTTTAACCTGTTCGCTAACGACTATACCAACCGTATGCTCGGCTCCTTCGAGATCCCGGCGGTGTGGTTCCAGTCGATCAACGCCCTGTTTATTATTTTGCTGGCGCCGGTATTCAGCTGGGCATGGCCTGCGCTGGCGCGCAAAAACGTCCGTCCGAGCAGCATCACTAAGTTTGTTATCGGTATTTTATGCGCGGCGGCGGGCTTTGGCCTGATGATGCTGGCGGCGCAAAACGTCCTGAGCAACAACGGCGCGGGCGTTTCGCCGATGTGGCTGGTGGGCAGCATTCTGATGCTGACGCTGGGGGAGCTGTGCCTTAGCCCGATTGGCCTGGCGACCATGACCCTGCTGGCGCCGGAAAGAATGCGCGGCCAGATGATGGGGCTGTGGTTCTGCGCCAGCGCCCTGGGTAACCTGGCGGCGGGCCTGATTGGCGGGCACGTGAAGGCCGATCAGCTGGATATGCTGCCTGACCTGTTCGCACGCTGCTCCATTGCGCTGCTGATCTGCGCCGCGGTGCTGTGCCTGCTGATTGTTCCGGTTCGCCGGATGCTGGAAAACACCCGCAGCGACAAGCCGCAGGAGCCCGCGGCTAACGCGTAATCCCGCAAAAACCCGGCGCGTTCTGCGCCGGGTTTATCCCTTAACGGTAAACAATACCGCCATCGATCAGAATCGACTGACCGGTAACATAATCGGAGTCCGGGCCTGCCAGATAAGAGACCAGGCTTGCCACATCGTCCGGCGTTTCGGCGCGGCCAAGGGCGATGCCTTCCACGTATTTTTTATAGGTTTCGCCCACCGGCGCACCGGTAATGTCGGCGAAGCGCTTATCGATCTCGGTCCACATTCCGGTTCCCACAATCCCCGGACAGTAGGCGTTTACCGTGATGCCGCGGCTGGCGTACTCTTTCGCCGCTGCCTGCGTCAGGGCGCGTACGGCAAATTTCGTGGCGGAATAGACGCCCAGCAGCGCGAAACCATCATGACCGGCGATAGAGCAGGCGTTGATGATTTTCCCTTTCTGCTGACGATCGATGAATTTTTTCGCCGCCGCCTGAATGCCCCACAGGGTACCCTGAACGTTGATGCGCATGATGCGGTCCACTTCTTCAGGCGTCACATCGGCCAGCGCCTGAACCTGGGCGATCCCGGCGTTGTTCACGATAATATCAAAGCCGCCCAGCTGTTTTTCCGCTTCATCAATAGCGGCGTATACCTGCGTGCGGTCGGCGATGTTAGCGACGAAGGTGGCCGCTTTACGCCCCAGCGCTTCCACTTCGGCGGCGACGGCGGCAATCCCTTCCGGGTTCACGTCGACCAGCATCACCGACGCGCCGTCTTTAGCCAGACGCAACGCGATACCGCGACCAATGCCCTGACCGGCGCCGGTCACCAGCGCAACTTTATTTTCGATAGCCATGTCTGTACTCACCTTGTACTGATTAATAAACCAGGGAGGCCCGCGGCCGATGTCGTCGTAGCCGCTGCGGCGAATGGCACTACTCTATCGGGCGCAATAAGCGTGGCCTACCCCCCTGATGGGGGGGATAATGAGCGTACGGACTGGATTTAAGGAGTAATCGCGGTATGGCTTTTTTACCCTCGGCGGATGATTCACTGACAGCGTTTGTTCATCAGGAACCTTTACGTTTCACCGGGACGCTGCCGCTTATTTCCACGCGCTTTACGCCGCCCCGTACGCCGGAAAGCCTGCTGTCGCGGGAGCGCCTGCTGCAGCGCCTCGACGGCGCCGTCTCCCGCCGTTTAACCCTGCTGCGCGCGCCCGCCGGGTTTGGCAAAACCACCCTGCTGGCGCAGTGGTATCGGCACCGCCTTCGACAAGGGGACGCGCTGGCCTGGCTGAGCCTTGAAGAGGACGACAACGCGCCGCTGCTGTTTATGCGTTATCTACAGGAGGCGCTGCGGCCGCTGTGGCAGGGGTGGAGCCCGTCGTTTCTGCATCTGTTACAAGGCGAGCTTCCGGCCGAGCTCCCCCTGTTCTTTGCTGAACTCGTTAATCAGCTTAATCAGTGTCCGCACCCGCTGTACCTGATCCTCGACGACTATCAGTGGATCAGCGACCCGGCGATTCATCAGGGAATGAGCTGGCTGCTGCACCATGCGCCGCCGGCGCTGCATCTGCTTATCGGTAGCCGTAGTCAGCCGCCTTTAGCCCTGAGCCGTCTGCATATGCAGGATCAGCTGCTGGAGGTCGACGACCCGGAGCTGCGCTTTAACCCCAGCGAAGCCCGCGCTTATTTCGCTGGCGCGTCGGGGCTGGATCCGCAGGCGATCCCCCGGCTTATCGCGCTCACACAAGGGTGGGTCGCGGGAATGAAAATGGCCGCGCTCTCCCCGGACGCGTCTACGGCGATGGGCTTCGGCGTCGGCTCGCGGTCAATCTCCCGCTATCTGGATGAAGTGATTTTCGCGCCGCTGCCGCCCGAAGTATTCGACTTCCTGCTGCATACCTCCGTGCTTAATCGCCTGCATCCGGATCTGTGCGATGCCGTCTGCGGCCGCCATAACGGCGGCGAGATGCTGAGGTGGATAGCGCAGCACAATCTGTTTCTTTCCGCGCTGGACGACAGCGGCCGCTGGTTTCGCTATCACCCGCTGATGCGCGACGCGCTGCTGCATCGCCTGCGCCACGGCGGGGATATTGATATTCGCCAGCTGCACGATCGCGCCAGCGCCTGGTTCGCCTCGCAGCAGCTGTGGGCCGAGGCGATACGTCATGCGCTGGCCGCCGGAAAATCGGCGGCCAGGGATGCGGAAGCGGGCGCGCAGTCTCTGGCGGAGGAGGGGGATATCGATACCCTGGTGCAGTGGATACGCTACCTGCCAGCCAATCTCGACCCGTCGCGCATCGAGCTTCAGCTTAACCTGGCCTGGGCGTTAGCCCACCGCTTCCGGTTTAGCGACGCTCGCCAGCTGCTCGACGCCATTGAGACGCAATCGGCGGCGCATGGCGGGGCGCTGGCCCACAGCTCGTGGGTGAAGCTGCGGGTCGTTCGCGCGATCTGCGAAGCCTTTGCTGACAATATTGCCCGCAGTATCGCTATTGTCGAACCGCTGCTGCGCGAGGTGCCCTGCGGCGATATCTGGGTTGATGGCCTGGTGTGCAACATCCTCAGCTACTGCCATCTTGCGGACTCCCGGCCGCAGCAGGCGCTGGAGGTACAGCAGCGGGTATCCGGCGTCAGCGTTGCTAACCGCAACCTGTTCGTGACGGTCTACCGGGCCTTTGTCATGGCGCAGAGCTATTTGCGCCAGGGGAATCTCGCCGAAGCGGAACGTCAGGCCGCGGGGGCGCTGCGCTATGCGGAGCAGCATACTGGCGAGAACGCCAGCAGCGGCGCTACCCTGGCGCCCATTCTCGCCGAGATCGCCTGGGAGCAGGGGAAGGGCGAGCAGGCGCAAAGCCTGCTGGTTCCGCGTCTGGAGACCATCGACAACTTCTGTCCGCCCGACGGCCTTAGCCGCGGCTATATCATCCTGGCCCGTCAGGCCCGTGAAATGGGGAGACTGGCGGAAGCCGAATCACTATTACTGCACGCCGAAGGGCTGGCGGCCCAGCGCGGCTGGCTGCGGGCACAGGCTCCGCTGCTGGCGGAGCGGATTGCCGTTGCCCTTCACGCGGGCGACAAACTGGCCGCCGACGCGCTGCTGCTTCGCCTGCAGACCCTTAGCCAGACGGAGGCTGCCGGCGGATATATCGCGCTCAGCCAGAGCCGTCTCCTTATCGCCGCCGGCGAACCGCAGGCCGCCGCCCGGCTGTTGGATACGCTGGCCGGCGTGCGGGAAACCAGCGGCGAGTGGCTGTTCGCCGTGCGTTTGCGGCTCAAACAGGCGCTTGCCCTCTGGCGTGCCGGCGAGCGGGAGCAGGCGATGGCTGTCTGCCGACCGGCGCTTGCGCGCGCGCTGCGTCAGGGGCTGTGGCGCAGCCTGCTGGAGGGGAGGGAAGAGATGGCTGCGCTGCTGGCGGAGATGCACAAGCGCGGCGCGGCGGATGATGCGCTGACCGCCGATATCGTCGCTTTGCTGTCCCGCTTCGCCGCCGCCGGGATCGTGATTGATACGGCGCGTCCGCAGCCGCCCGCGCTGCGGCTGACTGAACGGGAGCAGCAGACCCTGCGTTTGATTGCCAGCGGCCATTCCAACAAGGGCGTCGCGCGCGAGCTGGGCATTTCGGCGGAAACCGTCAAATGGCACCTTAAGCAGCTGTATGAAAAGCTGCAGGTGAAGGGGCGCATCCAGGCGGTAAACCAGGCGCGCGAATGGCGCCTGTTAAGCTAGCGCGATGGGGCGTTCTCGCTCAGCGCCGGGCCGCGATAATCGCCGCCCAGCGCTTTAATCAAGGTGATATCGGTACTGAGCCGCTGGGCCTGGATATCCAGCAGCAAAAGCTGCTGCGCGATGGCCGGGCGACGCGCCTCCTGCGCCGCATAGTAGCTGACCAGCCCGCGCTGATGGTGCGCGCTGGCGCTGCGGGTGGTCACCATCGCCGCCGTCACTTTCTGCTGCTGCAGGGCGGCCTGCTGGTTCAAATCGTTCAGCTGGCTCGAGCTAATCGCCACGTCGCGCACCGCGTCCAGCACCGCCTGGTTGTACTGCTTAATCAAAATATTGCTCGCCGTACGCGTCGATTTCAGGTTGGCGTTTAAGCGCCCGCCGTCAAACAGCGGTAAATAGAGCCCCGGCAGTATATTGATCTGCTGGAATGAGGACTTAAACAGATCGCCGACGCTCAGCGCGTTGTAGCCCCAGAAGGCCTTGATATCAAAGTGCGGGTAAAAGGCCGCTTTTGCCGCGTCCACCTGGCTCATGGAAGCGCTAACGTAGCCGCGCAGCGCCTGCAGGTCCGGGCGGCGGGCCAGCAGCTCAAACGAGAGCGAGTCCGGGAGCGTTTCCTGCAGCGTCGGCAGCGCCACGGGGTGAATCTCCGGCATGCTATGCGCATCGGCGCCGATCAGCGCCCGCAGGGTTTCCCGGTACTGCGTCAGCGTCCCCTGCGCCGTAATCACCTGCTGCTGCGCCGCCAGCAGCTCCGCCTGGGCATTGGCGACATCGACGCTATCCTCGACGCCGCGCGCGGTACGATGCTCGTGCGCCTGCACCGAGAGGCGGGCGATAGCCTCCAGCTGGTTGAGTAATTCGATTTTCTGAAAAGTTGCCTGCATCGCGAAATAGAGCTGAGCCACACTGCTGGCGAGATCCAGCTTGATACCGGCGGTCTCCGCCTGGCGGGCGTTCTTTTCGCCAATCGCGGCGGCGACGCGGGCGCGGTCGGCGCCCCATAAATCGATATTCAGCGTCGCTCCGACGCCGACCGTATTCAGCGTGTACCAGGGGCCGTTTTTATCCACCGGCAGGGAGAAGGAGTAGGGCCAGGTAAACTGTTTATTGGTCACCCGCAGGCGGTTTTGCGCCGCCACGGCGGTGGCCTGAACGCCCATTGCCGACTGCGCCAGCTCAACCGTGGACTGCGATTGCGAAATACGCAGCCGCGCCGCCTGCATGGTAGGAGAGTTCTGCAGCGCGCGATTAACCAGCATATTGAGCTGGGGATCCTGATAGCCTTCCCACCACCGTGCCGTCGGCCAGCCGCTGTTCGCCAGGTGGATCACCTGCGCCAGCTCGGCCTGCTGCGGGTTGACCAGCGGTACCTGGCCAGGATCGTCCTGAATTAACGCGCAGCCGGCTAATTGCGTGAGGGCGAAGGCAAGCGCCAGGGAGCGCCAGACGCGCGGAAGAGGAGTGGTTTTCGTCATGATCGGGTTGCCTGTCGCGGAATAACGGAAGACGCAAGCGGCCACGTGGGCAGCGCGGCCAGCGCATTGACCAGCGGCGCGCCGAACGGATTCGCCGGATCCGGCTGCTGCGCCTGAACGCGCTCAACGGTATTTTGCTGCGCATCGATATCGCTGGCGTAGGCTTCAAGCCGCCGGGCGCAGCGGGCTAAAAAGGTATCTTCCGGCGCGGCGTAGAGGCGATAGCCTTCGCTGAGGCGCAGGATCTCCTCTGCCTGACGAAAGGTTGCCCGCGCCGGCCAGCTTTTGGCTTCCGGCCACGGGTGCGCATAGGTTCCCAGCGGCTCGGCGGCCACCCGGTTGATTAAGGTTTCGCTCTCGGTCAGCGCGGCAAACAGCGGTACCTGCTGAACCTCATCGTCGCGGGCGGCGAGGGTTTGCGCCAACTGGCGATACAGCTGGGCCAGACGCGCTTTCAGCTGCGGCGCTTCGCTATCGGGCCATAAATAGAGATGCACAATGGAGGAAACCAGCACGCCGAGCAGGATGCCGATAACCCGGTCGCGCAGCTCGGTAAGGTTGCTGAGCGGGCCAAACCAGCTCAGGAACGCCAGCGCGAAGGTAAAGCCTATCTGAATGCCGGCGTAGGCGATGCGCTCTGACCCCGCCGCAATCCACGCCGCCAGCGCGAAGACCGGTAGGGTCATCGCCAGCAGGCCGCTCAGCGAATCGGTCCAGGGCTGCACAAAGACGATCAGAAGCAGCGCAATCAGCGTGGCCAGCAGCGCGCCGCCGATGCGTAGCCACGTTTTCTGCATGGTGGCGCCCAGGCCCGGCTGGGCGACGATCACGCAGCTCAGCATGATGGTGTGGATGCCCTGCCAGTCGGCGGCGGTGTAAAAAACGTAGCACAGCAGCGTCGCCAGCAGCGTTTTCAGGGCAAAGTGCAGATAGGCCGGATTGGACCACGCGTCCGGCAAAAGCAGCGGCGCTTTTTCTACTTCGCCCTGCGGCAGCGGGATGGTTTCGCCGCGCGCCAGCCGCGCCAGAACCTCGGCGATTTCCTGCAAAATGGCGCTGTTGGCGCCGTCGCGCGGGACAATCAGCGGCTGGACCTCCGCCGCCGCGGGCAGATTATCCGCCAGCGCGTTAAGCTGGCTGGCTATCCGCCGACGCGCATCGGGATGGTCGTCGCCCGGCTGGAGCAGCGCCGTCAAATGAGAGCAGCTCAGCGCGGCGGCCATCAGCGACTGCCAGGCCTGCGGGCTGGCGGCAATCTCCGGCGTGGCGCGCGCGGCCTGCTGATACAGGGACCGCAGTTGGTTAAACTGCCCGGCAATCTCGGTAACGGTGGGCGGCGGCGTGCCATCGTCCGGCTGGCTCAGGCGCCGCGCCGTCTGGCGGAGCATCACCACCAGCCGGGCTTTAAACTGATAGCCGGGAAAGGCCTGCTGGAAACAGGCGTTGACCAGCAGGGTCACCAGAATGGCTGTGTTGATCGCCACCCATAGCCACAGCAGCAGGCGCACCAGAATTTCGCTCTGGCTGGTCATCGACGGGAAGGTCTGGGCGTAGATGACCGCCAGCGCCACCACGAAAAACGCCAGCCCGATCTTGCCGAGCACCCGCATCAGGTAAATGGCGCAGAAGAACAGGATCACCGAGGCGACCAGGCGGATCAGCGGATAGTCATAGGTCCACTTGATAATCAGCAGCACGCCGCCCAGCGCGACGCTGACGGTCACCACGAAAACCACGCTTACCAGTTTGATCATCAGGACGTTCGGCTGGCTGACGTAAAACACCACGATCAGCGCGACGGCGAGGAAGGGAATATGCAGCGTCATAAACAGCACAATCAGCACCGCGCAGCTGAGCGTCAGGCGCAGGGTGTAGTTCGCCCGCCCCGGCGCATCGCGGAGTTCCCGGGTCAGAAAGGGCCACAAGCTCTGCATGCCGTCTCCTTATTGCGGCTGCAGAACGGCGCTGGCGGAGGCGCCCATACGAAACAGGTTCGGGTCGGGGTCTTTAACGGCGATTTTGACCGGGAAGCGCTGGGAGACGTGGACCCAGTTGATACTCTTCTGGATCAACGGCAGGCCTTCAATCACGCTGCCGCCGTCGGGCAGAACGCCGGTGCCGACCGAGTCGACCACGCCCTCGAAGGCGCGACTGTGGTTGGTCATCACGGTGATTCTGGCCGGAACGCCGGGCCGCACGTTTTTTAAATCGGTTTCGCGGAAGTTCGCCACCACGTACCAGTGGTCGCCATCAAGCAGGGTAAAGACCGGCTTCAGGGCCGAGGCGTACTGGCCGATCGTGGTTTTCAGCGCCACCACCACGCCGTTAAACGGCGCGCGGACTTCGGTAAATTCGAGGTGCAGCTCGGCCAGCGCAATTTGCGCGAGGATGCCCGCCCGCTGCGCCACCATGGCATCGACGCCGGTCACGGCGGCGGAAGCCTGTTTGGCCTGCAGCAGGGTGGCTTCCAGCTCGGCGCGCGCCGCTTTTTCTGCCGTTCGCGCCTGATCAAGATCCTCCTGGGAGGCAAACCCTTGCGGTACCAGCGGCTCAAGGCGAATGCGTGAAGAGGTGGTTTGTTTAACCAGCGCCTTAGCCCGTTCAACGGCGGCGCTGACCGACTGCGCGTTATATTCCTGCGCTTTAATCGTGCGCTGGGTCAGCACGATCTGCGCATCAAGCGTGGTCAGGCGGGCTTTGGCATCATCAAGCATCGCCTGGTAGGGGCGCGGGTCGATGCGGAACAGCAGGTCGCCTTTTTTTACCCGCTGATTGTCGCGAATCGGCATCTCGACGATCCGCCCGCTCACTTCCGGCACCACGTCGATGGTGTCGGCATAGACATAGGCATCGTTGGTTTCCGGCGAGGTTTGCAGCTGCCAGATAACCAGAATCAGCGCCACGATAGCGGCGAGAACGAGCGCCAGCAGGGGCCATTTTTTGCGGATAACGCTTGAGCGGGATGAGGTCATAGGTATCTAGTTTACGAAGAGCAGGAACCACAGAATCGTGGCGAACAGGAACATCAGCGCCAGATAGCTGAAGACCAGCGGAGAAAATCGCGACTGCCATCCTTTACGCACAATCAGGATATGGCAGGGAATAAGTAACAGCGCGGCGCCTGTTAAGCAGAAAAACCAGCCCGGGAATGCGGCGCCTAATACCGGAATCGCCGGGGATAATGAGCAGCCGGAGAGCGTAAATAGCAAGAATAAGAGCGTAGGGCGCGGCAGCTTTACAATGCGATTCAAGACTGAATACCTGAGTGCTCGGGTTAAGGTGAAATGAGTGTAATCTCCCTACTGGGGAAATAAAAGATAGATATAACCGAAGCGTCTGTATTTCATCGATAAACAGAACATTTTCTTTGGATAACGAGTGCATAGAAAATCATTCATTCTGCATTAATGGCGTGAGGCCGCTGGAATATAAATTTCGCCCGTCGCCGATAGTCAGCGGTTGTTGGCAGGGCTATGCTTAGAGCCAAAGCTAAAAAAATAGTCAGAACTGAGGCAATGTCATGGATAAAGAACTACTGGAAGCGGGCTATCGCGCCTATACCGGCGAGAAAATCGATGTCTACTTTAACACCGATATCTGTCAGCACTCGGGTAACTGCGTGCGCGGTAGCGCGAAGCTTTTCAACCTGAAACGCAAACCGTGGATCGTCCCGGATGAAGTGGACGTGGCCACGGTGGTTAAGGTTATTGATACCTGCCCGAGCGGCGCACTAAAGTATCGTCAAAAATAAGCGAGGAAATGATGGAAATACTGGAAGGTCATAACAAGTTTTACGTCAATGACGCCGACGGGAAGCAGGTGGCGGAAATTGTTTTTGTACCCACGGGCGAGCACCTCAGCATTATTGAACACACCGACGTCGACCCCAGCCTGAAAGGTCAGGGGGTGGGGAAAAAGCTGGTGGCGAAAGTGGTGGAAAAAATGCGCGGCGAGCAGCGTAAAATTATACCGCTATGCCCGTTTGCTAAACATGAATTTGATAATACTCGCGAGTACGACGATATTCGCGCCTGAATAAATGCGCCAGCATGCTGGCGCAACAATTTTATCCTGTTGCGGTCGGCGACGTATTCTGGCGACTTTTCATCCGTCGATAAGGCTCAGGCCGCGGCCAGATAAAAGCCGATGGATAAGATCGTTTACGTTTTCTCGCTCCACCGGCGGCGAGATGAGATAACCCTGAAAACGGTCGATCCCCAGCGCTTTCAGCCGGTTGAATTTATCCAGACTGTCCACGCCTTCGGCAACACAGCGGCTACCGGTTAGCTGACAGTAGTAGAGCAGGCTTTTGATCAGGGCCAGGGCATGAGGATCGCGCTGCATGTCGTTGACGATGCTCATATCCAGCTTATAGGCGCTAAACCTGACCGATCGCACCGGAAACATGACGCTGCTTTGTGAAAAGCAGTCATCCAGCATAATGGTAAAGCCCTGCTTGCGTAGCCGGGAAATATTGTCGGCAATTTTACTCTGCAGGTTGAGATCCAGGGTTTCAGCAAATTCCAGTACCAGCCTCGAGGATAGATGGGGCTGACGCAGCTGCTGGCGCGCGGTCTCCACCATCCGGATCAGGTTGTCATTGCTGGCGATAGCGGCGGGAATATTGACCGAGAAATAAAACTCCCCGGAATGCTGATTGATATTCTCCACGGCCTCGCGAAGCACAAAGGCGGTCAACACCAGCCAGGCGTACGCGGAACGTATCTGCGGTAAAAACTCGCCCGGCAGCAGAACCTGTCCTTTTTGCCGCCAGCGACAGAGGATCTCTAATCCTTTTAGCTGCATCCGACCATCGGTGATGGGCTGGAATACCGGGAAAATTTGCCGACAGTGAATGGCGTGGACAAACTCGCGCTCGAAGGCGGAAAGCGCAGCATCCGGTTGGATATTCTGCCCTTTGGTCTGACTGCCGGGGAATCGGTTTGCCAGATGAGGATGATGTTCCACCATTTTTTTCAGTCCTGCCGTTCGCTGGTTATAAAGCGTTTTGTGGCTAATGCCGCGGCGCTTTGCCTGAGCGTTGACGCTGTATCCGCTGAGTAGACCGAGAATGGCATTCAGCTCCGGCCGGGTGAGCCCGCCAGGGATCTTTCCACCGAGGTGTATCTCTTCGTCGGCCAGCTGCTTAAGTGAAGGATATCTTTGCAAAATATAGTCCTGCAGCACTGCGGTCAGGCTGGGGACGGGTAGGTCCGAGGCGGCGGTGCGCACTTCGGCAAGCAAACGGTGATCGATGACCTGATGCAGCAGCGTATGCCACAGCCAGCTGGCCGGGCTGCGGCTGAGGATCAGCATTGGCAGCGGCGTCGCGGAATGTTCAAGAAACGCAGCGGCCTGCTGCAGGGTGGTGAGCAGCCTGGCCGGGGTTTCCGGCAGAAAAACGATAAGGCGGCGAATGCCCGCGTCGCCGGGAAGCGTCTGCGTATCCGACGGCAGCACAACGGGCCGCATGCCGCTGGCCATCATCACTTTGACTAACCCATCGGCGACTAGCGAGCAGGGCGAAAGGATATAGTCCACTCCCGCTCTGCCGCGCGCCGCGGGCGCGTTACTGGTAAACAAAGGTCACCCCAATAATGGATTGTACGTTGCCCGCAGTGACCTGGCCGCTGGTTCGCGCATAGGTTGCGGTGAGTCCGAGGTTGACCGCGGAGGTGCCCACGGTTCCCATAGAGACGGTACTGTTTGAGCGCAGAATGGTGCCATTGCGCAATAGCTGGACGCCTATCCCCTGGGCCGGTGAGGCGGAAGAGGTATTGGTGAAAACGCTGTTGGCGCTATCCGCCGTGGTGCCGGAGAGGTAAAAACCTATCTTTTGATTTTGCCCGCAGCGTACCGTGAGCGGAACAGCGGTCGAACCCGGGTACTCAGGCAGCGTTACCGTGACGTTGCGAGCGGAAACATCGCAGCCGCCCGTCGGGATAATCACGCTATTGTTGGCATAGATGTTCCAGGTAAATTTAGAGGTACGAACGTTACCGCCGCCGTTGATATCGGAACCCACCTGATACATCACCAGCGTGGCGATATGCGAGCCGGCGCTTATCGCCAGCCCGGAGGCGGTGGATATTGGCGTCAGGTAGAGCTGGGTATTCCAGCTGGTGTAGTTGCCGGAAGTAAAATTATGGCTGGCGGTCGGGGAGTTTAGCGGGAAGCTATAGCTAACCCCGTAGTACTTTAAAGAACCGGTAAAATTGGTCAGCAGGCCGCTATAGGCCGAGCCCTGTAGCATGCTTACCATGTCGTTGCGCCGGTCCGGCGCGTCATTTTTACAAAAAATCGAGCTGGATAAGTCGACGACCAGGTTCTGCCCCGCTCCGAGGCTTGGCTGCAGGTTAACGTAGACGTTGGATACTTTCCCACCGGTATCGCTGTTTAATATGGTGCCGGTGGAGTCGTAGCAGGTATAGGCCCTGACGCTGGTGGAAAAGCCCGCTAACACAAGCGCCAGCCACAGCGCCTTGACCAGCGCCATACGACATCTACGGGGAGCGGTAATCCGCTGATTCATAACGTTCTCCTGCCTTATAGCCAGGTGTAGGTGACGTTAATCACCGCCTGGATTGTTCCTTGCGTTGGTCCGCCGTTAACCGTCAGCGCCCTGACGCGCAATGGAAAGCGGGTGGATTGCGTGGCATCGTTGACGGCCACCGTTTTGCTTGTGCCGTTGTTAAACCGGGCGCCGCTGGTATCCTGCAGCTCCAGCTGGAGGTTGCCCGCGGTTCCCTGATTTTTGTAATAGCCCGTGCTGTCCGCCGTTCCGCTGAAGGTGGCGGTGACCCGCGAGGTGCCGACCGGACAGTTGCTGAGATCGAGGGTGACGTCATGCCAGCCTGATGCCGAGCCGGGTGAAAGCATGTTAAAGGTGTATAAATCACCAAGGTCAACGGTGGCCTTCGGCGTGGCGATGGTACAGGGTTTGGCCACCACTTTGCCGTTAACGGTAATGGTCACGTCGGCGGCGCGGGGGGCGCTGGCGAAGGCCATTATTACCGCCAGCAGCCAGGGTGCATGAGTCCATTTCATTTCAGCCTCCGGTTACTGAAATTCAAGCGTGAAGGTTGCGGTGGCATTAACGTGTCCTGCCGTAATCGGGACGCGCGCGGTCATCAGCCGGGCGTAAAAGTTAAGGGTGTTGGTCTGCCCGGGTTTCAGCGTTGTCCATGCGACGTTTGACGAGGGGGCGTTGAGTACCAGGGGCGCCCGGCTGCCGTTAAGGATCTGCACGCCGATGCCGGACGCTGCCGATACGCCACTGTCCAGCTTAAGCAGGCTGGTGTTGTCGCTATCCGCTATGCCGGTAAAGCCGACTTTGACCGCGGTGACGGAACCGCCGCAGGGCGACAGCACGATGCGAAACGGCACCAGCGGCGTGGTCGTGCCGACGGCATTAAACTGTTTGGCGGCGTTATTCATCAGATCGACGGTAAAATCTTTTGACTCGCCTGCGACGGCGCAGGTGTTATCCCTGACATATCCGCTAATCGTGATGGTGCTATCGGCGGCAGGGGTGCTGAAGGAGACCAGAGAGAGTATGGCGCCCAGCAAATACAGGTTTTTTCTCATCATCATGATTTCCTTAGCGGCACGCTGCCGACAGCTGGCTTAACGCCTTGTTCTGGCTTTCCGGCGGCAGGCTGTAGCTGGCCTCACAGCTGGCGTTCGGACCTTCGCCCCATTTCGCCCGCACCTTGCCCGCCAGCGGCATCCCGCTCAGATAGACCTGGCCGTTATCGGCGACGATGCTGCTGGTCTGGCTATCGACAGCGGCGGCTATGGCGCCAAAAGGAACCGGTTTACCGTTGTGGGTCAGCGTCATCAGCAGCTTCATGCCGACGCTGGCCTTAAATTCGGCGCGCGCAATCGCCCCGTGGGTGGGCACAATACTGACCACCGCATCATCAAGGTCGACGTTGTTGGCCAGCGTATTGGTGTCCAGCGCCACCCGGTTTTCCCGGTATTCGGTGGCGTAGGGCAGCACGGCGTAGCCGCGCCAGTCGGTCCGTACCCCGGTCTGGTTTTCTACCTTTACGCCATCCGCGCCGGGGGCTTTGATCAGCACGACCGTGTCGTTCATCGGCTGGCTCAGGGTGATGCCGTCAGCGTGGGCCAGCACGCCGCCGCTCAGGCCGTAGTAGAGCTGTTTGATACCGTCGCTGCGGCTGTAGCCGACGTTGGCGTTACCGTAGCCGCCGCGGTAGTTCAGCGCCGCGTATCCGGTGCCGCCGCTGTTGCCATCGCCGCCGCCGGCGTAGCCGGTCTGCATGCTGTAGCTCAGGTTGTTATCCTCCAGCAGCGTGCCGTACAGGCCGGCAAGGCTGGTGGTCCTGCCGTTCAGATCGTTGGACATGCTGTAGCTGGCGTTACCGTTTCTCCAGGCGGAGGTGCTGTCGGAGCGCATCCAGTGGCTGAATGGGATACTGATGTTGAGCGCCAGCATCTGGTCGCGCCCCTGCTGCCAGGCGTTTTTGGTCAGGCTGTAGCTCAGGGTCCAGTTGATATCGTCGACGGCAGCGTTAAGCCCGGCCTGGAGCTGCTGGTCGGCGCTGCTGGTTCCCCAGTAGGTCTGGTGGCTACCGCTCAGATAGAGCGTGGCGGTACGCCCCAGCTGCTGGGTGACGCTGAGCTGTATCTTGCCGCGCTTGTTGTACGCGAGGTTGTAGTAATCGGTGAACTTCGGCTTCATCTGCACCACGCCGTCCTGGGTCTCGACGTTGTAGCCGCTCATCCGGCTGTAGGTGGTGTCGGCGAAGCTGAAATAGCCGCGCGTCGAGTAGCGGTAGCCCACCAGCTGAATGTTGGTGCCGGTATCCGTCAGCGACTTGTTATAGAGGAAACGCACCGACTGCCCCTGATGCTCGCTGTCATCGGGCAGGGTGGCGTTGGCCTGGGTGATATCCAGCGACAGCGCCCCCAGTTGGCCCAGATTTTTGCCGACGCCGAGGTTAAAGGCGCGGTAGCGGTCCGCCAGCTGAGTGCCGCCGTACAGGGTCCAGCCCGCGGGAAGACCGCGCATTACGGTGCTCTGGAAGAACTTCGGTTTGTCCTGCCGATCGTTACCGCTGCGGTACTCTCCGGCGGTGACGGCATAGCGGGTATGGCCCTCGCGCTGGAGTACCGGAACGGACGAGTAAGGGACGGTGAAGACCTGGCTGCTGCCGTCGGCCTCTTTGATGGTCACCTGCAGGTCGCCGCCGTTGCCGGCAGAGTAGAGATCGTTGATGGTGAACGGGCCGGGCGGCACCGTGCTCTGGTAGATCTCATAGCCGTTCTGTTTGACCGATACCTGAGCGGTGCCGCGGGCAATGCCGTGGATAACCGGGGCAAACCCCTTCTGGCTGTCCGGCAGCATGTTGTCATCGGAGGCGAGCTGCGCGCCGCGGAAGTTAATGCCGTCGAAGACGTCGCCGTTGGTGTAGCTGTCGCCCAAGGTCAGACGCGAGCGCAACGCGGTGATGTCGCGCTCCAGCCAGGTATTGACGTGCTGCCACTTGTTTTCATTGGTCGACGAACTGCCGCTGCTGCTGTAGCTCCAGGTGGTGTTGTCGCGCAGGCGCCAGGCGCCGAGGTTCAGCCCGCTCTGCAGATTCAGGTACGCGTAGTTGCTGCTGCCGCCGATGTCGTTGTGGACGTTGTTGCCGGTGAAGTTGTAGTTCAGCAGCCCGGCGTTAATCCCGTGGTCCCAGAGCTCAGGCGGAATATAGCCGCGGGCGCGGTTGCCCATAAACGCCTGGGGTACGGTCAGGTACAGCCGCTGCAAGCCGACATCGAAGCGGGTAGTGGCGTCCTTAATGGTTTCGGTTAACGGTACGCAGGCATCGGATGCCAGAGCGCCGATCCCTTCAATGGATGTCGTGTTGACGCCCATCCCGGCCAGCTGCCCGCGCGTCAGGCAGGGGACCAGCGAGCGATCGTTTTCGCTGCTATTAAAAGTGATATCGCGGGTGGTCATAAACCCGTCATTGAGGTAAATATCGACGCGATAGGTTCCCGGAGGGACCTCCTGGCCGTTGGCAAATCCTGATAAGTCCGCCACGGCGGCAGGGTCATCCGCTAAAAAACGCGGATTAAAATAGAGCTCCGCCTGCACAGAAAAGATCGGTGCGGCAAGTAACAGAGCCAGCGAGATTTGAGCGAAAGCGCGCGCATTCCCCGACCCGTGGCTGCTTTTACGCCCGGAGCCCAGATCGTCGAGTCCATATTTCAGATGTGACATAGTCCCTCCGGTCCAAAGTCGCCCGGCTGTCAGTTCTTATTTTTATTTCCGGGAGAACGCGGTCTCCCGTCAGTTATTGCGTAGCGCCCTGCATCCGAGGAGTCAGCGCGCCGTAGTCGTTAATCGTCCGGTATGTAATCTCGCGACCGGCATCGGCGGGCAATTTAACGCTGGCTTCACCCATCGGCGGAACCAGCGCATTTTCCAGCACCCGGGTACCGGCGTTGAGTTCGGTGACCGTCAGGTAGTAGGGGGTGGGGTTGATCAGCGTAAGCGTCCCTGTGCCGCGGCGAAATTTCAACTTTTCCGCAGCCTGATCCGGCGGCAGCGCCAGCTTTGCCGGACGGTAATAGAGCTTGATGCGGCTGATGATCGCCAGCTGGAGAGTGTTGTCGCTGAGCTTTGATTTATCCATCGACGGGATCGCTTTGACGTTCATCCAGAACAGCGTTTCCCGATCCTGCGGCAGCTGGCCGTTGGTGGCATCAATGATGCGCAGGGTATTCTCTTTTTTTCCCTGCATGGCGAACAGCGGCGGGGTGATGACAAAGCGGCCGTCCTTCGCGCCGTCGGCATTCTCCACCCATGACTGAATCAAATAAGTGCTCTTTTCGTCGTTGTTGGTGACCGCCAGCTGAACCTGCTTTTGCCCGGCAGGATAGATGACGCGGGTCGCCCCCAGCGCCACGCCAGCCTCGGCGCGAGCGGTAAATCCCATGGCGGCTATCATCAGTGCTCCCGCCAGTAAACCGCGCGTTATCGCCAGTGTTGTTCTCACGTTTACCCCTTTTATCGTCACCGTCGTTTCCTGTTTTCGGTTCGTCTGCTGATTCATTACTGATAGGTCAGGGAGAACCAGGCCTGAGCGTTGGCCGCGCCTCCGGTGACCTGATGCCCTGTTGCCCGGTATTTCGCGACAAAATGCAATGTGGTTGGCCCGGTATACAATCTTGTCCAGGCGGCGGGAGGGCCGTTCAGTGGGATTGGATGGTCGTCTCTATCAAACAGAGCGACGCCCACGCCGGTCGCTATCCCCGGTCCTTCGCCCACCGAGAGCACGTCCGGGTTTTTACCATCGGCGACGCCGTGAAAGGCCACGCCAACGCGCTGGCTGACGGCGGTACTGCACTCCTGCAGGTGGATATTGAAGGGGACGGGGTTGGTGTCTTCTCCGACCGAATGAAACCGATTGCTGCTGATCTGCCCCATGTTGACCGTCATTTGCCGGTCGCCCGCTTCAACGCGGCAGGACTCGGCAATAATGATCCCCTGAAAGCGCATGTTTCCACCGGGCAGCGTGACGTTCCACTGGTTACCGGCCAGCGCCAGCGGCGGGAGCAAAAATATCAACAGACCTGACTTCATCCTTTGCATCGTTATCACCCGAATTCCGTTATGGATAACGGGCCTTCCTGGCCCGGCGCGCTTCCCTGCCTGATGAAAAAATTACTGGTACTGCACTTTAAAGGTGGCGTCAGCGTTAGCGGTACCGGCAGTGGCAGCGGCAGTCGCGTAGTAGCGAGCCTGGAACGGAATGATGTTAGTGCCATCGTTCAGGGTGGAAGCTGCGCCGAAGGTTGCGCCATCCAGCGCCAGCGGCGTACCGGTACGGTCAAGGATCTGCACGCCGACGTTAGTCGCGCTGCCTGCCGCAGAGCTTTGCAGCGCCAGTACGGTGGTGTTGGTGCTGTCAATCGCGGTGCCGGTGAAGGCGACGGAGGCCTTGGTGGCAACGGTGGTGTCACAATCGTTCAACTGGATATTGAAGCCGACAGCCGTGCTGGTGCTGCCCGCAGTCGCCAGTTTCGCCGAACGTACCTGGCCCATTGGAACGGTCTGATCGATTGAACCCGCGTCAATAGCGCAGGCTGCGTTGACGACTTCCCCTTTAAAATGCACCGTGCCGCCATTTACCGTGGTGTCGGCCAGCGCCGCCGCGGAGCTCAGAGACAGGGCTGACAGAACAACGATTGCCAGTGATTTGATTTTCATGTTGTTTTCCTTTGAACAATATCGGGATTACGAACCGATCTGGCCGTCATCATGACCTCCAGGTATTTCATGTTTCAGCCGATATATTCGGCTGCGGTTCTGCATGTTTTTCACCCAAAAAATGAGACATTTGGGGCCATTTTGACTCGTTGACGTAATTGACTGAAATTATGATTAGTTGATGGTTTATTTGGTTTTTTAATCTGTTTTTTCATTGTTTAACGACATAAAAAATCGATATCGTTAAGGCTTAATAAGCCATGGATGGCTATCGGCAACGCGTGGCCGGGAAGGTTGGGCAGCGGAAAGAAGGACGTTTCTGGAAAAGATTAAAAATAAAAAAACATTGTTAATCAATGTGATATTGGTTTTTACCCCCTGTTTGATGCATTCAATGGTTGCAAAAGGTTACGGAATATTTTTATGATGCACACAGTTTGGCCCCAATTGACCTGTTCGGTAAGCTATTTTCCCTTATTTATCAAATGCTTATTTTGCATTCTCTGATTTTGTAAATTCCACTCCATCAGGTTGTTGCGCTCCCAGAGTCCGGCGAATCGCGCGGCGTTGCTGGCCGTATAGCGTACGGTATGGCGAATGTTTCGATGGCCGAGGTAGTCCTGAATAAGGCGGGTGTCGGCCCCTCTCTCCGCCAGTTCGTAACCGCAGGCATGGCGCAGCATATGCGGGTGAGTATGGGTAGCCGTGCCAGCGTCTACGCCAGCGGTGCGGATGATGCGGTAAGCCTGCTGACGCGAAAGCGGAGTACCGCGTCGCGATATAAACAGCGCATCGGTTTTTTGCGCGCCTTTCCAGGCGCCGCGTACCTGACTCCAGCGCCTGATGGCGTCACATTCATCGGCCATCAGAGGATGTACGGTGGAGAATCCATTCTTCAGCCGTCGAATATTGATGCGGCCTTCGACAAGATCGAGGTCGCGATAGTGCAGATCGAGTAATTCGCTAATGCGCATACCATGACGAAAAGCGAGCAGGATTAGACAGTAATCCCGCTCTCCCGTTTGCCCGTGGCGGGCTGCCAGCATCATCGCCTGAACTTCTTTACCGGTAAGAAAACGACGTCGGTTCACAATAAATAACTCCTGATATGATCTTGAAAATTAACACGACCCTGCTGACCGCAGGGGGCGCTCACAAATAATCCGCAAGGTTAATCGCGTATTATATGAAGGGGCTTAAGCATAGTTGAATAATGACATTGTAGCGGCTGTGGGGCAGAATATTGCAGATGATAAATCTTATTCTTATAGATTTTATTGATGGCGACAACCTCTGCGCTGCGGTTCTTTTTCAGGTGCATAAAATTAAAAGGAAAAAAGCATGGTTGTGGTTATTTTAAACGGGAGGGAGTTGATGCATTTATATGCAGGGCCATGCCCGGGGTAATAAGATAAATCATCGTTGCGCTGTGAACTTGCCGGAACAATAATCATAAACACCGTATGGTTAATTTTTTTTAATGTTTACCGCTGCCTGACGGTTATTTTGACGCCCTCCCTGGCATCGAGCATTACGGCAGAACAGGGCTCCGCTGTCTATCTCTGCTTTCGTCCCAGATACCATAGAAACGGCCAGCGTTACTGGCGGTATACCATACGGTATGGCGAATGTTGCGGTGGCCCAGGTAGTCCTGGATAAGGCGGGTATCAATGCCCATATTGGCCAGGGCGAAGCCGCATGAATGACGGAGCATATGCGGATGAATTTCGAGCGATAGCCCGGCATTATCACCAGAGGCGGAAATAATCTGATAGAACTGCTGGCGAGACAAAGGATTACCTTTTCGTGATAGAAATAACCATTCGCTGTCGGACTGTGGGTACGAGGCGCGGATCTGTAGCCAGTTTTTTAATGCGCGGATTTCTTTATTTAGCAAAGGATGCGTTGTCGAGAATCCATTTTTAAGACGGTGAATATAGATGCATTTAGAACTAAGGTCGATATCGGAAATTTGCAGGCGGCATATTTCACTGGCGCGTAATCCGTGAATAAAACACAATAATGTCAGGCAATAATTGCGCGTGGCATGTGCACCACTGTTGGCCGCTTTGAGCAATGACTCTATTTCATTGTGAGTCAGGAAGTTCCTTTTTTTTAAAATAGCATTGCTTTTCATTGAGTTCCCTTTATTATACAGCCGGCGAGCGCACTTTTTGGCCATCATAAGATAATGATAAGATTCGGCTGCATGTACATTATTTATTGCTGCTGCTGGCAATATTTAAGCGATATGACTTCTTTTGGACAGGCAGTTCTTATTTTTATATATATATTCGGCATTGCGGTTTTGGGTAGGGCCCATATCCTGCTCATTCTTTTTCTCCTTAACTGGGTATGTAGCAGTATATAACTTCTAATAATGTTAACCATACTGCAAAAACCATCTTATGAATAGGGAAAACAGGAAGCGCAACAATTGTGGCGAGCGTTAAGAATTGTTTTATTTCATATGAGATAAACCTTAGCTGCCGCTAAGAGGGGGTATATCGGAGGGTTGCGTAGCCAAAAAATCTGGCTGATAAGGAAGCGAGAGACGCGCATTGGCTAATTTAGAGTGAGGTGATGACTAATGTAAAATAACCGTACAGCAATGCGTTTTTGCCGTAATAATGCCGTGGCGCGAACAGGACACGCGCTCGCGCCTTATATGGCAGGCTACCTCAGCTGCTCCAGAAACAGCAGGGCGGCTATGGCGACCATCATCACCCCGGAACCGATGCTGACCTTTTGCGCTATTTGAGGCCGGGTCGCTAACAGCGCTTTGGCGCCGTATCCGACCAGTAAATAGACCAGTGTGCAGGTGATAAGGTGAATACCGCCCAGCGCCGACATCTGCTGTGCGACCGACCAGCTTCCCTGGGGGTCGGTAAACTGCGGCAGGAGGGCCAGAAACAGAAGAAAGACTTTTGGATTCAGGCCGCTAATGCATAACCCCTTAATCGCCCAGCGATTCCAGCTGCCCGCGCTGTGCTGCTGGGTATCAGGCATCGGCGGATGGCGTAAAATAGCGATCCCCAGCCACATCAGATAGCCCGCGCCCAGCAGCGTGAGCGTCGATAGCGCCAGCGGATGATTGGCGATTAACACGCCGATTCCGGCGATGACGATCAGCGTGGCCAGCAGGTGGCCAGACATGAGCCCGGCGACGGCGGGTATCACGCGCCGTCCGTTGATCCCCGCGCTGATGGTATAGGCCCAGTCAGCGCCCGGCGTGATGATCAGCAGAAAGGAGACCAGCCAAAAGCTGACGATAAAGCTCATTTCCATGGACGGCTCACCTCTGCGTGCTGACGGCAATTTCTCATCATTTTCCCTCGTTAAGCGGCGGTTATTTGAGGGAAAGAATATCGAGTTTATTGCGCAATGAGCTTTCAATGTTATGCTTTAAGACGTTCTTCTGAGGGAAAATCTTCCAAATGGATAGCATCGATCGAAAAATTCTTGCTGAGCTACAGGCTGACGGACGGCTGTCGATAACCGAGCTGGCCGAGCGGGTGAATCTCAGCCTTTCGCCCTGTCATCGACGGCTGCGGACGCTGGAGCAAGAAGGGGTGATTACCGGCTATCGGGCTAATCTGGATCCGGCCAAAATGGGCTTTAACTTTTTGGCGATCGTCTTCGCGACGCTAAAAGAGGGCGATAAGAAAGCGGTAAGCGCGTTTGAGGAGGCGGTGGAAGAGATACCGCAAATCGTGCTGGCGCAGCGCCTGTTTGGCGATCCGGACTACCTGATGCACGTGGTAACCCGCGATCTCCCGGCGTTCCAGAAACTGTATGATGACAAACTCTCGGCAATGCCCGGCGTGCAGCACCTGCGGTCGACGCTGGTGATGAAAACGGTTGTGCAGGATCGCCCGTTTCCGCTCGGTAAGGGGTGATTATGCTACTCTGCGCTTTGCTCCCGGGGGCGGCGCAAAGCGCCTGCCCGGGCTACAGGTTAACAGCCGTCCACGGGCCGTTAGCCCGGACAGATGCGTAAGCATCGCCTCCGGGAAATTCAGCTACTCTGCGCTCTGCTCCCCGGTCGCGGCTA